>JALYXV010000414.1 GCA_030947025.1 Actinomycetota bacterium | reverse complement strand
GTCCCACCTAACTCTCACCGCCGCCCCCCGAGCTGCGACAATGACGACGTCCCATGTCGTCGAGGTCACAGTCTCGGGGGTCCCCTTCGGCCTGTAGGACGCTGGTGTGCCGCTTTGGACGTTTGGGGCTCTGATGCGGGACCCCGACCTGGAATCCGTCAGTTCTGGTTGATCTCGTTCATGGCATGGCGGTACTCCTCCTCCGACATCGGAAGATAGTGCCAACGGATCTGGCCCTCCATGAACGACACGCCCTTTCCGAAGACGGTATGGGCAATGAGGACGTGGGGTGGCCCTTCGCTCGTGTCCAGCCCGGCCGCCGCCTCGGAGAGAGCAGTGATGCTGTGCCCGTCCACCTCGTGGGTCTCCCAACCGAAGGTCCGCCAGCGTCCGGCTAGGGGCGACAGATCAAGAACATCAGCGGTGTACCCGAGAGCCTGCTGCCCGTTGACGTCCACCACAACGATCAGGTTCGACAGGCGGTGATGGGCGGCAAACATGACCGCTTCCCACGTGGAGCCCTCATTGCACTCGGCGTCACTGACGAGGCAGAACACCCGGCGGTTCGAGCCTTGGAGGCGTGCCGCCAGGGCCCCGCCAGCCGCCCACGACAGACCTTGGCCCAGTGAGCCCGTCGAGAAGTCCACGCCGACCACCCCCTGATCCGGGTGGACCCCGAGGCGACTCGCGTCGCCGCAGAAGGTATCGAGCTCCGCGCTGCTCAACCATCCCCGCAGGCTCAGGGCCGCATAGATGGTGAGCGCGTTGTGGCCCTTGGAAAGAATGAACCGATCTCGGGCGGGATCGTCGGGACGCTCGACTCTGAGGATACCGCCGTAGAGGGCGGCGGCGATTTCGACCACGGAGAGGCACGAGCCGATGTGGCCGACATGGGCCCGCCGCGACTGGGACAAGATGATCCGTCGAATCTCGCGAGACATTTCATGAGGGTCAAGGACTGCCATCAGCGACCGTTTCTTGGAGGGGGTGGGCGGCGGTAGAGCGAGGCAGGAAAGGCACAGCCGCCGATGTGGTGGCTACGATCACAGCATCGGTGCCGGCCAGCCGACGACATCGCAGCAGACGTCCCGTATCGTCTCCCCACCACGATGCTCACCAGTGAAACGAGGATGTAGCGAATGGCCTTGCGCCCACCCGGGCGAACGCCTCGATGCGGCGAGCCACCCAAGGAGTCGCACCGAGACGATGCTAGCGGCAACCGAATGACGGGGTGGGGCCGACGCCGGCTCATTCGCCAACCGCCGCTGGCGGCGATGGTGGCCTACCTGGCGCTGGCGTTTCTCCTTTTTGCCGGTGCTTGGAGGTCCCCCTCCGTCCGCCACATCGGGACACCGGGCGATCCACCGCTGAATATGTGGTTCCTCAGCTGGACGCGTTATGCGTTGAGCCACCTGCGCTCACCTTTTTATTCCAATCACATCAATTATCCACTCGGGGCCAATCTGATGTGGAACCCGCTCATGTTCATCCCCGGCGTCATCCTGTGGCCCGTCACCGCCAACTTCGGCCCTGTCGTGTCATACAACACCCTGGTCACGCTCAATATCGCGATGTCGGCGTGGTGCGGCTACCTGGCCTACCGCACCTTCGTTTCCCACGAGCTGGCCGCGTTCATCGGGGGTCTGGTGTACGGGTTCTCGCCCTACATGCTGGCGCAATCGCGGGACCACCCTAGCCTTACCGCCGCCTTTCTACCTCCCCTCATGCTGTTGGCGCTTATCGAGATCCTGGTTCGCCAGCGGCGACCGACGGTCCGCAGCGGCGTGCTGCTCGGACTGCTGGCTGTGATGCAGCTCCTGACGACCGAGGAGCTGCTGGCCACCGAGGCCGTGGCCGCGGCGCTGGGGCTGGTCGTCCTCTGCCTGCTCTACCGACGCCAGGTCGCGGCCCACGCCGCCCACGCGGCCGTCGCACTGGGCTATGCGTTCCTGGTGTTCGTGGTTCTTGCCGCAGGGCCGCTCGGGGTGCAGTTCTTCGGACCTCAGGGGTTTCATGGGGCTCTACAACCGCCCAATGTCTTTGTCAGCGATTTGGCCAATGTTGTCCTTCCCACAGGAACCCAGCAGCTACCGATCCACCACGCCGCCGCCTTCTCGCGGCCCTGGAGCGGTAACCCGTCCGAATGGGACATGTACCTTGGTGTTCCATACCTTTTGGTGATTGGCTACGTTTGCCTGCGCCTCTGGCGTCGCGCTGTCGTTCGGGTCAGCAGCATTCTCGCCTTGGCGTTGGTGATCTTGTCCTTCGGACCGCACCTGCATCTCAACGGTCGCGTGGGGGCGGCGTCGATGCCGTGGCGGTGGGTGGGATCGCTCCCGTTGATCAACAATGTCTTGCCCAGCCGTCTTGCCCTCTACGTCGACCTGTTCGCTGCTCTCCTGCTGGCAGTGTTCGCCGATCATGTGATGGGGAGTCGGTCGATCACCTGGCGTCTTGCCGGGTGGGCCGCGCTTGTGGCCGTCGGAGCCTCGCTCTTCCCGGCGATTCCCTACCCGTCAACCGCCCCCAGCGTGCCGCCGTTCTTCACCAGTGCGGCCGCCCGTGTCATCCCTGAAGGAAGCGTCGTGCTCATAGCACCCTTCCAGCAACTTTACCCTGACGAGCCGATGCTTTGGCAGGCCGACACCAACATGCGCTTTCGGATGCCGCAGGGCTACTTCGTCGGTCCCAACAGCCGGGGACATCCGGTGTATGGGGCACCGCCGTCGACTCTGTCCCAAACAATGCTGGAGATTCAGTCCGGGGCGCCGCCGCCCATGACCTCCGATCTTCGCTCGTCCGTGCTGAGGGACCTGGCGCTTCGGAAGGTCCGTACCGTACTGGTGGGGCCAATGGCGTACCAGTTCCAGATGCTCCAGTTCTTCGGCTATCTGTTCGACCGGCCACCGGTGGCCACAGAAGGTGTGTACCTGTGGCGCGATACAAACAAGACTATTCAGGGTGTCGCTCCTTGAGGAGCTATCTCGTCCGACTACCGGACTAGCATCCGAGGGCAACGGGCGCCAGCGAGATCCTCCATCGGGCGCTAGGGAACGGGCGCGAGGCAGTATGCGGGCTGCATTCATACGAACGTTGATCCAGCTGGCCGAGGCCGATGATCGGGTGATGTTGCTTACCGGCGACCTCGGCTTCATGGTGGTCGAGCCCTTCGCCGACCGGTTCCCCGATCGCTTTTACAACGTCGGAGTAGCCGAGCAGAACATGGTTGGCGTCGCCACCGGGCTGGCCGAAGCCGGATTCATTCCCTACACCTATTCCATCGCGACCTTTGCCGCCCTACGGCCCTACGAGTTCATCCGCAACGGCCCAGTTCATCATCAACTTCCGGTCCGCGTTGTCGGGGTTGGCGGCGGGTTCGCGTACGGGACCGCGGGCCACACCCACCACAGCCTTGAAGATGTCGCGGTCATGCGGGCCCAACCCGCCATTTCCGTCGTAGCCCCGGCGGACAGCGAGCAAACGGTGACCGCCATGCGAGCGACCTGGGACCTACCCGGACCGCTCTACCTCAGGCTGGGAAAAGACAGCGGTAGCGCCATACCGGGCCTCGACGGCCGCTTCGGGTTGGGCCGAGCTGAGCGCGTACGCGAGGGACGTGACCTGGTCATGGTGGCCATGGGGCCGGTGGCGGCGACTGCGGTCGCCGCCGCCGGATCCCTGGCGGAGCACGGGGTCGAATGCGCGGTGGTGGTGGTCGCCAGCTTGAGTCCTCCGCCGGTCCAAGACCTGGTCCACGCCCTGACGGGCTGCACGGTCGCCCTGACGATCGAGGCCCACTCCGTGGTGGGTGGAGTCGGCTCGCTCGTGTGCGAGGTGGTGGCCGAGGCCGGGTTGGGATGCCGGGTCGTCCGATGCGGCGTCAGATCGCCCCCCGGCGACGGCCTGCTTGGTGACGAAGCCTACTTGTTGGCGGCTCACGGAATCTCGCGCGAAAGCCTCGTGTCTGCCGCGTGCACGGCACTGGGGTAGGCGCGCCATCTGCTTTCTGGGCGATCAGATACAGATTGCCGAGCGGCATCCAGACGTTCACCCGCCCCAGGTCGCTGCGTTCGAGTGCCGTCTGAACCGCCCGGGAGCTCGCGGACGGCAGGGGGAGGAGTCGGGCCAGATAGTTCAGGCTGTACCGGTTCCAGGCAACACCGACCTCCATCACGTCAAAGTTGTGCGCCTGGCACAGCGACGACAGTGTGCCTCGATCGTAGAGGTAGGTGTGCTCGATGTCGATGATCGGGCTCCGGTGGCGTAGGACGCGGTGGGAGAACGATCGAACGTTGTGATTCAGAAAGAGGAGTAGGCCACCGGGCTTGAGGACGACCGAGCACTCCGCAAGTGCCGCCGCGGGATCGACCAGATGATCGAACACCTGAAAGAGGCACACGACGTCGTACTGTTCGGGCTCGATCAGCCCGGGGCGGAACACGTCGCAGACGAGATACGGCCGGAGCTCTGGGCTGGCCCTGGACACTGCCGCCTCGCTGGGCTCGATCCCGCGCACGAAACCGTAGCCTTGGCGCCGCGCCTCACGAAGGAAGAAACCGTTGCCGCAACCGATCTCGAGCAGAGCGACTCTTTCGGTACGATAGCGAGCCAGTTTGGCCAGATACCGGCCGTAGGTTCGCGCAAGACTGCCGACCTCGAGGTGATAGTCGAAGCTGCTTCGCGTGTACAGGTGCGCAGTCATCTCCGGGGCGATCGTCGGATCGGATCGAACAAGCCCACATTCGTTGCACTGCACGACCCGATAGCGCACGCGGTCGGGGCGACGGCGCGCCGAGAACGTGATCGGGTCGAGGTCTGCCGGGCCGAAGTTGGCCGGGTAGAGTTCTGTCGCGTTTCCTTCAGCTGCACACAGGGCGCAGCGCGTGGACCGCAATCCCTCTACTCCCATGTCTTATCCTGCTGCCGACCGTCACCGATCGGTCGCTTCGGGGGGTTGACGACACTTTCAACAACATAGGGGGGGCGTCGTTTCACTTCGTCGTAGATGTGCACCAGGTACGAACCAAGGATGCTGAAGCACAAGAGCTGAATCCCCCCTATGAAGAGAATGAGGACGATGATCGTGGTGAATCCGGCGGGAACGAGCCGAGGATCGATGATCCGCAGCGCGACTTGCACTACGGCCAGCAACAGGGAGATGGCACACGTGACAAAGGCCAGGATGGTGATCAGGTCGATCGGGATGTAGGAAAAGGAGAATATGGCCTTACGCGCCCAACCAAGGTTCTGCAGAAGTGAGTTGGTCGTCGTCCCGAACATCCTCTCGGGGCGCAGGTAAGGAACGCCGGTTTGGCGAAACCCCACCCATGCCCGTAGGCCCCGGATGAACCGATTGTTCTCGGGCAGACCATTGAGGGCGTCCACCACCCGCCGGTCCAGCAGCGAGAAATCTCCGGCGTCGAGCGGCATCGGAACGTAGGAAGCGGCGCGAAACAGCCGGTAGAAGGCCTTGTACGCGATCTGGAGGAAGCGCGTGGCTTCCCGCTTGGTTCTGATCCCGTAGACCACGTCATAACCTTCGAGCCACTTTTCAAAGAAGGAAGCGATCATCTCAGGTGGATCCTGAAGGTCGCCGTCGAGCAAGATCACGACATCGCCGGTTGCCAGTCGCATCCCGCTGGTGAAGGCGCTCTGCGAGCCGAAGTTTCGGGCGTGGTTGATCACCGTCACGGCAGGATCCCGGGAAGCAAGATCGGCAAGCACACGGGCGGCGTCGTCCGGGCTGGCATCGTTGACGAAGATGATCTCGTAGTCGACCCCAAGCTTTGTGAATGTAGCGACCAGGCGCTCGTGCATGATGGGCACGGCAAGGGCGTCGCGATAGCAGGCGATCACCGCGCTGGCCTTGGGCCTTTCAGAGCGCCTTGGTGACGGGTCCGCGGGCCTGGTTTCGTCGTCTTGACGACCATTTACATAAGACAATCCCTGGATCCTATCCTCGTCCGAGGTTACGGTGAGAGCCGTATGAGAAGAGTGATGGTCAGCGGCGGGACCGGGTTCATCGGCGCCAACCTGGTGCGGCGGCTGCTGCACGATGGCAACGAGGTCCACGTGCTCACCCGCCCCGACTGTCATGTCTGGCGCATCCAGGACATCCTCGACGACCTGCATATCCACTGGGTGGACCTCGAGGATCGAGACCGGGTCGCGGGGGTCGTAGATGAGGTCGAGGCTGAATGGCACTTCAATCTGGCCGTGTACGGCGCCTACCCCTTTCAGACCGACGTGCGCCGGATGTTCTCGACCAACGTCCTCGGAACGGTCAATCTCGTACAAGCGGCGCTTCAAACCGGGTTCGAAGCCTTCGTCCACACCGGTTCGTCGTCCGAGTACGGCCAGAAGGCCTACCCGGTTGGCGAGAGCGAATGGCTCGAACCGAACAGCAACTACGCGGTGACGAAGGCCTCTTCGACGCTGTTCTGCCGCTACGCCGGCAAGCACGAGGGAGCCGCGATCCGCACGCTCCGCCTTTACTCGGCGTTTGGGCCGTGGGAGGAACCAAGTCGGCTCATGCCCACCCTCGTCCTCGCCGGCCTACTTGGACGTCTGCCACCCCTCGCCAATCCCAGGACCGCCCGCGACTACGTGTACATCGACGATGTGATTGACGCCTATTTGCTGGCGGCGTCCGTGCCAGACCAGGAACCAGGGGCGGTGTACAACGTCGGGACGGGCCGCCAGGCGACGCTCCAGGAGGTCGTCGATGTTGCTCGTCAGGAGTTGTCGATAGCCGCTGATCCAGGATGGGGCTCGATGCCAGACCGGTCATGGGACACAAACGTCTGGGTTGCCGACAGTCGCACCATCCGAAGCGCCCTTGGTTGGCATCCGGCTCACAACCTTGTCGCTGGATTTCGATCGCTGGCCAACTGGGTTCGAGACGATCCCGCCGTTCGTCAACTGTACGAACATCCTGTGCCGGCAACCACCTGAGATCACACCGAGATACCGGACCGGTTTCCCCTCCTACCGATGTGAGCCGACGCCGGGTCTCTTTACGGGTTTCGTTCCTTGGTCATTCGGATTAGCTCGCGGCGCGACGAGATGCCGAGCTTGCGGTAGACGTGGGCCAAGTGGGTGCTGACGGTGCGCCCGGAGATGAACAGGCGCTCACCGATCTCCGCGTTGGTCCGGCCGTCGGTCATCAATCGCAGAATGTCGCGCTCGGCTCGGGTCAGGCTCTCCCAGCCGGTCGACAGCCGGGCCTTGCCACCCCGTCCCCTGGCGGCATACGACACTGCCTCGGCGGGCGTGAGCGACGCGCCCTGGGCCCATACCCGGTCGAACTCCTCACCGCCCAGGCGGGCCCCGATCATTTCGAGGTCACGGACGTATTCGGGTTCCTCGACTGGAGACCGAGCGCAGCCACAGCTCTGCCGGGCGGCGTGGGCCGCGCCGAACAGCCTCCCCGCGACTTCTGGTCGACCTCCGACCGCGGCCAACTCTCCCAGGCCCTCCAGGGAATCCACGATGGCCGCCAGGTCGCCAATCTGTTCCTGTAGGTCAAGGGCACGGTGTCGAAGCTTTGCCGCCTGCTCGATATCGCCTGCCGCCCTGACCACCGACGCCACGCCGGCCAGCGCCTGGGCCATCGCCTGCTTGTCGCCGTTTTCGGTGGCGATCGCCAGCGCCTCCTCGAAAAGGACGCGACCTTCGTCGGCTAGGCCCTCGGCGACCGCGACCTCCGCCAAACCCTGGAGGCTGCGCACCCGGTGGTAGGGCATGTCATTGGCCCCGGGCACAGAGAGGGAAACAAGGAACAGCGCCCGGGCGGCTTCGAGATTGCCCTCGTCGCGCTCAACTCGAGCCAGGAACTGCTTGCAGCGCGCCAGCGACAATGCCGGTCCCCTTTGTTCCACCAACTCCAGCGCGTCGGACAGCAGGGAGCGGGCCCGGCCGTAGTTGCCCCGGGCACGTGCCACCTCGGCAATCCAGCTCAGGGCGGTACTGCGCCCGTCGTGGTCCGACGTGTGCACAGCCAGGTCCAGCGCCTCGCGGAGCGACGCCTCGGCGCCATTGAAGTCGCCGACCACGACCGCCACCCGACCGAGCCCCAACAGAGCCGCGCCAATGACCTGAGGCTCGAGAGACCCGAGCGGCAGCGCCAGGCAGTCGTCGAAGCACGTCCTGGCGCTGATCGGCTGAGCCAGGAAGAAATGCGCCATCCCGCAGCTGACCAAGGCGTGCGCCAACCGGTCGAAATTCTCGGTTTGGCGGATCCGGGCGACGTTTGCCTGGAGGGTCGGCACAGAGTGACTGGGGTTGCTGCACAGGCGGAAGGCGTTCGAGCACACGCAGCTCGCCGCCTCCTCCTCGTTGCCGGCCCTGCGGAACAGGTTGACGCTTTCCTCCACCAACGGCACCGCAGACGACACATCGCCGAGCAGCCAGCTCAGCACCCCGGCTCCCCTGAGCGCCTTGGCGCGCAGCTGCTGCTCGTCCGCTCCTGGTGCTCGCGACACCGCCCACGTCAGCCACTCCAGGCCCTCCCGGAGATGGCCTCTCTTTTCCCAGAACCATGTCAGGGCGCCCCCTAGGGCCAACACCATGTCGACACGCTGGGTCTCCCGCGCCCACATGAGGGCGGCGCGAAAATTGTCGTGGTCCTCTTCGAGCGCCAGCAGCCATGCCGGGTAACGTTGCCCCCGCCGCTCCCGCTCGGCGAGCTCTGCCCGGGCGACACACCACAGGGCGTGGCGTTCACGGATGGCGTCTCCCTCACCGGAACGCTCGAGCTTCTCCAGCGCGAAGTGCCGGATGCTCTCCAGCATCCGGTATCGGGTGAGCGGCCGGCCGGGCTCGACCACCACCAGGGACTTGGCGACCAGCGCCTCGAGGAGGTCGAGCATCTTCTCCTGGAGCACGTCATCTCCGGCGCAGACCGTTTCCGCCGCCCGCAGGCCCCAGCCGCCGGCGAACACGCCGAGCCGCCGGAACAAGGTCGCCTCGGCTTCGGTCAGCAGGTCGTGGCTCCAGTCGATCGCCGCGCGAAGCGTGTGGTGGCGGCGTTCTCCCGCCCCGCCCCTGGCAGTCAGCAGGTTGAAGCGATCATCCAGTCGCTCGGTGATCTCGCTAGGGGAAAGGACCCTGAGGCGGGCCGCAACCAGTTCGATTGCCAAGGGCAGCCCGTCGAGTCGCCGGCAGATCGCGGCGACAACGGGTGCGACCTCGACATTGAACGAGAAACCGGGCTCGGCAGCACACGCGCGCTCCACGAACAGCCGCACCGCTTCGGTCGCGCCCAAGGCGGCGGAGTCCAGATCGTCGGCGCCGGGCAGCTGCAACGGTGCCATGCTCCAGACATGCTCGCCCTTGACTCCCAGGGGCTCCCGGCTGGTGGCGAGCACCGAGAGCTCCGGGCAAACCCTGAGGAGCCTCGCCACGACATCGGCACAGCCGGCCACGAGGTGCTCGCAGTTGTCCAGCACCAAGAGCATGCGCCGTTGCCGCAGCAACTCGTCCAAGTCGGGCGCTCCTCGACCTCCCCGGCGTCGGTATGGCAGCACGGCCCGCACCGACTCCGCGATCCGATCGGCGTCGTCGATGTAGGCCAGCTCCACCAGCCACACCCCGTCGGGCTGCCCGGGCGCGGCTCGCCTTGCCACCTCCAGACCCAGGCGGGTCTTGCCGATCCCACCGGCACCGGTAATTGTTACCAAGCGGGACGTCTCGAGTACGGCCGCAACCTCGGTGATCTCGAGATCCCGTCCAACAAAGGTGCTGGGGTAAGAAGGCAGGTTGTGGCGGGCACGCACCTGGGCCAGCGGGGTTATGTCATCGTCGGCCCTGTCTGCGTATGCGGCCCAGGTCGCGTCGACTGAAAAAACCACTTGTCTCCCTAACAGATCCTCTGGTACTCCTCCGGCTTACATAGTGGCACGCCAGACCTATCGGAAGGCGGCCGCGTGCACCCTGCCGGGGGGCCGCGCCCCCGACCACGACCTCATCGGGGGCATGACAGCATGACCTCGACGCAGCGCCGGGCCAGGGCTGCGATGCGCTTCTCTGTCGACCGCCGCACTTCGGGATCGATCAGGGAGCGAGCGATGTCGAGTACAAGTTCGGGTTCAATCGTTTCCAGCACGCGGGCGTCGACGAGGACGGGGCCCACCTTGATGGTCGGGCCTGCTGAGCGACAGGCGGCGTCGACTGAGTAGTGGCCCTTCGCGCTGGTCTCAGACTTTCCGATGGGCCCCTCCATGTGCGGGTTGCGACGCGGCTGCGTTTCCCGGACACAAGGAACCGCCCGAAGACCGATACAGGATTGATCCAAATGTTTGGTCTGGGCGCACTACCAATGACCACCGCGTGCCGGGTCCGGCCCCACCCCTCCACGGTCGCGGCAGGCAGGCGGAACGCCCGCGGGCGTCCACCCCCACCCGGTCCAGCGAAGGGTCAGGTGACTGATTGGTGCTCTAGGGGAGGCTTAGTTCGTCGCCTATCCGTACCGCCAGCCCGTCGGTCACGAGCGATGCCGCGGCCCGGGTGGCCCGGGCGGCCTCACCGGGCCAGCCCGCCACTTCGGCCCAGTGAGCCGCACCGATTGGTCCTTCTTGCAGGGCCTTGACCAGGCGCCCCCGGCCCTGGCGGTCAGAGCCGGGAAACGGAGACTGCCCCCCGGAGACGCCCGCTGAGCCCCGGGCCGGGTCGGGTTCGGGAAACCCGGCCCGGGCCCACGCGCACTCGGTCGCGCGGAGGGGGCACCGGTCGCACGCCGGGCGGGTGCTGGTGCAGACCTGGGCGCCGAGATCGAGCATCGCCTGGTTCCAGGTCCAGGTCCGGGACCGACCGGCGGGGACGAGCGAGTCGGCAGCCGCCTGAGCTTCGACGGGCGCCAGTTTGCGGCCCGCCACCGCCCGGGCGAGCACCCGGGCCACGTTGGTGTCCACCACGGCCGCTCGCTGCTCGAAGGCGAAGACCAGGACGGCCCGAGCGGTGTAAGGTCCGATGCCCGGAAGGGTCTGCAACTCCGCCCGCGTCGCGGGCAACCGCCCCCCATGGTGGGCCACCACGTCGGCCGCGGCACGGTGGAGCTGGACGGCCCGGCGGTTGTATCCCAACCCGACCCACAGCCCGATGACGTCGCCGACGGGCGCGGCGGCACAGGTGGCCGGGTCAGGGAAGCGCGACAGGAAGGCATGCCAGCGAGGGACGACCCGCGACACCTGAGTCTGCTGCAGCATCACCTCGCTCACCAGCACTGCCCACGGGTCGCGGGTCCGCCCCCAGGGCAGGTCGCGCCAGCCGCCCCCGGCGCCCGACCATTGGAGCACGGCCTCCTGAAACCGGGTCAATGGGGCGGCGGGTCGGCCCAGACGTCGTCTCCGTAGGGTCGCCGCCGCGACGGCTGGGCGTCGTGTTTCCACACCATGACCTTGCGCCGGAAGTAGCAGACCTCCTCGCCCCGCTGGTTGAACCCCTTGGTCTCCACCGTCACCACGCCCCGGTCGGGCTTGGACGACGACTCCCGCTTGTCCAGCACCCGGGTTTCGGCATAGATGGTGTCGCCGTGGAAGGTCGGCCGCTTGTGGGTCAGCGACTCCACCTCGAGGTTGGCAATGGCCGAACCGCTCACGTCGGGGACGCTCATCCCGAGCACCAGGCTGTACACCAGGTTGCCCACCACCACGTTCTTGTGGTGCACCGTCTCGTGCTCGGCGAACCACTCGTTGGTGTGCAGCGGGTGATGGTTCATGGTGATCATGCAGAACAGATGGTCGTCGTACTCGGTGATGGTCTTGCCCGGCCAGTGCTGGTAGATGTCGCCGATCTCGAAATCCTCGAAGCTGCGGCCGAACGGCCGATCGTGGACCGTCACCGAGCCATCACCGGGCCGTCACCGACCCGGCCGTGCCGTCACCGAGCACGCCGAGCCGACCGAGCGGCCTCCGCATGGGCGGAGCGGACCAACTCGGCCACGTCGGCCAGCGATCGGACGTGCTCGTGGTCGCCGGCCGGGCCGGGGCAGTCGCCATAGGGGTCGAGGTGGAGGGGACGCAAACCGGCCGCCCGGGCCCCTTCGACATCGGCGAAGATGGTGTCGCCCACATGGACAACGTGCGACCCGTGGTGGTCCGAGGTGACCCCGAGCGCGGCCAGGGCCACCGCGAAGATCCGGGGATCGGGCTTTTCGATGCCCACGACGGTGGAGTCGACCACCACCGTCACCGGCACCCCGTGGCCCTCACCGACCTGGCACACCTTGGCCGCCACCAACTGGTCGGCCACCGTGCCATCGGCATTCGACACCACACCGAGCCTGACCCCGGTCTCGGCTAGCAGGCGCAACCCTTCGAGCGCACCGGGGACGATCCGGTGCCACCCGCGGACCTGCTTCCAGGCGGCTTCCAGGCCCTCCGCTGCTTCGGCGATCCGGTCCTCGGGTACCCCAACCGCCCGGGCCACCGCCGCGTCGTACCGTCGCCAGTCGAGTGTCCCGGTGGTGAGAAACCCGGCGTCGAGTGCCGCGATGCCGGCATAGTGGGCCCGATCCAGCGCTTGCGTCGTCGGGTCGCCCCCCGCCCGCGTCAAGGGATCACGAAGCACCTCGTGCTCGGGGGTGGTGATCACCCCGCCCACGTCCAGCAAGACGGCGGAGATCACCCGGTCACCAACACCGCTGGTCTCCTCTAGCCACGACCAGCGATGCTAGCGACGCCCGGGCGCCCAACCACCACCCCGGCCGTCGCCTCGGCTTGCACCCCGATCGGATCTACCATCCCCCTGTGGGTACCCGTTCGGCCCCGCCGGACCTGGAGATTCTCGATCTCTACCAGGAGCCCCACGTCAAGGCAGCGCCCCGGTCCCGTTGGCCCTGGCTGTTGGCCGTCCTCCTACTGCTGGTTGCGGGCACGGGGTGGGGCGTGCGGACCCGGGCCTTGACCAGTCGGTGCCGCGGCCTCCAAACAGCCTGGGCCGAGGCTTCGGGCCTCGACCAGTCACGGACCGACCAACTGGCGACCTTGCGGGCCCTGGCCGGTCCGGCAGACGACGACCGGGCTCGGGTGGCCAGCGCCCGCCTCAATGAGGAGGAGGCCCGACAACTGGTCGCCACCCATCCAGCCGACGTCGCGCCCTGGAGCCGGGACGGGGCGCTCGACCACCTCGGCCGCATCATGGCGGCGTACTTCGACCGCCGGGCCGGCGAACTGCGCCACGCCGCAGCTGTTCTTCGGGCAGGGGACCCGGCACCTGAACTGCCCGCGCCGCCCAGCCCGCAGTCGGCGGCGCAGTCGGCCTCGATCGACGCACTCCTCACCCGCCAACTGAGCCGATTCCGCCTTCCATCCCACGCCCGGCCCGGGCCGGTGCAGCTGACGGCGGCCACGGCCGACCTGGCGGTGCTTCGCACCTTCGCCCAGGAGCCCACGGGGAGCCGCCTGCTGGCCGGGACCGACGGTGGCATGGTCGAACTCGACCTGGATACCAGTCGGGCCATTCCGTTGACCCTCAACGGCATTGAAGTCTCACCACCGCCTTTATTCGAGCCGGCTCGAGTCCTTCGGGGCGGGAGCGTCGCCTTCGTGGTCGCCTACTACGGCGCCCCAAGCGTCGCCTACGCGCGCTCGCTGGCACCGTCGGGTGACGTCGTGAGGTTGGGACCCGCCGACGGGCTGGTGGCGACGGGCCCGGAGGATGCGGTGTGGCTCTGGAAAGGGTCCGCCTTAACGGAGGTACGGGTCACAGACGGCGCGGTGCTATCAGGGCCAACCACCCTGCCCGCCGCCGCCACTGTGATCGGCTCCGTGGCGGGATCGCTGCTCCTGCAAACAGCAGACAGCCAGATCGTTCGCTTCGATCCCCATTCGAGCGCCCAGACCAGACTCGGATCGGCGACCTTCGCTTTCGGAGCGCCTGACGGGTCGCTGATGTGGGTGACTCCAGCCGGACCGGTGCACCTGGCCCGGCCCGACGGGCGCCAACTCACTACCGCGCTGCCCGACACCCTCGGTGCCGCCCTCGGGGCGGGCGCCTGGTCGCCCGACGGGCGGAGCCTGGCCGCGTTCTTCCGCCAGCCTGACGGGTCCTGGCAACTGCGGCTCATCGACCTCACGTCGGGTGTCGCCTCGGCCGTCGCCGGGGCCACTTCCGATCGTGAGCCGAGCAGCGTGGTGTGGTCGGCCGACGGACGCCGGGTCTTCTGGCTGGATGGTCATGCCCGACAGGGCCTGGCGACCTACCGGCTCGGCGCCCCTCGCGCCGAGGTACTTCGGATCGGCACGCTCAACATCGAGTCGATCGTGCTCCTCCCATGACGATCCCTCCTTGAAACCGCCCCAGTCACTCCTCGCCCAGATACGCTTTGCGGACCCCGTCATCGGACAACAGGTCTGCACCGCCGCCCGACAGGGCAATACGGCCGGTCTCCAGCAGATAGGCCTGGTCGGCCAGCGACAGCGCCGCCCTTGCGTTTTGCTCGACCAGCAGAATGGTCGTCCCCTCCGCCTTGAGCTCGCTTATCGTGGTGAAGATCCGCTGCATCATGATCGGTGACAATCCCATGGAAGGCTCGTCCAGCATGAGCAAGCGAGGCCGGCTCATGAGGGCCCGACCCATGGCCAGCATCTGCTGCTCGCCCCCGCTCAGCGTCCCGGCGGCCTGGGTGCGCCGCTCGGCCAGAACGGGGAAAAGGGCGAACATCCGCTCGAAGTCCGACCGTACGCCATCGCGATCGGTGCGGGTGAACGCACCTAGTTCGAGGTTCTCCAGCACGGTCAATCGGGGAAATACCTTTCGTCCTTCCGGGGCGTGGGCCATCCCCCGTTCCACGATTTCGTGCGCGGGCAGTTCGTTGATGAGCTCGCCGTCGAACCGCATCTCGCCGCTCTCCGCGTGCAACAGCCCCGACAGTGTGCGCAACGTCGTCGTCTTGCCGGCGCCGTTGGCCCCGATGAGGGTGACGACGTCACCCGCCTCCACGTCGAAGCTGATCCCCTTGACCGCTTCGATCTTGCCGTACGCCACTCGGAGGTTTCGGATCTCGAGCAAGCTCATCTAGGCGGGGGCTCCCAGGTACGCCTCGATGACCCGGGAGTCGGTTTGGATCTCGATGGGCGATCCTTCGACCAGCTTCTGGCCCTGCACCAGCACGACCACTCGATCACAGAGACCGAAGATGAAGCGCATGTCGTGCTCGATGACCACGATCGTCAGACCACGGGCGTTGATCCGCCTGACCAGGTCGGTGGCCGCTCGGGTCTCCTGGGGGTTCATGCCCGCGGTGGGCTCGTCCAGCAGGAGCAACCCGGGTTCGGTGGCCATCGCCCGCGCGATCTCGAGGCGACGCTGATCGCCATAGGGGAGGTTGCGGGCCAGGCTGTTCTGGGACGATCCCAGACCGACGAAGTCCAGCAATTCCAAGGCTCGCTCCCGGCTTTCGCGCTCCTCCCGCCGGTAACGAGGACCACGCCCCACGGCCGATAGCACACCGGAGTGGGTGCGGCAGTGCCGCCCCACGATCACATTCTCGATGACGGTCATGTTGGGGAACAGGCGGATGTTTTGGAAGGTCCGAGCCACACCTGCCACCGTGATCCGATCCGGGCGCCCATGCAGGCGCAGGCCCCGGTAGGTGACACGGCCCGACGTGGGGACTTCCATGCCGGTCAGGCAGTTGAAGAAGGTCGTCTTCCCGGCCCCGTTTGGTCCGATCAGTCCCACGATCTCGCCATCGGCCACGGACAGATCCACGCCATTGACTGCCACCAGGCCACCGAAGCGCTTGGTGACCTTGGATGCGACCAGCACCGGGTCGGCCCCTCCGGCGTAAGACGCTCCACCGCTCGAAGACCGGTCGGTCATACGCTCGCCACGGGTGCCCCCGGTGGCGCTCCGACTGCCCCTGAGGTCGACGTATCGTGCAACTCGCGCTGGCGGCGGCGGCTGGCGACGATCCCCTCAGGACGAAATCGCATCATGATGATCAGCGCCAGGCCAAAGAACAGGAGCCGCTTGTCCTGGAACGACCTCAGCTTCTCAGGGATGACGAACAGGATGGTCGAACCCAGCAGCGCGCCGGGCACCGTGCCCATGCCCCCGAGGACGACGGCCGCCACCAGCAGAATGGACTCGAGGAAGGTGTAGGAGTCGGGCGACACCTGGGTGGTCACATGGGCATTGATGGTCCCGGCCGCGCCGGCCAGAAAGGCCCCGGTGGCAAAGGCCAGCAGCTTCAGGCGGATGGTGTTGACTCCCATGGCCGCGGCGGCGGTCTCGTCCTCCCGGATGGCAACCCACGCCCGACCTATCCTGCTGTCGTTCAGGCGCGTGAAGACAATCACCACGGCCACGAGCAGGATCAGCTCGACGAAGTAGTAGTTGGCGAAGCTGGGAAGGCCGACACCGAGCACCTTGTGCGCGTCTCCGAGGTTGAAACTCCCGGCCTTCAGATCGGGGATTCCCGCGATGCCATTGGGACCGCGCGTCAAACCATCCCAGTTGTTGGCGGTAATCCTGAAGATCTCGCCGAACCCCAAGGTGACGATGGCGAGGTAGTCACCCCGCAACCGCAACGTGGGAGCACCGACGAAGAGGCCCACCAGGCCGGCGACGCTGGCGCCGACGAAGATGACGACGACGAACGGCAAATGAACGTGAACGGTCGTCAGCCTGGCGTTGGCCAGCAGACCGCCGATGTAGGCGCCGGTGCCGAAGAAGGCGATATAGCCGAGGTCGAGCAGGCCCGCCAACCCGACCACCACATTGAGCCCGATGGCGGCGCAGGCAAACACGCCGACCGACGCGAACACGCGAAGCCAATAGGCGCTGCCGTGCTGTGTGAACGGGAAGATGGTCGCGGCCGCCAAACCCAGGGCGATGGCGGCGGGCCGGTATCGAGCTAGTACGTCCTGGCACAGGGCGACGACGCCCACCTTTTGCAGCACGACCGTGCCGACGGCCAGAAAGGCGAGGAACGACAGGAAACGGCTGGACTCGTTGATACGCAGCCCCCAGACCACCAGGCTGAGAATGGCGGCGGGAACCGCCGCCACGATGACGATCTGAAGGGGTGGCACACGGTCACCCATGCGGAGCGACACCGGCGCGTCGGGCTCGAAAGAAAGGAAGGCGGCCAGCATCAGGAGGCCTCCCACAACGGTCACCCATGCCCCCCAGGCCACTGCGCCCAGGCCCCCGCCCCGGTAGGCGATCCCCAGCAGGTTGCCCCCGGCGATCAGCAGTATCCCGATCGCTCCCGCCGTACCCGCGGCCCCACGCCCGGGAGCGTCCACGACCAGGCCGAGAGCCACCACGACCAGCACCACGCAGAACAACCGCGCCCCACCCGGGAAGCCACTAAGGGTCACTTTGCCGGCGTAGCCGAAGAAAAAGGCGGCCCACGGCGCGAACGACCCGACGACGGCCAGCATGGCACCGACCGCACCGACCGCTAACCGTCGGGGGCCGACCGTTGACTGCAGCTGGGACACCGTCGCCCGACCCGCTTGACGAACGACTGACTGCCAGTTCGGCCTGGAGCGATGGCGCCTGACCGCCATCATGACCGGCTGCCGACCCGCTCGCCCAGCAGCCCGGCGGGTCGGAACACCAACACCGCGATCAGCACCACGAACGCCCACACGTCCTTATAGGCCGAACCATCGGGAAGATACTGAATCGCCAGTGCCTCGACGATCCCGAGCAGGAAGCCACCCAGGACGGCGCCGGTGATGTTGCCGATCCCACCGAGGACGGCGGCGGTGAACGCCTTCAAGCCGGCGAGGAACCCGATCCGAAAGTCGATCTGGACGAACCGCATCCCCTGCAGCACGCCGGCGATTCCCGCCAGCGCCGCGCCCAGCATGAAGGTGATGACGATCACCCGGTCGGTATTGATCCCCATGAGACGGGCCGTGTCGGGATCCTGAGCCGTGGCCCTCATCGCCTTGCCCGTGCGGCTCCTCATGACGAACGCCTGCAGGGCGATCATCCCGGCTACCGCCGTGACCACGACAAAGACCGAAACCCACGGTACGGTCACGCCCCCCACCGAGAACCGCCCGTTCGACACCAGCCGGGGAAAGGGGAGTTGCGATGTACCGCCCGGGTAGTAGAGGCGAACCACCTCCTGCAGGGTGATCGACACGCCGATGGCGGTGATCAGCGGCGCCAGCCTGGGCGCCCGCCGCAGCGGCCGGTAGGCGAACCGCTCCATGAGCACGGCGGTAATGACCGACCCGGTCATTGCCACGACGAGAACGATCGGAAGGGCAACCCAGACGTTGGTGCGCTGTGACGCCGGGAGCCAGTACTTCCACACCGTCAACCCCGAGAAGGCGCCGATCATGAAGATCTCTCCGTGGGCGAAGTTGATCAGCTGGATGGTCCCGTAGACCATTGTGTAGCCCAACGCGATCAGGGCATAGGTCGCCCCAAGGGTGGCGCCGTTGACAAGTTGTTGCAAGAACTGCGTCATCGGCGCCCCTTAGCTTTGACGCCCCGATCGCGGGTGGGAGTCCCTGCCGCTACCGGCGCGTCCCTACTTGAAGGTGTCGGTCTTCACCGGCTTCCAGACCCCGCCGACCACCTTGTACACGGTGAGAACCTTCGACGTGGTGTCTCCGAATTGATCGAAGGAGACGTGTCCGGTGACCCCGTCGAAGCTCTCGCCCTGGACAGCCGCCACGATCGCCTGGCGGACGCTCGTGTCGATCGCGGTCTTGCCCGGCAGGACCTTGGCGTAGGCGTCGATGATGGCGTTGGCGGCATCGAAGGCATAGGCGCCGTAGGCCGAGTACGCCTCGGGGTACTTGGCTGCGGCATAGTCCGCCACGAACTTCTTGGCCGAGTCGAGCTGCTCGGCCGGGGCGCCGACGGAAGTGGCCAGGTCACCTTCCGCCGCCTGCTGGGCCACGCTGATGTACTTCGGGTCGTAGATGCCGTCCCCGCCGAACAGGGGCACGTTGAGCCCGGCCTGCTTGGCCTGGCTGGAGATCAGCGAGGCCTCGGGGAACTCGCCGCCGTAGTAGATGAGCTCCGGGCTGAGCGGCTTGACCTTGGCGATGACCGCGTTGAAGTCCTTGTCTCCCGGGTTGACGGTCTCGGTGGTGAGCACGGTGCCCCCATCGGCGGTGAACTGGGTCTTGAAGGCGTCGGTCAGACCCTGGCCGTAGGTCTTCTTGTCGTGGATGACGACAACCTTCTTGATATTGAGGGTCTTGGCGGCATAGTCGGCCGCGAAGGGACCTTGGATGGCGTCGGTCGTCGCAACCCGGAAGTACGACTTGTACGGCCGCATCTTGTTGTTGGGGTCACTGCCCTGGGTGAGGGTCGGATTGGTGTTGGCCGGGGAGATCATGACGATGCTGGCCTTGTCCAAGATGGGCTGGACCTGCTGGGCCACGCTCGAGTTCAGGGTGCCAACGACGCCCGCCACTTGGGGGTCCGAACTCACCTTGGCCGCCACCTGGGCGCCGACGTCAGCCTTGGCCGTGTCGTCTTCGGGATCGAACTGAATCGTCCAGCCCGACACCTTCCCGGCCGCATTGGCCTGCTTGACGGCCAGGTCCACCGCGTTTTGCATGCCCTTGCCGAGCGGCGTCAGGTCGCCGGACAAGGGGGCGATGAGGGAGATCTTGACGATGTTCTTGGCCGCCCCGGTGCCGTTGGGCGTGCTTTCGCTCTTGTTGCTCCCGCAGGCCGCAACCACCATGGCGACCGCCGCCACCAGCACCACCGTGCGGCCGATTCTGCGCTTCCCCTGCAGCATGCCTGACCCCTTTTCCCCGGCGACCTGGAACGGCCAAGCATACGCGCGACCGAGGCAGCGTCGCGTACCTGCCGAGACGCCGCTGAGCGCTGACAGAATGGCCCGGTGACGCTCCCCCACGGCCGGCATGGCGCCTGGTGATCGAACTCGAACTGCGCAACGACGTCTACCGCCGCCCCCTTGCGACCGCGTTGGACCGACTGGGCCTGCGGGAGGGGTGGCGGTGCGTCGACGTGGGCGCGGGTGGCGGTGACGTGACCGTCGCCCTGGCGCGCATCGTGGGCCGCGATGGCCGGGTGTACGCGGTCGACAGCGACCCCGCGGCCCGCGATGCGGTGGCCCAGGCGGCGGCGGAGGCCGCCCAGGCCCAGGTAATCGCCCTGACACAGGCGGGCGAGGACCTGACCCTGCCCGAACAGGTCGACCTGGCGTTCTGCCGGTTCGTGCTGCTCCATGTCCACGACCCGGTTGCGGTCTTGTTGCGGATGCGTTCCGCAGTGCGCTCGGGGGGCTGGGTCGTAGCGCAGGAACCGGTCACCTCGGCCGGTCGCATCGACGGCCACCCTTTCTCCTACCCTGACGCCCGGCACCCCGACGTGGGCGCGCTGCTGCCCAAGCTGGTCCGAGACGCCGGCTTGGAGCTGGTCGACGCCTGGGCCGAGGCGCCCGCGTGGGTCGGGCCGGGCCCGGTGGGCGATTACCTCGAGGCATTGACGGGTGTCGACCCCGGCGACGACCCGGTGGTCCTGCCCCCGCTGGTGACCGTGGTTGCCCGCCGCTCGGGCGAGTGACGGCTATACCCTCGGCCCCATGCCTGCCACTCCGGACCTCGGCGGCCTGAAGGCGGCGGTCGCAGCCGCCGACGACGTGGTCGGCCGGACCGCCGCCCACCTCGCGGCCGTTGGCCCCCACTCGGTGGAGGCCAACCAGGTCGTGGCCTACGACTTGGCCCACGCCGCCGCGGGGGTGGCCGTCGCCCGGGCCGCCATGAATTACGGGGCCAAGGGGGACACCGAAGCCGCCCTGGCGTGTGCCTTCGTCGCCGATGCCCTCTTCGATCTGGTGACCAAGCTGTTGGGCCGGGAGGCGGAGTGGGGGGTGGCGCCGGGCGCCCTCGACGCCGTGCTGCCGGTGATCCAGGCGTACCGGGACCCGGCCTACGTCGCCGCTCTCGCGTTCGTCGAGGGCCGGCGCCACCTCGACAGTGACTTCGAGATGGTCCAGGACACCTTCCGCCGCTTCGCCGACGACCGCATCCGGCCGGTGGCTGACGAGGTCCACCGCAGCAACGGCGACATCCCCGAGTCGGTCATCGCGGGGCTGGCCGAGATGGGGGGGTTCGGGCTGTCGGTGCCCGAGGAGTACGGCGGGTTCGCCTCGGGGGGCGAGAGCGACCTGCTCGGCATGGTGATCGCCACCGAGGAGCTGTCCCGGGCCTCCCTCGGGGTGGGCGGTTCGCTGATCACCCGGCCCGAGATCCTGACCCGGGCCCTGGTGAAGGGGGGCACCGAGGAGCAGAAGCAGGCCTGGCTGCCCGGCATCGCGGCGGGCGAGCACATGGTGGCGGTGGCGGTGACTGAGCCCGACTTCGGCTCAGATGTGGCCGGCCTCAAGGTGACGGCGACGCCGGCGCCCGACCTGGCCGGCCACAAGGTGACGCCGACGCCGGCGTCCGGCACAGCCGCCCCAGGCGGGGCCGACGGCTGGATCATCAACGGGGTGAAGACCTGGTGCACGTTCGCGGCCCGGGCGGATGTCTTGATGCTGCTGGCCCGGACCGATCCCGACCGCAGCGCGGCCCACCGGGGCCTGAGCCTGTTCGTGGTGCCCAAGCCGCAGACCGACGGCCGGGGCTTCATCGTCTCGCAGGCGGACCTGGAGGGACCGGGCCAGGGGCGGCTGGAGGGGCAACCCATCGACACCATCGGCTACCGGGGCATGCACTCCTTCGAGCTGGCGTTCGACAACTGGTGGGTTCCCGGGGACTGCCTGATCGGCGGGCCATCGGGGTTGGGCCGGGGTTTCTACCTCCAGATGGAGGGCTTCCAGGCGGGCCGGCTGCAGACCGCGGCCCGGGCCATCGGGCTCATGCAGGCCGCGTACGAGGCGGCCCGGGACTATGCCGCCAACCGGGTCGTCTTCGGCCGGCCCATCGCCGAGTATCAGTTGACCCAGGCCAAGTTGGGGCGGATGGCCGTCTTGATCCAGGCCACCCGTCAGCACATGTACGAGGTGGCCCGCCTCATGGCGACCGGGACGGGCGCGGTCGAGGCGTCCATGCTCAAGGCGTACGTGTGCCGGGCGGCCGAGTGGGTGACCCGGGAAGCCATGCAGATCCATGGGGGCATGGGCTACGCCGAGGAGTTCCCGGTGTCGCGCTACTTCGTCGATGCCCGAGTGCTGTCGATCTTCGAGGGGGCCGACGAGATTCTGGCCCTCAAGGTGGTGGCCCGGCGCTTGGTCGAGCTTGCGGCGGGAGAGCGGTAGCTTGTGGGCTCGCCTGCCACCTGGAAGGAGTGAAGCGTGCTCGATCCCCGACACACCGTGCTGATCGAGTTCTGCGTTCCCTGAAACTACATCCCCCGCGCCGTCGGTCTGACGGACGAACTCCTCACCAATTGGGCTTCGATCATCAAGACCGTCGAGTTGCTCCCCTCGTCCAAAGGACGTTTCGAGGTGATCCTCGACAACGAACTGATCTTCTCCAAGGCCAGCTTGGGAAGGCACGCCAAACCGGGCGAGGTGGTCGCTTTGCTGCGTGATCGGATCGGGCCGCCGGTCCTGCAGGAGGACTGACCACCCGACCAGAGGGCGACGTTTGATCGTTCGGGAGAACGGGAACAGGGGGCTGGAAAACGACCCGCCGCGCCAATACACCGCGAGGGGGAATAGCTGGTGGCGGGAACTGGTTTGAGGATGCCGAACGACGGCCACGCCCACGCGAGGAGATTGCGACGACCAAGCCCAAGTTGAAGACCGAGGCGATGCCCAATGGGGCGACCGCCGTCGATGCGGAGTTGAGCACCGCGGGCGTTGATATCGATGAGAACGGCCATGACGGCCCCGACACCATTGACGAAATCGAGGAGATCGACGACCTCGCCGACCTCGAGGATCTCGAGGACATCGATGAGGGTGACGACGCGCTCGATGATGAAGACGCGCTCGACGATGACGGCACCCTCGACGCGGACGTTGACGTTGACGACGAGGTAGGCGTCGTCGAGGTGCCCGTCGCCGTGGTGGGCAAGGCGGCCACGCCCGCCGACCCGACGGCCGAACCCGAGACCGACGACGAGGAATTGCTGGCCGACGAGGT
This sequence comes from Actinomycetota bacterium, assembly GCA_030947025.1. Lineage (GTDB taxonomy): Bacteria > Actinomycetota > Acidimicrobiia > Acidimicrobiales > Palsa-688 > JALYXV01. The sequence goes on along the minus strand of JALYXV010000414.1, from coordinate 29,677 downwards.
CGAGGCCAGCCTGGATGTGATCCTGGCCGAGCGGCTGCGCGGTGGCGAGACCGAGGTGGACGAGGAGGTGGAGGAGGACGAGGAAGAGGACGACGCGCCCAATCAGCTGGCGACGGTCATCCCGGTCCGCCAACCCGATGAGTTCCTCTGCCAATCGTGCTTCCTGCTCAAGCCTCCGGGTCAGCTGGCCGACCCCGCCCATCAGCTCTGCCGCGACTGCGCCTGACCGCGACCGGCCGGCGCTACTCGGGTGATCTGGGGCTGCGGCTGAGACCGGCCCGTTCCCCCTGGGTGACCACCTTGGCCGCCACCTTCCGGGACGCCTCGTCGATCATTTCGTCGCCGAACATGACGGCCCCCCGCCGGTCCCCGTCCGTCGCCTCCCGGTAGGCGTCGAGGATGGCCCAGGCCCGGTCGAACTGGGCCGGGCTCGGGGCGAACATCTCGTTCAGGATCCCCACCTGGGTCGGGTGGAGGGCCCATTTCCCGTCGTACCCCAGGATCTGGGTGCGGCGGCTGAACTCCCGGAAACCCTCCAGGTCCTGGATCTTCACGTACGGCCCGTCGATGACCTGGAGGCCGTTGGCCCGGCCCGCCATCAGGATCTTCATGAAGACGTAGTGGAAGTAGTCGCCCGGGTACCCCGGGATGGCGAGGCCGCCGGCCAGCGACGGCATCCCCATCGAGGCCGAGAAGTCGACGGGACCGAGGACGACGGTCTCCAGGCGGGGCGAGGCGGCGCAGATCTCCTCCACGTTGATCAGCCCCCGGGCCGTCTCGATCTGGGCCTCGATACCGATGTGCCCCCGCGGCAGACCGGCCCGGGCTTCCACCTGGTTGAGCAGCAGGTCCAGGGCGACGACCTGGGCCGCGGTATCCACCTTGGGCAGCATGACCTCGTCCAGCCGATCGCCCGCATTGCCCACCACATCGATGACGTCGAACGCGGTCCACTTGGTGTCCCAGCTGTTGACCCGCACGCACAGGACCTTGTCGCCCCAGCCGTGATTCTTGATGGCGTCGACCGCCTTGGCCCGGGCGCCCTCCTTCTCCAGGGGAGCGACGGCGTCCTCGAGGTCGAGGAACACCATGTCCGCGGCCAGACCGGCCGCCTTCGCCATCATCTTCTCGCTGGCGGCAGGAACGGCCAGACACGAGCGCCGGGGCAGCTGCCGGGTTCGTTGCGACATGGCGACGAGGCTATCGGTGGCGGCCGGTCAGGTGGCGGCCGGTCAGGTGGCGGCCGGTCAGGCGGCGGGCGCCAGATCGGCGGGGGTGAGCTGCTCGGAGATGAGCCGGGCGAAGCGAGCCGGATCACCGGCCACGAAACGCCGGCACCGCGCCACCCCTTCGGCGTAGCAGTAGACGTAGGCCCGCCAGGTCGGATCGGTGAGGAACTGCACCGCCTTCTCGGCCCGAACCCGCGACAGCAGCGACCAGCGAGCCAGGTAGTCGACGACCGTGTCGACGTCCGCCCCCTGCTCGTGCAAGAGCAGGGCGGCGTTGCCCCGCACTCGGCCCAGCGATTCTCCCGCTTCGGCCAGCTGAGCGACCAGGTCGGCGTCGTAGGGGATGCCGAGCGGCCGGAGGTGGCCGGCGACCACCGGCTCGGGCCGGCGACCGGCGACGATCTCCAGGCCCAGGTCGGCCAGGCCCTCGGCCAGCAGGCACTGGGGCGTACCCACCAGGAAGATGGTCTCCTCCAACTGCTTCTGGCGCCGGACCAGCCCCACCTCCTTGCGGCAGTGCTCTGTGTGGTGGCCGGGATAGGCCTCGTGGGCGACCAGGTGGCCCAGGCTGGTGGACAGGACCGGCAGGTCGACGTTGATGACCACCCGACTGCGGAGGTCACCCAGATAATAGTTGAAGCCGGCCCAGGGCTGGTTGGTCACCAGGTCAAACTCCACCCGTTCGCCCTCGGGCAGGCCCCAAAGCGTGGCGGTGCGTTCCCGCAGGTCCTGGGCCAGCGACTGGACCGCGGGGCGCAGCTTGTCGGGCGGCACCGCTTGGGTTTCCCGCCACGCCCCGTAGCGCTCGGCCAACGGTCCCGATCCCGGCAGCACCTCGTCCAGCCGCCGGTGAGCGGCGGCGAAATCGTCCTCCGGGGCCATTTCGGGCCGCACGCCGTAGCACGCCTGGACCTCGTCGGCGTAGCCAATCGCCCCGCCCGCCAGCTTGGCCGCGGTCGTGCGCAGCCCCACCACCTGGGCCTCAAGGAAGTGGCGCCGGCCCGGGTCGAGCTCCCGGTCGGCGGTCAGGTCGGCCAGCAGCCGGCGCGCCCGCGCCTCCAGTTCCGCCGGCGGCCGCACCGGCTCGGCCGCCACCCGGGCGGCGAGGTCGGCCGGGCCGTAGTAGGCGTCGACCAGGCCGTCGATGTGGCGCCCGAGGGCCAGGCCCAACTCGAGGTAGTCGTCGATCAGATCAGGGATGGGGAAAAGCCTCCCCGGTCCCGGCCCATACCGGCCGGGGCCGAATCGGCGCCGCCCCGTCGAGGCCCGACTCCCGCCCCCGCACGCCGGGCAACAGCCCTAGGCCCCGGCGCTCAGGGTCGAACGCAGGAACGCGAGGGTGCGCTCCCATGCCTGCGCCGACGCCTCAGGGGCGTACACCTCAGGGCGGGTGTCATTGAAGAAGGCGTGCTCGGTACCCGGGTACAGGAACAGCTCGACCGCGACGCCCCGGCCACCGAGCTCCCTTTCCAGCTTCTCGACCGCGGCCGGGCCGGCCCCCTCGTCGTTCTCGGCGTAGTGGCCTTGCACCGCCGCCGTCATCTTCGACCAGTCCGGGCCGGGCGAGGGCCAGGCGTTGAGCCCGTAGAACGGCACCACCGCCTTCACCACGTCGGGCCGCAACGTGCCCAGCAGGAGGGCGAGGCCGCCCCCCATGCAGAAGCCGACGACGCCGACGCCGGTGCCGGTGGAGTGGGCGGCCACGTGGTCGACGGCCCCGCTCATGTCCTTGCCCGCCTGCTCCAGGTTGAGGCTCATCAGCATCTTTCCCGCCTCGTCCGGCTCTCGCGTGGTCTCACCGTGGTACAGGTCGGGCACCAGGGCCACGAACCCTTCGCCCGCCAGGCGGTCGGCCACGTTCTTGATGTGGTCGACCAGCCCCCACCACTCCTGGATCACGACCACGCCAGGTCCCGTGCCTGACTCCGGCACGGCCAGATAGCCGGATGCGGTGGCACCATGGCTCGGGAACTCGACGATCTCACCCATTGGCTTCCGAACCTACCCTGAGGCGCCGGTCCGAACGCATCCCGTCACCGATTTGCACTCTTCAACCCGGGGCAGGGCGGAGGAGTTCGGGGGCGGCCGGGCAGGTGGCGCGGGCCAGGCCGTCGGCGGGATCGGCCAACCCACCCGGTCCGACCACCGCGGTCAGCAGGGTGGCCGGAACCAGCTCGACCGGCCGGTCCCACGGCTCGGCCGGCCCCCGGTCGAGCCGTTGGAGCAAGGCCTCCCAGAGTCGTCCGGGCAACACCCGGCCCACACCGGTCACGGCCCACACCGGGACCCCACGATGGGCCGCCACCGCGGCGGCGTTGTGCGAGCCCAGAGTCGCCAGGATGCCGCTCGGGCCAGCTGCGGTCGCCTCCACCACCACGAGATCCGACACCACGACCGCCGCGGCCACCCCGGCATCGGACACGACCGCAGCCACCGTCCCGGCCGCGTCCAGCCGGCGAGCCAGGATCGACCCCTCCCCCATGGCGTCGGCCACCAGCACTTCGACGTCGCCCCGGCGACGCAAACTCGCGCCCGCCAGGTCGGGCCAGCCCACGATGGTGATGGTCACGTCGTCGGGCAACGCCGCGGCCAGGGCCGCCACCGTGGTGTCATCGTCCATCTCCGCCCCGGCTGCCCCGGCGGCCGCCGCCGGATCGGCCGCGGTCAGGACCCGGGCGGCCAACCACCACACCGGGCCGACGGTGAGATGGCGCTCGATGAGCCGCCGGCAGGCCGGAACCAGACCGGCCGGCTCGACCTGCACCACGCCCGCCAGGGCCTCGGCTGCTTCCCTGATCAGCAGGCTCGGGTCGGCGCCCGACGCTCGAGCGACATAGCGCAGGTGCTCAATGGGATGCACAGCCGAACGCGGCGGTCAGCCCGCCCGCACCTGCCCGGGCGTGAATACCATCAGGTACAAGATGACCAGGAAGACGAGGTTGAACCCGTTCCACGCCATCCGAATCCGCTTCTCAAGCTGCTCGAGCTGGGTCACCTCGGGGGGGCGACCACCGGGACCGGCAGCGTTGACCTGGCCGAGCAGCGTCTTGTACTGGCGCTCGGAGCGGTGGATGACGCCGTGCACCACTCCGATCTCGATCAGGTACAGCAGCATGGCGACCGACAGCCACGACTGACTGAACTCCCACGCCTTCTTGCTGGTGAGGGCGACGAGGATGCCGAAGACGAAGACGCCATAGATGAGGAACTCGGCCGTGCGGGTGACGTAGGCGTTCTCCTCCAGCAGGACCAGTTCGGCCTCCCCGCCCCGCTGGCGGGCTCGAACCCGGTACAGCCCGTTGAACGACACCGCCCCGAACCCGAGGACGACGCAAAGAATGTGCAGCAGCAGCAGAAGTCGGTAGAGGCCGCCGGTCAAGCCTGTGCCCATGCACCCGACCGTACTGCCCCGCACGACAAACGGGCTAGTCCCCATTTCGTGAGCTTGGAGTGAGCTGCGCTACGTTGCTGGCGCCGTGGCCCGTGACCCCTCACCTGACCTCGTCCTGACGCCGATTCAGGGCAAGCCGCGGACGGTCGGGCAGCTACTCACCACGTTCCATCTCCTTTTCGTGGCCCTCGATCCCTTCACCCACCAAAGCGCGTGGATCCTTCCCACCGCTGGGCGGATCCTGCGGACCTTCGAGCAGGCCGACGCCCGAATCGCCTGGCTGGTGACGGCCACGGCAGACGAGTGTCGCCAGTTCCTCGGTCCCTGGGCCAACGACTTGCTGACCTTCGCCGACCCGGACCGAGTGGCGGTCAAGGAGTTCGGGCTCGAACGGCTGCCCGCCCTGGTGCACGTCGGGATGGAGGGCAAGGTGGTGGCGGCGGCCGAAGGCTGGCGGCCGGCCGAGTGGAAGGCGGTCACCGACCGGCTGGCCAAGATCCTCAGCTGGCAGGGCCCGAACTTTCCGACCCCGAAGGAACCCGGGCCGTTCGAGGGCTCACCCGCCCTCGGATGAGCAGCGCCCCGCCCACGACGAGGGCGGGGACATTGACGATCCAGAAGAAGTAGGTGGGCGTCGCCGCCGACACCACGAGGAGCAGACCCGCCAGCCGGTCATGGCCCCGGGCCAATGCCAGCGCGGCCAGCACGGCTATGAGGGGGAAGAACACCGACGAGACCCAGACAACGACGGGGACGGCGGGGCCGCCCAGGCGGAGAGCGCCCCGCGCGATCGTGACGCCGACCGCAGCCCATGCCACCGCACCGACCTGGTACACCCGCCGGGCCGTCACCGGGCGGCAGCGGGCCGGGAGCATGCCACCGCCAGCAGGATGGCGACCGGGAGCACGAAGACGCCGACCGTGAGCATTCCCAGCAGACAAAACACTAGAACCAACACAGTGACCGCCCCGGCCAGACGGGGGTGTTTCGGCAGCAGGAGCGCCACCGCCACGACCGCCAGGAACGGCAGGGACAGTGGCACCAGCACGGGGGGGCCGTTGACCTGGAGCAACGTCTGGGCGGAGTTGCCGAGCACGATGGGGGCCGATGATGAGGAAGTGCTCACGCTGGTACTGCTGTACGCCGGCACCACGGCCGCGCCAGCACCAGACCGGCGCTCCAGATGCCGGCCCCGACCAACCACCAACGTTGTTGCACACCGTCATCATACACTCGTATGTATGATGTCTCCTACCTGATGATGCCGCCTACTTGATGATGCCGCCTCTGGTCATGGCTTCCGGGTCGAGCACCCGGTCGACCTCCTCAGGGGACATGAGGCCCCGCTCGAGGACCACCGTCCGCAGGTCCTTTCCCTCCGCCGCCGCGGCCTTGACCACCCGGGCCGCCTCCTCGTAGCCGATGTAGGGATTGAGGGCGGTGGCGATGGCGGGCGAGGACAGGGCGTAGGTCCGGCCCCGTTCGACGTCGGCCTCGATGCCCGCGACGCACTTGTCGGCGAACAGCCGGCTGACCGAGGCCAGCAGGCGGATCGACTCGAGCAGGTTGCGGCCCATTACGGGCAGCATGATGTTGAGCTCGAAGTTGCCGGCCGCGCCGCCGAAGGCCACCGCCGCGTCATTGCCGACCACCTGGGCCACGACCTGGCACACCGCTTCGGCCATGACCGGGTTGACCTTGCCGGGCATGATCGACGACCCCGGTTGCAGGTCAGGGAGATGGATCTCGGCCAGGCCGCAGCGCGGCCCGCTGCCCATCCACCGCACGTCGTTGGCACATTTGTACAGCGACACGGCGACGGTCCGCAGCGCCCCCGAGGCCTCGACCAGGGCATCGCGCCCGCCCTGGGCCTCGAAGTGGTCCCGCGCCTCGGTCAGCGGGAGTTCCAGCTGCGACGCCAGCCGGGCGATGACCCCCGGGGCGAAGCCGGGCGGGGCGTTGAGCCCGGTGCCCACGGCGGTGCCCCCGAGGGGCAGCTCACCCACCCGGGGCAGGGCGGCCCGGAGGCGCTCGATCCCGTGCTCGATGGCGGCGGCGTACCCGCCGAACTCCTGGCCCAGGGTGACTGGTGTGGCATCCATCAGGTGGGTTCGCCCGGCCTTGACCACAGACTGCCATTGGCTGCTCTTGGTGCGGAGCGTCTGAGCCAGATGGTCGAGGGCGGGAATCAGGTCGTGCACCATGCCGTCCACCGCGGCCAGGTGGACGGCCGATGGAAACACGTCGTTGGACGACTGCGAGGCGTTGACCTGGTCGTTGGGGTGGACGGTCCGGCCCAGCTTGGCGGTCGCCAGGTTGGCCAGCACCTCGTTCATGTTCATGTTGGACGAGGTGCCCGAGCCGGTCTGGTACACGTCGACCGGGAACTGGCCGTCCCAGTCACCGGCCGCCACCTCGGCCGCGGCTTCCCCGATGGCGGTGGCCACGGGCGGATCGATCAGGCGGAGGCGGGCGTTCTCGATGGCGGCCGCACCCTTGAGCCAGGCCAGGGCCCGGATCAGCGCCCGGTCGATGGGCATGCCCGAGACGGGAAAGTTGTCGACCGCCCGCTGGGTCTGAGCAGCCCATTTGGCCTGGGACGGGACCCGCACCTGGCCCAAGCTGTCCTGCTCCAAACGGAATTGGCTCATAGGTCGGACGGTAGTCGTCCTAGTTCCTTTCTAATCTTGCCGCCATGGGCAAGGTGTTCGACGGGATCGATGCGGCGTTGGCAGGGTGGCTGCGGGCCCAGCCGATGTTCTTTGTCGCCACCGCACCGTCGGATCTCGACGGGCACCTCAACCTTTCTCCCAAGGGGATCGACGGGACCTTCGCCGTCCTCGACCACGATCGGGTCGCCTACCTCGATCTCACCGGGTCGGGGATCGAGACGGTGGCCCACCTGCGGGACGACGGCCGCATCGTATTGATGTTCTGCGCCTTCTACGGGCCGCCTCGGATTGTCCGGCTTCACGGCCGGGCCACCGCCGTGGCCGTGACCGACCCCGCCTTCGCCCTGGCGGTGGAGGCCTTCCCGCGACCGACGCCGCCCGGCCTCCGATCGGTGATCGAGGTCACGGTCGCACAGGTCAGCGACTCGTGCGGATTCGGGGTGCCACTCATGGACCTGGTAGGTCAGCGACCGACCCTGCCCGATTGGGCCGCCCGCAAGGGACCCGCTGGGATCGCCGCGTACCAGGCCACTCGCAACCGGGCCAGCGTGGACGGCCTCCCCGGCCTCCCCACCCGCTGAGCCGGTGGCACAACCGACTGCGCTGTTACTCGAGGACTTCGGTCCCAACCTTTCAGGCCGGGATGGCCTCGAGCAGGCGGGCCACGAAGTCCCGGGCCCCGCCCTCGAGGTTGTTGCGCTTGATGGCCATGCCGCCGAGCACGTTGGCACCCCGCTCCTCCATGATGCCGATCAGCTTCGACAAGGTCTTGCCCGGGTCGATGGCGTAGGTGATGTAGACCAGGCAGCGCTTGCGGTCGAGGACGGGCAGCCGCCGCAACCGCTGGGCCCGGCCGGGACGTTGGCCGGCCACTACCATCCCGTCGGTCCACGTGCCCACGATGACCAGGTCCGCCACCTCGAGCGCCTGGTAGTCGACGTTGGTGATGGGGCTCACGGACGCGTGCACCCCGGCCTTGGCCAGTTCCTGGGCGATGAGGTGAGCGGTCTTGCGGGTGTTGCCCGTGAGGCTCTCGTAGATGATGGCGGCGTTCATCGCCGGTTCAGCGTAGGCGGGCCGGTCGGGGTGGTGGGGTGTCGCCGGCCCGGCTGACCGCGGCCGAGGCTCGTCGGATGGCGCTACGGGCCCAGGGTCTGCTGGGCCGCCGGCCCCGGCGTGCCCCCGACGTGCTGCGACAAGTGCTGGGGTTGCAGCTCGACACCATCTCGGTGCTGGCTCGGTCCCACGAGTTGGTGTGCTACGCCCGGGCCGGGGCGATCGGGCGCCCGGCGGTCGAGGCGGCGTGCTGGGGGACCGACCAGGCGGGCGAGCCGGTGGCGATGGAGTACTGGGCCCACGCCGCCTGCATCCTGCCGATCGACCTGTGGCCGTTGTTCGCCTTCCGGCGCCGCGCCCTGGCCCGCCACCCGAGGTGGGGCGGCTTCGTCGACACCAACCCCGCCATCGGCGAGGTCTTGCGGCGCCTGGCCGAGGAGGGCCCGCTTACGTCGTCCGACCTGGGCGGATCGAAAAACGGCGGACCGTGGTGGGATTGGTCGCCCATGAAGGTGGCGGTGGAGCGGCTGCTCGACCTGGGCCAGGTCATGTGCACCACCCGCCGGGGGTGGAAGCGGGTGTACGACCTGACCGAGCGGGCTCTCCCTCCCCGCCTGGCCGCGGCGGCACAACCGGCCGACGGCGAGTGCTGGCGCAGACTGGTGGCCTTGGCCGGGCAGGCCCTCGGAGTGGGCACGGTAAAGGACCTGGCCGAGTACTTCCGGATACCCGTCCCGGGGGCGGCCCGAGCGGTGCCCGACAGCGGCCTCATCCCGGTGACCGTTGAGGGGTGGGGCGGCCCTGGTAGCGCTGATGGCGACGGTGGGGCGTGGGCCGACCCCGCCGCCCTTGATGCCCTGGGCCACCGCGGCCGGCATCGGACCACCCTGGTGTCGCCGTTCGACTCCCTGATCTGGGATCGGACCCGCACCGCCCGGCTGTTCGGTTTCACCCATCGGCTGGAGGCCTACACCCCGTCGCACCTGCGGGTTCATGGCTACTTTGTCATGCCCCTGCTGTCCGGGGGCCGGCTGGTCGGACGGGTCGACCCGAAGCGGGTTGGCACCACCCTGGTGGCCCGCCAGGTCAGCCTGGTCGAGCCGTTCGGCTCGGAGCAGGTGCAGGCGGCCGGCCTGGCGCTGCGGGAGGCTGCCACCTGGGTCGGCTGCGATGCGGTGGCGGTCGATCGGTGCGAGCCCGAGGCCCTCGGGTCCCGGCTCAAGGCGGCGATCGAGTTGGAATGACCGGTCAGGAGGCTCTAGCAGTCAGGACGCACGGGCCAGGACCCGCAACTGGTGGAGGCTGCGCACCAGCATGCGCTGCACGTGGGCCTGGCTGAGCCTCATCCGGTCGGCGATCTCGGTCTGAGTCAAGCCGTCGAGGTAGCGGAGGCTGACCATCCGGCGTTCCCGCTCGGGTAGCCGGGTGAGGAGCGAGCGCACCGCCAGGCGCTCCTCCACCGCGGACAGCCCGCTGTCGTCGTCCTGGAGTCGCGACGCGAGGGGTCGGTCGTCTCCGGCCGGCGAGGCGTCGAGGGAGGTGGGCCGGCGTAGGCTGGCCGCCTCGAGGGCTTCTTCCACGTCGGCGGCCGAGGCGTCGACCCGGTCGCCGATCTCAGCCGGCGTGGGCGGTCGGCCCAGCTCCTGGGTGAGGTCGGTGATGGCTTCCTGACTGCGCAGGTACAGGTTCTGAATTCGCCGTGGTGGCCGAACCGCCCAGGAACGATCTCGTTGGTAGTGCTTCAACTCGCCCACGATCGTGCTGGTGGCGTAGGCCGAGAACGGGACGCCGCGCTCGGGATCGAACCGTTCGATGGCCCGCACCAAGCCCAGTAGCGCGACCTGTACGAGATCCTCGGACGACTCCGACCAGCTGCCCCGCTGTGAGTACCGGCGGGCCAGGGTAACGGCCAGGCCGTAGTGCGTGCTCAGATAGTCGGGGTCCTGGGAGCGGATGGTGACGGCGGTGGTGGTGGTGTCCACGCAAAGCAGTTCATCACGGCCCCCTGAGGACACGATGAGCGCTCTCTATGAGGTAGCTGAGAGGTCGAAGGCGAGTTGGGCGTCCGGTGGGGGCGGCGAAACCGCAGGAGGCGGGGTCTCCAGCCGGAAGCCTCCGTGGGCGGTTGTGTCCCGGCCGGTGCGTCCCCGAGCCCGGGCGACCAATCGCCGCACCCGCTCCGACAACGCTTGGGTCTCGGCTGCGGGGAGGTAGGCGCGCTGGTAGCGGCGCTCGTACTCGGCCGCCCAATCGGGATGGGTTTTGTCCAGCTGGCCGAGGAAGTGCTCCCGCACTCCCGGCCGCAGGTGCAGGGCGACCGACGAGATGGCCACGGCACCGGCGTCGACACTGGCCCGCACCACCTCTTCGAGTTGGTCCTCGCGGTCGGAAAGGCCGGGCAGGATCGGGGCGATCAGCACGCCGCACGGCACACCGGCCTGGTTGAGCCGCCTGACGGCCTCCACCCGCTGTCGGGGGTGAGGCGTCCCGGGCTCGGTGAGTCGCCAGATAGCAGGATCCAAGGTGCCGATGGAAAGGCTGGCCCGGACGTCGGTGCGGGCCGCGGCCCCAGCCAGGAGCCGGAGGTCACGCAGGATCAGCGTGGACTTGGTGAGGATCGAGAACGGATTGGCCGCCTCGGCCAGCACCTCGACCACTCCCCGGGTCAGGTGGTACTTGCCCTCACACCGCTGGTAGGGGTCGGTGTTGGTCCCCATGGCGATGTGGTGTCCGGCCCAGCGGCGGCCGGCCAGCTCGGCCCGCAAGCGTTCGACCGCGTTGATCTTGACCACGATCTTGCGCTCGAAGTCCTCTCCGACATCGAGGCCCAGGTACTCATGGGTGGGCCGGGCGAAGCAGTACGAGCAGGCGTGACTGCAGCCCCGGTAGGCGTTGATGGTGAACCGGAAGGGCATGCGCGAGGCGGCTGGGACCTCGTTGATGATGGTGCGGGCGTTGACATGGAGGAACTCCATCCCCCGGAACTCGCCCGTCCCGACATGCCGGTCCACCAACTGGTCGCCGTCGAACAGGGCAGCTTGCCGGTCGGAACCCTCGTCATCGACCAACCGCCATCGCAACTTGCTGTCGCTCCCTGACGCCATGCCACCGATTATATCGAACGTCTGTTCGGGTAGCTACGGATTGCGGCCCCGCGGATCCGCCTCAGCCCGTCTCGGCCGTCTCGTCATGGACCGACCGCACCACCTCGGCCTTGCTCAAGGCGAACACCCCAATGGTCACCAGGACCAGCCCGATGCCTTCCACCGTGGTGGGTGCCAGCCCCGAACGCACGCCTTCTCCGAACAAGAAGGCACCGATGAGGATGCTGACGATCGGGTCGACGACGGTCAGGACGGGTAGGGATGCGTCCAGGGCGCCCGCCTGGAAGGCGCTCTGGGCCATCACCATGCCGAGCAGGCCGGCACCGATCAGCACGTACAACTCCCAGCTCTCGAGCAATTCCCCGATCCCGCTCGCCAAGAGGGCGGCCGCGGCCTTGGTCAGGGCGGCGGTGACGCCGTAGTTGACGGCGGCGCCCGCGGCCAGTAGCGCGGCCCGGCGGCGGTTGCTGCCCCGGCGGGCCGCCAGGAGCAGAGCGGCGATGGCGGCGCCGGCCACCAGGAACAGGAGCATCCAGGCACGGTTGGCCACCTCGGCGTGACCCTTCCCCGGTGAGGCGGTGACGAGGAATGCACTGAGACCGACGACCACCGCGGCCGCGCCCCACCAATCGCGACTGGTCATGCGACTGCCCGCCAGCCATGCACCAAGCGGGAGGGCAAACAGCAGCCCGCTGACCAGCAGGGGCTGCACCAGCACCAGCGAACCGCGTCCCAGGGCGATGAATTGCAGCGCGTAAGCCATGCCATCGAACACGATCCCGAGCAGCCAGGTCGGGTTGCGGACGAGCCGGGCCAACAGGCCCAGACGCATGGCCTCGGACTGCGGTTGGGCCACTGCGGCCCGATGCTGCAGCACCGAGGCCAGGGCGTACAGCATCGACGACACCAATGCGCACACCACCGCCAGAGCCACCGCCCGACGGTACTACCGGGCCGGACAAGGGTAAGGGCGCTCGGCCGGGCCAAAGGCATTGCCTGCAAGTTGGGGCCGTACTTGCCCCCTGGCACGAAACCGCTCGGGCGGATGGGCTCGAACCGGCCGCAGTGGGTCGTTGTGTGCAATTCGTGACCGTATACGTGCCCTCATTGCACAAAACGGGCCGGGCGAGCGGGCCGGCCACAGGCTCTAGGCGGAACGAGACGGTCAAGATCGTCGCCCTCGGCGGCTTCGGACGCGGGCGAGTCGAGCCCGTCATCACCTAGTGTCGCCGCGGTGACGCGCCTGATCCGGACGCTCACCGTCGTGGCCGGTGTGCTGATCGCTCTGGGCGGGGGGACGTTCGTCGTGCTCCGTGCCAGCGCCCGCCTCGGCCAGGCCACCGCTGGGCGGTTGGACATCACCAGCACCTCGGTGGGCCGGACCGATGTGAGCGGCACTTCCCCGGGTACCGCCAGTTCGGCCGGGTCCGTGTCGACCGGGCCAACCGGGCCCAAGGCGGGCGAGCAACCAAAGGCCAGCCCTTTCCCCGCCCTCGCTGCACTCACGACCAAACTTGAGGCCGCCGTGGCGGGCACCAATTCCTGCCTTACGGTCGAGGACAGCGCGGGCCGGCTCGTGTACCAGCACCAGCCTGACGCGCCGCTTATCCCGGCGTCGACCCAGAAGCTGCTGGTCGCCGAGGCGGCGCTGGCGATCCTCGGGCCGGACTACCGCTTCACCACGTCGGTCATGGCCACGACCGCCCCGGTCAAGGGCCAGGTGGCCGGTCTGTGGCTGGTAGGGGGCGGCGACCCGCTCCTGGCGACCCCGGAGTTCATCGCTGCCACCGCCGGGCGGGCTCGGGTGGCGGCCTACCCGTGGACGTCGCTCGCCCGCCTGGCCGACTCGGTGGCGGCCGCGGGGATCAAGCTGGTGGCGGGGGGCATCCGGGGCGACGACAGTTTCGAGGACCGGCTGCGGTTCCTACCCGTGTGGCCGCCCCTCTACCAGCAGCAGAACCAGATCGGCCTGCTGTCGGCGCTGAGCGTGAACGAGGGGATCCAGTTCACCCCGCCCAAGTCCCCGCTGGCCCAGGATCCGCCCAACTACGCCGCCTCGGAGCTGGCCCGGCTGCTCCAGCTGCGCAAGGTGCCGGTGGGCTCGGCCCCCGACCAGGTCGCCCCGACCGGTGCGGTCACGGTGGCCTCGGTGACCTCAGCGCCGCTCAACCAGATCGTCGAGGCCATGCTCCGGGCCAGCGACAACTGGATCGCCGAGCTCCTGGTCCGGTCCATCGACAAGGCGGGCGGGGGAACGGGTACCACTGCGGGCGGAATAACGGCCGTGATGCGCAGCGCCGGTCAGGCGGGCGTCCCCCTGGTCGGCGTCCAGATGGACGACGGCTCCGGGTTGTCTCGCACCAACCGGGCCACGTGCCGGGAGTTGCTGGCCGCACTCGACCGGGCCAGCCAGGCCGCTAACAGCCCGGTGTTCGACGGGCTGCCCGTGGCGGGGCAGTCGGGAACGCTCGTGTTCCGATACCGGGGCACGCCAGTGGCGGGGAAGCTGCGAGCGAAAACCGGCTCCCTCGACAACGCGGGCGGGATGGTCGGGGTGATGACGTTGGCGACGCCGGTGCGATTCGCCTTCTTGGACAACGACATCGAGACCGAGACCGCCCTCTACAGCAAGGAGGATGCCATCGTTGCTGCTCTGGCCGCCTATCCCGGCTCGGGCTGAGCCGGCGGCGTGCCACACGTTTTCGACCCGGGCGCGTGGTGAAACGGCAGACACAGCGGGCTTAAACCCTGCTGCCTACGGGCATGAGGGTTCGACTCCCTCCGCGCCCACCCTCTTCGGGGTGCAAAAGTGCTGGCCAAGGCTTGCTCTCCGGTCGCGATGATGGCGTGGGCCACGAATGGGCCACGAGATTCGCCGTCTTTCAGGTCATCCGGAGGCGTCGTCCTCTGCGTCAGCTACCTGCGGATGCCGACACCTCTCTACGGATCCAGGGGCGTCCTCATGTCCCTCGCTCCCGCCGCCGTCGGCGGTGCAGGGTTTGGTGGGGTATGCCCGTCGCGATGGCGATGGTTCGCCAGCTGCGGCCATCGTCTCGGGCGGCGGCGATGGCGTGGGCGAGTTGGGTAACCGCGGCGCGGGCCGCCAGGGCGGCGGTGGCAGCGACCACGAGCACGGCGTCGGCTGGGGTGCTGCGTTCGGTTTCGGGAGCGGGTGTCTCGGTGTGGGACGGCGTGGTTGGTGTCTCGTGTCGAGACATCGGAGAGGGTGTCTCGGATCGAGACGGCCCGATTCGCCTGGCTGGTTCGGGGTCGAAGAGGTGGAGGGGTTCAACGGCCGCGGCCGACGGCGTGGGCTTCGTGCCAGTTGTCGTCAAGCCAGACCGTGATCTCGGACGGGACGAATCTCAGCGGCCGCCGATATTGAGACACTCGGGTGGATGGTTCCGGCGTGGGCCAACGACGTTGTCGCCGGCAGGGACAGCCTCCTGTTGGCGTGGCAGCGAGTCGACGTGGCCGAGCTAAACGCTCCGCCTCCGCCTCCTCCTCCTCCTCCGCCGCCGCCTCCTCCGCCACCTCAGTCAGGATGCCAACCGAGCACTCTCCCCGAACCACCGGCAGAAACCCGCAACGCGAACGATGGTTCTATTCAACGGCGTATCGACGTTCCGTGCCCTCCTGGCTACGGTAAGGTCCGAATCGGATTCTTCATAGCCGACAAGGACGTCCGTATTGGCCCCGGCGGGCCAATCGTGTTCAATGGTAATGGCCGGGGGTTCAACCCGGCAATGACGGCCGGAATGAACAAGGTCTATTTGGAGATCGATTTTAGTACCGGAACTGGCTTTGTCCAGGTGAATCACTCCTGCACCGATTCGACGCTAACGAACTGCACGCAGGCTAATAGCCTTATGGGCCAGTTCAATTCGGACGGCAACGTCCACGTAGATTTCGCCGTCGGACAAAGCGTATTCACTCAACCCGGTTTGAACATCCCCAAAATATCGGCATCGATAGACATCGTTCCGACCGGCGGCGGTGGGGTGTGCATATTCGGCTCAGCTACTCGGTTCCCCGCGATCGAGGCGTACTACGACTTAGGAGGGTCCACGAGTACGATATTCCAAATGACTGAGCTGCCGGTCTGGGAGATCGGTCTGCTGGCCCCCCGCAGATCCTTCCCGGCCTGCCAGACGACGGAGGTGCCACCATTCAACGTGCTACCACCACCCGCGTGAACCGTCGAGGACGAGCAGCTGCCCAATACAACATTAGGTGGTGGCACCGCCTCGGACTAACAGGCTTCTTCCTGTGTGGTGCACTCATGCTCTTCGTGGCGCTGGGTCTGTCGTGGTCTCAGCAGTGGATCGCCGAGGATGTTCTGGCCATCGGGGGCTTGACCGTATGGGGACTCACGGCGGCCGCCACCTATGCCGGAAATCGTGGTCGTCCCATGCGCCCGTGGATTATCAGGTGCTGCATCGTAATCGCGGCAGTGTTTAGCGTCGTAGTGATCAGCTGGATTGCCATAGATGCAATCAGACGGGGATAGGGCCCTGTACCCAGGTCGCCAGTCATGGCGGGGAATCCCTCCTCCCTCGGGTCTGTCACTCCGCTCCTCCCTCGGATCTGACGTCTTCCTTAAACGTGTCCTGCGTCTCCTGGAGAAGACGCCAGCCGAGTACGCCACATAACACGAAGCCGACCGCATTGATTGCGCCGTGTGTGGCAGCCATCTGCGGGATTGTCAATGCGGGAATGGCGCTGTGCTGACCGACCACCCAGTCGACCGCGAGCACCATCGGCGCCGCCACCGCGACCGCCGACACTGTCAGCAAAGGCCGCCACGGCCCGGCCGGTAAGGCGGGCAGCACCGACCGTATGGTGATCACGGCCAGAATGATCAGCCCGGTGGCGAGGCTGACGCCGCCGGCCACCTGGAGTACCGGCGAAAAGATGAACCCGGCGGCGATCAGCGGAGGCGAGAAGCCGATCGCAACCGCCGCGACCCGCGCGGCTTTCAGTAGAGGCCCTCGGTTGTGCTCGACAGCGGACAGCGTTACCGAGGCGAGCAGCGATGACGCCATCCCGGCGTAGTGGAAATGGACCGCGGTCAACTCGACAATGTCGGACCGGAAGCCCAGTGGACGCCAAGCGAAACCAGATGCGACTAGCCAGGCGCCGCCGACCATCAAGAACAGTGCAGATGTAAAACGGGTTAGGTGGACAAGGGATAAGGAACGTTCCCGCAACCAACGTCGCGGTCCGTGGACTGCGACGAACGAGCACACGCCGAACCATGGCAACGCGAGAACGCCGCCAACCGTGCCTGGACTGAGCGCGACCGAGACCGCACCGCAGGCGGCGGCTGGCATGACCACAGCCGCGAGCCAGCCCCTGCCCCACCACACACGACCCGAGCCGTCGAGCATTGGAAGCGCGGCGGGAGTGACGACCAGCAGGGCCAGCGCCAGTAGTACATCGATGACCGACAGACTGGCTGCCCCCGAGGCCCAACCAGCGGCAACCGCCAGCCAGAGCGCCGCGCCAACCGCCTCGTGGCGCCATAGCCCGGGCTTCTCGCCTTTCATCATTGACGCTAGACGTGTCAGCGGAGGGGTCTGGCCCAGCCTTCAGGACGCACCATGGGCCTCATCGTATGGCAGGACAAACCCACCTGAGTGGGCTCACGGTCAAAGGATCATCAACCGGACGCCTTTACGGATGGTCAACACCGAGCGCGCTGATGGGGAACGGGGCCAGCCACTTGACGCTGGGACCGGACCACTACGTGCGGTAGCGCTCCTCACAGATGCGGCGCCGCCGCGTGGCTGGCATCTTGGCGGTGTCGCCATCGCGGACCCGCGGCCAGCAGCGGCGCCGATCCCTATGGCGACCCCGTTGATCTGGGTTCCGGTCTTCCGGCGGAACATGTCCTGCAACTGGCTGAGGGCTACTATCTCTCGGTCGCCTGTCGATGGGGACAGGGTTCCTCTAAATGACCTTAGTGGAAGCATCGGGGCTCTGAACCGCCACTAACGCGTCGTCCAGACGGGTGGTAGGGTCGGGTTGCCACTGCGACTAACAAGCGGGAGCCCGTGCCGACACGCTCGAAGAGGCCCGATCGGGGGCTCGTCAAGGCCGATGACGTCTTGGCCACCTACGCCGACTCGCTGGAGCGCCAGCCCCTGGCCAAGCGGACCAGGGAGGCGTACCTGGCCCAGGTCAGCTCGTTCGTGTCCTGGCTGGAGGGCTCCGAGCACGGGCCGGCGGCGCTATCGGAGCCACGGGTGCGGGACTCGACGGTTAGGGAGTACAAGCGCCACGTCAAGACTGACCGGAAATGGGCGCCGACGTCGGTGAACCAGGCCTTGGCCGCGATCGACAACTTCTACCGCTCCTTGAGCGTCGACCGGCCCGATGTGGCCCGGGAGGACCTCCCGCAGCTGGCCCCGCGCTCGTTGGACGCAGCCGACCAGCGGTCGCTGCTCCGGGCGGTGGAGCGCTGCCCGTCGGCCAGGGACCGGGCCATCGCCACGGTGTTCTTGTACACGGCACTACGCCTATCCGAGCTCGGGGCGCTCGATCTGGCGGACCTGTCCATGTCCGCGCGGCGCGGCCGGTTGAAGGTCCGCGTGGGGAAAGGCGACGCCTACCGGGAGGTGCCCCTCAACAGTGCCTGTCGGGCTGCGCTGGATGAGTGGCTCATCGCCCGGGCGGACCAGTTGTCGAAGGGCCACGATGGGGACCTCGACGCGCTGTGGCTGGCCCGATCGGGAAGGCGGCTGTCGACTCGGGCCATCGACCTGGTCGTTCGGCGTCTGGCCGCCGACGCCGACCTCCAGCTGTCGGCGCACATGCTGCGCCACACCTGCGTCACCAACCTGGTGCGGGGCGGCACCGACGTCGTGCTGGTGGCGGAGCTGGCCGGTCATCGCCGCCTCGACACCACCCGGCGCTACAGCCTGCCCTCGGAGGCCGATCGCGACGCCGCGGTCGAGGCCCTCGTCCAGGCGTGACCGGCCATCCGGGGGGCTGATCGACGGTGGCGCCCCGGGTGCTCTCCGACGCCGAGCTCGAAGCCCTCACAAGCTGGCCGCCCGCGGTGTCCCACGGTGACCTGGTGGAGTACTTCACCCTCGACGTCAATGATCTGCGCTGGGTCCGCTCCCATCGGGGCTCAGCCACTCGGATTGGCTTGGCCGTGCAGCTGTGCGGTCTTCGGTTCCTCGGTTTCGTGCCCGGCGACCTGGCCACCACACCGGCCGAGATCACCGGTCGCCTAGCCGAGCGGATAGGCGTCGCCGCCGGCGCCCTCGCCCATTACCGCGACGAGGTCGACGGCCGGCTGCGCCGCCAGCACGTGGCATCGGTGATCGAGCGGGCCGGCTGGCGCAGTTGTGGGCCCGAGGAGCGCAAGCGCCTGGCCGACTGGCTGGTGGCCCGGGCTCTCGAGCATGACGACGCGTCCCTGCTGTTCGGCCAGGTCCTCGAACATCTCCGCGCCGAACGGATCGTCCGGCCGGGAGTTGACCGGCTCCTGCGGTCCGTCGGCGAGGCCAGGGTGGCCGCCGACAAGGAGATCCACTGGCGGCTGCGTCCCCAGCTCAGCGTGCCTCGCTGCGGCCAGCTTGACACTCTCGTGATCACCGACGCCGAGCTGGGCATGGCCCCGTTGGTCTGGCTCGACCGGGGGGCCACAAGCTCGTCGCCCGATGCCATCAAGGCCGAGATCACCAAACTCTCCTATCTGCGGGAGATGGGAGCGGACCGCCTGGACCTCTCCGCCATTCCGCCCGAACGGGTCCGGCAGTTGGCCACCGTCGGCCGGCGCTTGACGCCCAAGGCGCTGCGGGCCATGGCGGCCGAGCGCCGCTACCCGGTCCTGCTGGCAACTCTGGCCGGGTCGTGGTCAAGCATCATCGACGAGGTGGTGCAGATGTTCGACCAGGCTCTGGCCGGCACCGACAGCCGGGCCCGCGGCCAACTGGCGGAACGACGGGCGGCGGTGGCGGAGGCCAACGTGGAGCGCCTGGTGCTGCTCGATGAGATCCTCGATGTGGCCTTGGATCCCGGCCTCGACGACGCCGCGGTGGGAGCGGGGGTCCGCCGGCTGGGCGCCGACCGCCTGGCCGTCGCAGTGCGGGCGGAGAACGAGCGCCTGCCCCGTGACGGCGGGCACCTGGCCCTGCTGGAGGCCCGCTTCGCTCATGTCCGCTCCTTCGCCCCCCAGGTCCTCGCCGCCTTGAGCTTCCGGGCCAGCGTGACCAGCGAGACCCGCGACGCGGTGACGCTGTTGAGCAAGATGAACGCCGAGGGCCGCCGCCATGTCCCCGCCGACGCCCCGGTCGGCTTCGTGCCTACCCGCTGGCAGCCCTACCTGGCCGCGGCCCGCTCCGCCGATGACGACAACGCCTACAAGCACTACTGGGAGCTGTGCGTCCTGTTCGCCCTGCAAGGGGCGCTGCGCTCGGGGGAGATCTGGGTCGAAGGGTCGCGCGGCTACGCCGATCTCGCCTCCTACCTGATCCCGGCCAAGGAATGGCCCGAGAAGCGCTGCGAGGTGGCCGAGCTCACCGGCATGCCCGCCACCTTCGCCGGCCGCCTCGCCGGTATCGACGCCGACTATGCCCGCTACCTGGGCGAGCTCGAAGCCCTCCTCGCCGCCGACGATGCCCCGGTGCGCCTCGACGCCGACGGCCAGCTGCACCTCAGCCCCCTCGCCGCCGACGCGGTCGCCCCGGCGATCCTGGCCGTCAAGGACGCCGTGCTGGCCCGGCTGCCCATGGTCCCGTTGGCCGAGGCGATCATCGAGGTGGACAACGTGACGGGCTTCAGCGCCCGGCTCACCCACGCCGGAGGGGCGACCCCGCGGGCGCCCGAGCTGGAGCACCGCCGCAACCTCTACGCCGCCCTGATCGCCCAGGCCTGCAACTTCGGCCGCACCCGGATGTCGGAGCTGACCGGCATCGGCGCCGACACCTTGGACTGGTACACCCTGTGGTACCTCCGGGAGGAACCTCCCCTGGAGGCGGCCAACGCCGAGGTGGTCAACGAGCACCACCGTCACCCCCTTTCCCGGCACTGGGGCGGCGGGACGCTGTCGTCCTCGGATGGGCTGCGCCTGCCCATGCGGGGCAAATCCCTCACCGCCCGAGCCCTGTCACGCTACTTCCTCCACGAGGGCGTCACCACCTACTGCCACGTCTCGGACCAGCACTCCACCTACGGCACCCAGGTCATCGTCTCGACCGACCGTGACGGCCTGTACGTGCTCGACGAGATCCTGGGCAACACCACCGAGCTGCCGATCGTCGAGCACACCACCGACAGCCACGGCCAGCTCCTCGCCACCTTCGGCCTCTTCGACCTGGTGGGCAAGCAGCTCTCGCCCCGCATCGCCAAGATCACCGACAAGCCCAGGTGGCGCCCCCATCCGACCAGCCACTACACGCAGTGGCCCATTGCCGGACCGCTGCTCGCAGCGCACGCCCAGATAGAGCTGATCGACGAGCACTGGGACGAGCTGGCCCGCATCGCCGGCTCCCTCAAGCTCGGCTACGTGTCGGCCTCGCTGCTCGTCGCCCGCCTCCAGGCCGGCGCCCGCCAGCACCCCCTGGCCAAGGCCCTCCTCGAGTACGGCAAGCTGCTTCGCACTCTCCACACCCTGCGCTGGTTTACCGACGAGGCCTTCCGGCGCCGCATCGGCCGCCAGCTCAACAAGGGCGAGGCCCTCAACGACCTCCGCCGCTTCATCGCCTTCGCCGACTCCGGCAAGGAGAAGTACCGCCAACACGAGGACCAGACCGCCCAGGCCCACTGCCTGACCCTGGTCGTAAACATATGCGTCCTCTCCACCACCTGGTACATCCAAGACGCCATCGACGCCCACCGCGCCGACGGCCACGACGTAGCCGACGAGGTCATCGCCCAGATCAGCCCCGCCCACTTCGAGGCCTCAACCCCTACGGCACCCACAACATCGACGTCGCCGGCATCCTCGGCCGAGGACGGCGACGCCCGCTACGCGCCCCGAGACCACGATGAACCCGCGCACCCTCCTGGACCGCCTGGCCCACGGCCAGCTGACCAACGTCCGCTTCGCCGACGCCCAGCGCCTGGCCGAGGCGCTCGGCTTCGAGCTGGACCGCGTCCGTGGCAGCCACCACATCTACCGCCATCGGGCCATCGGCTCCCGGATCAACCTCCAAGCCCGCGGTGGCCAGGCCAAGCCGTACCAGCTTCGACAGCTTCTCGACCTCGTGGAACGCCACGCCCTCCAGCTGAAGGACAACGACCAGTGAGCGACTACGCCATCAACATGTTCTGGAGCAACGAGGACCACGCCTGGGTCGCCGACATCCCCGACCTGGCCCACTGCTCGGCGCTGGGCGCTACCCCCCAGGAGGCCCTCGCCGAGGTCCTCGACGCCAAGCAGGCCTGGCTCGACTCCGCCAGTGACCACGGTGAATCCGTCCCCGAGCCCCGGTAACGACCGGCCATCTACGCGACCGGCCCCAACGGCTGAACCACCCAATCGCGCACGCGACTCGGTCAGTTGAGGTCCTGTTTACCCTTGCGGCCCGACGCCGCCGTCATCGCCGCCAACTCCAGAAAGCCACTGACCGCATCAGCGGCTCCAGCCAGGCCCGCCGCCGACTCGGCCAACTTTGCCACGGCGTCGGCCTGCTCGCCCACACTTTCCGCAGTGGTGCAATCGCGTCGAAAACCCAGCAGCTTGGCCAGCGCCGCGGCGGCTTCCAGCGCCGCATCCAGGATGGGGTCACGATCGGCGGCCGCCGGGTCCGGCTCGACCGCAGCCAAACCGGTCACGATGCCCATCGCCCGGGCAGTCAGATGAACGATCGGATCGGGGATGCCGTTGAACGCCCCCGCGTGCAGCGCCAGGCCCTCCGCTTCGCCTTGGACAACCGCAAACGAACCAGGGCGACGGACTCCTTGCCTCGGCCGACGTCCAAGCCGATGTTGAACGTCTTCGACAGGAGCGCCTCAAGCTGAGCGACGTCGAGCACCACCGGCAGATCGGCCGTCATGGACCGTGAGGCTACCGAGCCTGTCACCCGAAGCGCTGTCCAGAGACTAGCCCGCACAGCAGCTAACGCCAGTTAGTAGCCGGATTCTTTGCCACTTTGGCACGTTTACCCCGGAGACCCCATATCGCACCGAATAACCGGTCTGGGCGCCCACCGGCGGTATGCCCAGGTCCACTAAGCCGCCATATCGACGGTTCCGGAATCAGTCCACTCGCTTGGGCACGTCGGATGAGTCAGTCAGGCAACTTCCATGTGACGAGGACCCAATCGTATTGGTCCCACTCGCCCTCGTCGGCGCGCCTAAGCGCATTAAGCGCCACTTGGCGGGCGGCCGCCACAAGGTCCTCGTGCGGCCCGATCGACGGAGCGAAGATAGTCCACGGCGCCTCCAGAAACGACTGGTCAGGTTCGTATCGGCGGAGATCAAGCCCGAGCACGATTCGCCCGGCGGCCGCGAGGGCTTCGATCACTGAGGCAGCGGCGTTCCGAGGCCAGACCACTTCTCGACCATCGCTCGTCGGTGGAGGAGATCACTACGGACAGAGTGCCTCCTCTGGGCGGCTTCGCCCTCCGCCAAATGATTCACGAGGAAGCGCGTATCGACGGGACTGAGCGGCATCGACCCACCTGGCTGGACCCGAATCGTCAATGGCCGGCACGGTCGAGTCCTTCCCGCGATCCACGCGAGAATGGTGGCGATGCCGATCCTGGAGGTTAACGGGACCACCCTCGCCTATGAGCTGGTCGGGACTGGGCCGGCGTGTGTAGTTCTGCCGGGCTGGCCCGGCCTCGACCATGCCTACCTGCGCCCCGCTCTCGACCCTCTCGGGAGCCGCCTCCGGCTGGCGTTCGTCGACCACAGCGGCACGGGCTCGTCCGGACCACTCGCCGAACCCTGCACCATGGAGCAGCTCGCCGACGCCGCCGCCTCTCTCGCGCTGACCATGGGCGACGGGGCCGTGGTTCTGCTCGGCCACCACCTGGGTGCCGCCGTCGCCCTGGAAACAGCGCTGCGTCATCCTGACGCCGTCTCGGGTCTGGTGCTGGTTGCGGGCACACCCGGGCAACTTGGCGCGGGCGAGAGCCTGGGCGACAGCTTGGGCGAGGAGCCGACGCCGATCGAGGTGGAGATCCTGCAGCGGGTGCCGCCGTCGACCGACGACGAGCTGGCCGCCACGATGCAGGCTCTTTCCGCCTACTTCACGCACCGGTCGCCGCCTCCGCCCGAGGGGTGCTTCGCCGCGTGCTCTTTCGCGGCCGCCGCCGCTGGGCCCATGATGATGGCATCGGGGTGGTGGAGTGCCGTGGACCGGCTCGGCGACATCACCGTGCCTGCCCTGGTGATCGTCGGGCGACACGACGTGGTGCACGGCCCCTACGAGTCGACCCGCATCGCCAGCAACCTCCCGGGGGCCCGCCTCGTGGTGCTGCAGGACAGTGGTCACCTACCATGGCTCGACGAGCCCGATGCCTTTACAGCCGCTGTGATCGACTGGCTCGACGACGTGGGTTTGTAGAAGTCCAAACGGGGGGGTCGAAGCCGACTCCCCCTGGCGCCTTGGCCTCGAGCGCGAGGCCCCCGGCTGGAATGGATCCGTGGTACCGTTAGACGGTTGCGGCGTTCTCGTCAATGGCGTCGATCACGAGGAGTCGTTGTTCAACATCACCGCTTCTCTTGCCGTGTGACGTTTTTGCCGTCCGCCCCAGATGCCGGCTGGGCGATGGGTCACGCACGGGCCATGGACCGGAACGCGGACTTTTGCAAGAGCGCCAGAGCGATCTATCTGGGCGGTATCCGCCACCGAGCGCCGGATGACCATGCCGCACATAGCGACGGCACTGTGCGTCCGCGCCGGCGGCCACCAGGGGCGGCGATTGCTCACCGCCACCCCGATGCCCTTGCCTCCAACGGTCACGCAGGGATTCCTCGATGGGAGCGTGGTCACAGATCCTGGTCGAGACTGCCTATGGAACTGCGACTGCCGACCACAGTTGATGATCACGCGGTTGGATGGATGTATCCCGCTGGCTTACCAGTCTCCCGGGAGCTCGCAACATGAAACGTGAGTACGTAAACACGCTGAGCGACGGCGAGGTCGTCCAGGGTTTGCGCCGGAGCGACGTCGATACCGCGGGAGGGGACGCGCTTCCAGTCGGTCGACGTATTTGACTCCCGGTCCCATTCCTCCAGGTAGGCGGGCATATCTTCAGGTTCGACTTGGGCGAGCTTGGCGACCGACCGCATGGCGTCCCGACTGTTGAGCACCCAGTCCTGATGGATGATCTCGTTCCGCCGATGCCGGACAGCTTCGGCCGCCTTTACCGCCGCGATCACCTGCTCGAACATCTCGCCGGTCAACCGTTCGGTGGCGTGGCGCCGGACCTGCCGACATTGCTCAGCACCTTGCGCCCGACGGCTCTCTTGGAACGGAACGTTCCTGTCAAGGTGATGCCATAGCAAGCCCATCTCGAAGTCCAGGCGCGCTCCGGCGATCGTTACGCGGCCCACCTCTTGGAGCAGGTCCGGTCCAGGGTACACATCGCCATCCACCAAAAGGATGAGCGTCGACGCACATCGCCGGAAAGGCGGCAGACGGTCGTCAAACAGAATGTCGCATCTCGACTGCTGTGGCCCGCGCCGCCGGCGGGTGTTCAGCCGCTCCGATCGACGGTTCTTGATGCTTTGCGGCTAGGCGACTTCAACATGGACGACTTGGTCGAGTCGGTGCCGAACGGGCCGGCAGGTGCGCATCATCGGGTAGTCGTTATTTGCCGAGTTGGCGTGCCGCTTCGAGCAGTGGCGCGAGGTGTCGCCGCGTCCGCCGTTCGATGTCGCCGAACGGCGGCACGTCGCCGGCAAGGTAGTCGTCCAGTTCTCCTGTCCATCGGTCGCGGTAGGCCGCGGTGCGCCGCTCGAACATCGCCGACCACTCGGGTGGCGGAGTCCGCTGTCGGCCTCGAGCCTCGTCATTCTCGGCCTTTCGCAGATACAGATGCCACGCCTCAAGTGCGTCGACATGGCCACCATCGAGGAGTTCGTGCATGTCGTACAGGTCACGGCACTGCAAGCGTTCAGCGATGCAGCGCAGCTTCTCGGCCGTGACCTCTTCGAGGGTGTACCCCTCGATCGCAGGGTCATCGGGAAGGTCGGGCCACCGTTGCAACATGGGGATCCGACGTCGCGACGTCACCAGTTCGTCGTCGGAGATGTCGAGCTTGAGCTTGCGTGGCTTGGCACCGAGCGGCCCGACATAGCTCACCCAGGGCGGCCCGCCCCCGCCATCGGTCAGCTCCAGTATTGGTATCTCCAATCGCGTCCGGCATGCATCGATCGCGGTGTGGACAAGATCACACGCACTGTCGACGTCGAGGCCGTCGACAGCGGAGAAGTCGAGGTCGGCGGAGTAGCGATAGTCCTCGAAATAGCAGAGGCGCAGAAGCGTGCCGCCCTTGAACACGAGACGCGCATCGCCAATAACGCCGATGTCGGCACACAGATGAGCCAGGACGTAGTCCCACTCGATCGTCTGCGCAGGCAGGTGCTCGTCGTTCGCTCGCTGTGTAATGAGGCCCTTCGCGATCATTCGTCCACAACTGCTTGCAGTTCTGACATTGGGTAGGGCCAGGCGACACCCCATGTCTTGTCGACCCAGCCGTCCTCACCGCGCGCCCTGCGGTCCAGTTCGATGAGCGTGCGCCATGGCGGCGGTTCGAGGTCCCGGCCAACGCGGGGCGACAGTGTCGTCGCGAGCGACCCGATGCGCCGGTATCCCGGGTCGGCCTTGATCGCACGGGCGAGGTCGCGCAATCCAACGACGCCGTCCACGGCAGCCAGAGCCTCGGCGAGGCGGGACGCGCCTCCGGCGAGTGCGGGCCGTGAGGCAACGTCGAGGAGAGCGCGCTCGACGGTGGCGATTCGAGAGGGACCGAGCAGCTCAGTCCCGACGAGCAGCGTGGAGGCGTCTTCCCGGACGACGCGCAGCGGACGGCCGCTGAGCGTCTTCTCGCGGGGCCGGTAGGCACTCGCGACCTGAACCGGGCGCGCCGGCCTGACCAGCAAGCCGTGATGGTCCAGGGCCGTCAGGAAGCCGATCCGGTGAGGATGTCCGACGAAGACCGCCGCGACGGCCGATCCCAAGTCGTCCCACACCGCGGCGGTGCCGAGAGCGCCAATCTGGCGGACGGCGTAGCGCCCTGCCGCCAGGCGGTCAACGAGGCCCACCGAGGTCCAACGCGTCAGTAGGTTGGAGGTGGCCTGAGCCGACGTTCCCAGCTCGTGACGAACGTCGGCGGCGCTGAACGCGGTCCGTCCCTCGCGAGCGAAGCGATCCAGCAGCATCAAGGTTCGGGCGTTTGCCACGGTTGTCTCCAGTTCATGCTGTGCGTGTACCAGAGACAACTCTAGCAAACACTTCTTGTCTTAGATGGCGCTCATACACGCTGTTCGCCACAGTCGGAGTGCCGGACGAACGATTCGGGCGCGAAGGGTGTCACGGTAGAGGGGGCGGCCATCCTTGTTGAGGAAAAGGTGCGCGTCCTGGCGTAGCGGGGAACCGCGGGCGGCAAGCATGGCGGCCAGGTCCGAGCACAGCCAGGAAGGGATCGGGATGCTCCGCTGGCCAGCCTCGGACTTGCTGAGACCATCGACATGTTGCCGGGCCCCTCCGTCGAGTCCCGGGGCACGCGAGCGCGTACCTCGTACATGCACCACGCCGCGGATGAGGCAACGTCGACGATCCGAAGTCCGCACAGCTCGGCTGGTCGCTGGTCGACGTGAGCTGGTTGGCGGGGAATTACCGACACGAGTGCTTCTAATCGGGCGCTACGCCGACCGTAGGGTGACCTCCGGCGGAGCCTCGTCCGGAGGGAACAATCTGTCGTTTGCCCACCTCCATATTTAGTATGTACGGATCTGGTTCTATTTCGCCGCGGGTATTGTCCGGTGGTCGATGGAAGACCAGCCTTGTTGTCGACGTGACCAAAGATCAGTCGTGCACCCGCGGGCCTGCAGGATTGAGGGGTTGGACAGGAACACTCCGTACTGCTTGTCCGATCGACTGGCTCCGGCTGCCTCCATCTCGGTGGGATGGGCCGACGAACGAGGCACGATACCGAGTCGGCCGCCTGGCGAAGCGCGGCGTCTACCCCTCAAAACATCACGACCGAATAAGCCAACCCTTGGGGCCTTCGCCGCCGGGGTCTCGGGTCACCGTGGTTCCGGTTGCCTCCGTGCGGGTACGACGGTGAGCGGAGGCGATGCGCGTGGCGAAAGACG
This sequence comes from Actinomycetota bacterium, assembly GCA_030947025.1. Classification (GTDB taxonomy): domain Bacteria; phylum Actinomycetota; class Acidimicrobiia; order Acidimicrobiales; family Palsa-688; genus JALYXV01. Next base: position 1,938 of record JALYXV010000414.1, on the reverse strand, counting down.
ATGCGGTGGACACCGGTAAGAGGGTCAAGGGAGAGGTGAAAGAAGTGGTCGGCGCAGTTACCGGCGACCGTGGCACCGAGGCCGCCGGGCGGGCGGAGCAACGAGTCGCCGATCCTCAGGAACCCGAGCAAGAGGAAACGGACGAGTCCGTACGCCGCCAGGCGCACGCGGTCCGCCAGGATCACCACGACGTCCCAGCCGAATCCGACCGAGAGGGACCATTGGGGACCTGACGCCGACAGAGGCCGTTTGGGGCGGTATCGGGGTGGGCGCTGGCGGCTGGTGGGGTGCGCCCGTTGCTCGCGGCGCCGCACCGTGCTAGGAAATTTGGTGGCTGCGACAACAGCTAATACCCGTCAGGTTGAGCCACCAGCCATAGGGTGCTCGGTGCAGGGACCGTCAGTCCCGAAGAAGGTAAGAGCCATGACGGATTTCGCTCTGGTCGTCAACCGTGCGGACGAGGAAGCGAACGTGGTGGTGTCCGGTGAACTGGACATGTACACCGCGCCCCGCCTGCGCCAGGAATTGGTCGGCCTGGTGGCCGGGGGCGCCCGCCAGGTCACGGTGGATCTCGGGGCGGTGAACTTTGTCGACTCGACCGCCTTGGGTGTACTGGTCGGGGGCCTGAAACGACTCCGGCAAGTCGACGGCGACCTGACGATCAAGTCCCCTACCCCCGGGACACTCAAGGTGCTGGAACTGACGGGCCTAACCAAGATTTTCACCGTCACCTCGAACCACAACGGGGCGACCCCGCCCCCCGAACCGAACTCTCCGAGCTGAGGCCGCCGGATCCCGACCGCTACGCCGCGATGTTGACGTAGGTCACCGAGACCACACTGCTACGGGCGGACGGGCTAGTGGGGGTGGGTCGGAACACGACCTTCCCGATCCCGCTGCAGGGCAGCATCATGCTGGTGGCGATGGGTTTGTTGACGAAGTACTGGTGGAACGCCGTCGCGACCGACGGGTCGTCGGTGAAGCGGGCGACGATAGCTCGGCCGGCTGTCCCGGTCTGCCCGACCGAAATCTTGATCCCGGCCGCCACGGGGGGTAGGGGCGACAGCACCTCCAAGTCCTGGCCGGAGATCGGATGACCTCTCCGTCCGAGACTGGCGGGACCGGGGCATACCACTTTCACCGTGGCGTCGCTGAACGATCCGTTGACCCGGCCGGCAAACGCCTGCCCGGGCCCGACTCCGTTGGCCGCGCCGGCGGCAGCCGGACTCACCAAGGCGAGTGCGGCCAGCGAGACCGAGAGGGCGAGGGCGGGGCGGGCAGGGCGGGCAGGGCGGCGCAGGTTGACCTCCGGAACTCCGGGACGGCGGACAGCGGACGGCGGACGGCGGACATGAGACAGATTTCCTGTTTTCCTGGACTGCGATGTCATCGGATGCCAGTGTCGCAGGACACGGCGACACTGCTCACCGCGCCTGGGTTGGCGGTGACCTGGGCGGGGTTGGCGGTGCAGCCCCGCCCTATCCCGGCCGTGGCGGGGCTGGACTTCGCCGCGACCGTGTAGCTACCCGGCGCGACCAGGAGGGCGAAATGGCCGTTGGACCCGGCGTCGCCTTCGGCTGCCACGGTCCCATCACCCCGCAGCAACTGGATATGCGCCGCCCCGGGCCTGGGCGCGCAGGCAGGATCGGGCGGAGTTCGTTGCACCGGGCAGACGGGACTGAAGAGAACTGTCCCTCGCACCTGCGACCGGGCCGAGCTGAAGGCCGTCGGGGGCGACGTAGCAGGCGGTGACGTTGATGTCGTCGGACCCGAGGGCGGGGCGGGCGAGACGGTTGTGGCGGGATGACCGCCCGGCACGGCCGCAGACGACGGAGGCGTCGCGGGGCCGGGCGGCGCCGAGCTGACCGCGGAAGCCCCGGGCCCGCCAAACCCGCCCGGGGGCTGGCCCGCCGGCTGGGGCACAGGTGCGGTCGAGGG
>JALYXV010000410.1 GCA_030947025.1 Actinomycetota bacterium | reverse complement strand
ACCACTGAGGCCGGCACCAAGCCCGGCAATACTCCTGCACGCCCGTGACCCCATTGGGTCTGCTTGAGCCGAGTGCGGTGAAAGTCGCACGCTCGGTTCTGAGGGGGCCCCGGCGCAGCAATGCGCCGGGGCTACCCGGCAACTCCTCCGCCTCCGATCATGGAGAGTCTGTCATAGCCAACCACCATCGTGGTCACAGTCGACTGGCCGGTGTTCGCCGAGTCATCGCGTGCAGTGTCCAGATTCCGGGGCCGCTGCGGTGGGAAGATGGACGGGTGGACAACACCCCGGATCGCTTCGAGGAGGCTTACCACGAGTCTGGCCTGGGGGCGGCACCACCGCCACCATCGGCGCCGAGTCACGGTGGCTTTGCCTTGCGAGGAAGCGTACTGACGCCCGAGAGAGAGTTGCGCCGCGGGTTTGTTTCCGTGAACCCCGACGGACTGATCGGGACGGTCGGCCACCGCCGCCCGGAGTCGGTTCCCGTGCTCGATACCGACGGTGTGATCCTTCCCGGGATGATCGACCTACATGGGCACCCCGATTTCAACGTCTTCGCGCCGTGGGAGCCGCCGAACACCTTTACCAACCGCTACCAGTGGCGGGCCAGCGACATCTACCGCCGGCTGATCCGCGACACTCAGAACCGGCTGCTGGGCGCCCTGCCGCTCGGCACGCAGGAGCACTACGCCGAAATCCGGGCCCTGGTCGGCGGGGTAACCGCCATCCAGGGGGCGAGCGCCCGGGAGGTCACCGACGGCCACAGCGTGGTCCGCCACGTCGATCTCCCAATCTTCGGTGCCGCCCGGGCCCGGACGCTGATCGACCTGCCGTTCCCCGGGACGCCGGCCGCCGAGTACCTGAAGGCGATCGTGGCCCAGATCGCGGCCGGCGCGGTCGACGCCTTCTATCTGCACCTGGCCGAGGGCCGGCCCGACGATGCGGTCTCGGCGTCGGAGTTCGACCGCCTGGTGTCCTCGGGTGCGCTCACTTCGGCCACGATCGTGATCCACGGGACTGGCCTTCAGCGGACTCAGCTCGGCCAGATGGCCGAGGCGGGCGCCAAGTTGGTGTGGTCGCCGCAGTCGAACCTGCGGTTGTACGCAGTGACGACCGCGGCCGCCGACGCGCTGGCGGTCGGGTTGCCGCTGGCAGTGGGCGCCGATTGGCTCCCCAGTGGGAGCCTCAGCCTACTGGCCGAACTGAAGGTGGCCCGACGCGTGCTGGCCCAGCAGGGCCACCCGGTCTCGTCGCAAGCGTTGGTCGAGATGGTGACCTCTGGCGCCGCCGCCATCGCCGGCTTAGCCGACAAGCTCGGTTCGATCGAGCAGGGCCGCCCAGCCGACCTCGTGGTCCTCGAACGCCGCCGAGAGGATCCATGGCTCAACGTGGTCGAGGCCGAACCGTCATGGATCGAGCTCGTCTGCGTCAACGGCTCCCCCGCCTATGGTCGAGCCGACTGGCTGGTCACGATCGACCCGGCCCGGCTGGAGCCAGCGACCGCGACGGAGCCCGCGCCGGAGCCGGTCTTGGCCTGGGGCCGGCCGATGCTGCTGAGCGCGCCCCTGACCGATCTCCGGGCCGCCCTCATCGCCGAGTATCCCCAGACGGGACCGATTTTCGCCTGACTAACGACAACACCCAGACGGGGCGCGTTACCTGATGGTCTGGGTCGGTCCGATCTGACGCCGCCGGCCGGGTTCCCCCATGTCCCCAAACAGCACCTCGGGGCTATGGGAAGCTCACGCTTCCGTCGGGATTGGGAGACTGTCGGCTCCCCAACAAGCGGCTGCCCGGAGCCCGCGGACTTGGGACACGACCGGGAGGAGATGACTGACCTGGCACGGCCCGTCCGGGATTCAGTACTCGTTCTTGAAAGCGAAGAAGGAACCGCGAATGGTTCCGGCCAGCTTCGACTTCTGGCTCGCGAACTTGAACTTCGAGGCGAGCTCCTCGGGGACTTCCACCCCTTCGGAGAGCTTGAAACCGACCGCCCGCTTATTGGGGTCGTCGATGGTGTACATCACGTTGATCGACAGCCCGCTCTCGTAGAAGACGTAGGCTATGCGGATGTTCTCGACCTGGAAGGCGGTAGCCTCAAGAGGGCGAGACGCGATAACGATGTCGCGTTCTTCCTTGAGGATCCGGTGCACCCAGTCGATGGTCGCCTGAGCGTTGCTCGCAGGATCCACCGTGAACACGTGGTCGTACTTGTTCTTGAAGTAGCGGGCCTCGTGCGCCCGCAGACCAGCGAGCGCGGCCGCGACCGGAGACGACTCCAGACCGACGGTCGAGACGGTGTTGAAATCCACGGTCTAGGGCATGACGCACTCCCATCGCCAAGATAGGTCCGTATTCGTCGGCCGGAGGTTATCTCAGCCGTGAAGTCCGCGGAGCGTGACTTCGGCCCCGCCGACCTCGTCGACGACGCGCTCGCATTCCTCGACGAGAGCGGCGTAAGCGTAGGCCCGTTGGTCCATAATCTGGGAGCCGCTCGACCAGTTGCCGGAGCAGCCACCGCGACCAAGTCGGCGATGGGTCTTCCATCAACCCAGGCCAAGTCGGCCCTGTCCCCGATCGCCGGTTCGACAGACAACTGCCGACCTGGTGTTCAGGCGTCGGGAGTCGGCGTTGCTCAAGGATGTACGCGGCGTGTTGCGCAACAACGTCGAGTTCGTCGGGGTTCCCCGTCCACGCGTTCCACCCGAGGTATGTGCAACCGATGTGGAGTTCGTAGCGGTGGCGACGCAGCGCCGCAGCGACGAGATCGCTTGGGCTGAGGTCGGCGGGCGCCGACGACTCCAGAGGTCGGTCTAAGCATCACGTTCTGATGGAGGATGTCGCCGTGCACGAGGTCGCGGCGCTCCGGGCACGCCTCCACCCGTTCGTGTACTCAGGTCGCGCGTTTCGAACAGGCGTGAATCTATGCTGCGGCCCGAAAGCGGGCGGCGATGGAACAGGACGGTCGATGACCTTGACGGGGCAAATGATGGCGCACCTACGGCAGAAGGCAGCGGCCGCGTTTGCCCTTGCGCTGTTGATGGTGGTGACCGGATTGGTGGGTACGGCGGCGGCCGCCCCGGCCATCGGCTGCGGCGCTGTCATCACCAAGACCACCAAGCTGACGGCGACGTTGGTCCCTGTCCGGGTACGGGCCTCATCATCGCCGCTGACAACATCACCATCGACCTCAACGCTCACCTGGTGTCGGGCAATCCCGACGCCCGTGGCTCGGGACCGGACCAGGCCGGTGTAGTTTTGCGCCAGGTCCACGGGGTGACGCTGAAGAACGGCACGGTCCGGGCTTCGACGCCGGCGTGTTGATCGGAGGGGGTGGGCGCAACACGGTTACAGGCGTTTGGGCCCTCCACAACGTGAACTACCGGGTGGTGACGGGCCGAAACGCCCTGCCCCCCGGCGGCCCGAACCCTGGACTGTCCTGCGATCTAGGTGACGGTATCGCCGTGCTCGGCTCGAACGACAACAGGCTTGTGAACGACACCCTCGTGGGCAACGGGCCCTTCTCGGGGATAGCCCTGATCGACCAGGCTAACCGCAACATGGTGGCCAACAACGAGGTGGCCGACAACGACATCGTCAACCAGCATGCGAGCGATGGGGCGACTGTCTGCGGCGGCCTGGCAGGCGAGATCGGAGCCGCGGGCAAGTTGGTGCAGGACGTCGGCGTGCGCATCGAGGGACCTGGTGCCGCCCACAACAGGGTCGTGGGCAACCACATCGTCAGGAGCGCGCTGGCCGGGGTTATGGTGACTGCCTTCCGCAAAGCCTTCCCGCAGGCCAACAACGGATTCAATCAGATCATCGGCAACTCGATCTCCCAGACGGGCCTCAGAACCCGCGAGGTCCAGGACTTCTTTGACGGCTATCACTCGTCGGGTATTTTCTTGCACAACTCGGGAACGACCGCGGTCACCCTGTCGTTCGGCAACACCATCGCCGGCAACACCTCATCTGACAATGCCGGCGGCGGCATCGAGGTCGTTGGACCGTACCCCGGTAGTGGCGAGGTGGGCGTAGGTGGGAACACCATCACCGGAAACGTGACGAACAACAACCGCCTCACCGGCATCCTCATCAACGAGGGAGTGACCGACCACATCGTGTCGGGGAACCAGGCGCACGGAAACGCCCTGGACGAAGCCTTCATCGCACACCTCAACGCTCAGGACCCGTTCCTCGTCTGGGTCGCAGCCGATGCCGCCGACAACAATTACCGCTGTGACGCTAACGTGTGGTCGGGCAACCAGTTCGGGACCGTGAACCAGAGATGCGTGAAGGCCAACGGAGGAACCGGCAGAGTCGTGGGTCCGGTTCCACCCGCTCCGGCACCAGTCGCAAGCGCAAGCCTTCTCAGTCCCTCACACGGTGGCGACCGCCCGCTTGGCCGAGGCGCCCCCTAATTCAGGCCAGCCTCGGACCGCCAACAGTGGCCTGAATCTGAATCGGTGCTGTGACGTAGCGTTTTGGTGGCCGGACAGCGGTCCGGGCCTGCCCTCACGATCAGCGTGCGGATCGCTCATCCCAGCTTAAGGACGAGAATGTCGTGCCGGTTTTAGCAGCCCGTTCAACAGTCGCCCGATTCCTGGCGACGCGCCTCGACGGGCGGCGATCCGCGGTGGTGGGGGCGGCGGTGATGCCGGCGCGGGCGGCGGTAGGGCGACGACGGCCCAGATGTTGGCTACCGCGCGGCCCTCGTATCCGGGGGCGTGGCGTAGTGTGCCGCCGGCCACCATCTGAGATGAGCCGCCCCCATCTTCGTTTATCGCCGTCGTGGCCCCCAGTCGCTGCATCAGGCCGGCGGCCTGAGACAGGCTCATCCCCGCGCTGCCCCCACCCTGCTCTACGGTGACCAAGAAACGGTCCCCGGCCGCGTTCCACCCCACCAGCGTCCTGGCGTGGGGTCCGTCGGCGAAGGCGTCGTGCTCGGGGATGGCAACGGGCTGCCCTGGCCGCAGGATGGCGTAGTTGGTGGCGCCCAGGCTTTGGACGGCGTGGGCCGGTTCGGCGCCGATGCTGAACTGGTTGCCGACGTCGAGCCACAGCTGCTGCTGGCTGGCGGTGGGAGGGCGCAGCCATGTCGCGTCGACCAGTTCCCCGCCCAGGGGAGCCCCGCTATGATCGAAGAAGTCGCCGTTGACGCATGCCACCGCATTGGCCCGCTGACAGAGGCTCATGACCGGGGCAGTGCCACCCTGCCCGGTGGGTGAGGCGGGTACCGCCTTGATAACGATCCGGGCGCCTGCGGATATGCGTACGACGTGGATCACATTCGTCGGGTCAGTGTCGAGGTAGTCGGTGTTGATGACGCCGGGCGCCAGCGAGAGGGTTGATTGCGCCACCAGCCCGGTCGTCGCGTGGGCCGCCCGGTACAGCCCGGGGATCACGGTCAGTCCGAGGACCACGGCAATGACAGCCAACCATTTCCGACGCATCATTGCCCTCCGCTCGCTCGCAGACCTGTGCCTGGCATTCTGCCCAAAAGCCACGGATAGGACACATCCGGCACATGAAGCCGCTCGAACACATGACGAGGGCGCAATGAAGCTCACCGAGCAGTCGCGGGGTGCTTGCCGACAGGCCGTTGACCGTCGTCACCAAAAGGACCACCCCGGGAGTCCCGGTTGGAGCCCACCAGGGCGTGAGGCCCCCGCCTCCGGGGGCGGGCGGTGTTGCGAATGGCCAGGTGACTAGGCCACCCCCATCCGGTGTGGTGCGAGGAACTGGCACAGATGCGACACGACGTCTCCGGAGAGCCATACCATCGTGCCCGCAAGGCATTCGTCCACAAGACACCCCTCGGGCCATTCACCCATCCCGCCGCCGTGGGACCTGTCATACGCAGCACCCACCGCTCGTTCTTCCTGACGTGGTCCTCGACGCCTATGCGAGGCTGTCGATGGGGCTGCCGGACGGATGGTGGTGGGCAGCGGCTATGCACGCCCCGGGAAGTGATGACGGGGTATCTCCCCTGATGGAATGCCATACCCAGAGTCCTGGCCAGCACGGCTGCCGGGTTGCCCTCGACGCGGAAGAGGCCTTCCTCTCGTTCCCTGACCCGGAGCGGGTCACAAACGACGTTGGGGGCGCTTACCCTTGCTGCACCTCCGTGTGGAGGCTTCTACCTCCCAGGGGCAAGGACCGGGGTGGCGGCAGCGCGATCAGTCGCTCGATGGGGATGGGGAAATGGCAGCGCTCGCAACAGGAGATCCCTGGCCCACTTCGGCCCGCCCGGCCGCAGACCTTTCCCGGGTACGCCGACAGGTCGTCCAACTACTGTCGGGCTACCCCGGCGAAGCGTGAAAAATCCCGCACTAGTCCTCGCTGCGGGTGCTGGTGGGCTCAACGGTGTTCGTGGTCCAGGTTCGCCACCATCACCAGCCCCGGGTGGCGGCAATCGCGGCCGCGCGCCGGGCGCTGGCCAACATCGCCCGAGAGGGACGGGTAGCGGTGCACGCGCGTGGCGCCATGTCGCGGTCGCGTTGGTACTCGGAGCGGAGACTCTTACCGCAGGCGTCGCCCAATGCTCCGGTCGGGCGTCGAGCCAGCGCAGCGGTTGCTGGTTACGGTTCGGGTGTGACGTCCAGCCCCGTACCAACAGCGGCGCCGGAGGCACAAGGCGACGTCCCTCGCTGGGAGCCACACCGGGGAATCCAGATGGCCCGGCTATGCGCAGTGTGTCGTGTGGCCCGCGATGTCAGTAGCGTCGAAGGACCATACCGTCGGTTTGGCTGCATCGGACTTGGTAGCCACGACAATGACGGCCGTGCGTGTGCCAGGAGCGAAGCCGGGGACGCTCACCGTGCCATTGGTGATGGCGACGTTGCTGATCGAGGCCAATCCGCTGCCCAGGTCCTGCACGCTCACCGACTGGTGTGCCGGTGGCCCCGGGGCGATCGGCGACGGCGCGCAGGTCGGCGCGGCGGACGACATCGTGCTCGACGGCGGCGACGAAGCGGTCGTCGGGGTGGGCCGCGCAGTCGGCGCAGTGGTTGTGACGGTGCTGCGCCCGGCCGTCGAGCCTTTTTGACCCCCGGTGGCCGTCGGGCCCGTCGAGGCGGCGGTGGGCGACGGCAGGGAGGTGGCGGTGGAGGGTAGAGCGGACGGGGCGGCGGCGGGCGCCACGCCTGTCGCCGGGCCACCGGGAACCGCCGGGGCTGGTTGAGTGGTCGCCGACGCGCCCGGTTGCGACGGGGCAGGGCCGCTCGCTGTCGAGGCAGGCTGCGAGTGGGAGGATCGTGGGACAAGGATCGTCGTGACGAGCAGCAGTGCCGCGATGACAGCGCCGGCTACAATCAGCAACGCGAGCAGGTAGCGGCCTCGGCGGTTGGGGCCTGCCTCACCCCGCCCCAGGCCCGAGGGGCCGGCCCCCGCCGACGACCCGACAGCCGCGGCCGCCACCACCTGCCGGGTGTGTTGGGCGATAGCGGCCGCGGCTGCTTCGAAGCAAGGGTCGTTGTGGGGGTTCGCCTCGTGAAGCGCACCAAGGCCATCACGATGGGGCACGGTCGCGGAGTCCATTTCAGCGGCCCCTTCGCCGGCCAAAACCGCTCGCCGGTGTCGGGATCTCCGCCGGTGATGGAGAAGGCATGCCAGTCGAGGCCGTCTCGTCTGGGTGATAGACGCTGCGAAAACGGTGACGGGCCCGGCGCAAGCGGCCACGGGCGATCACCGCCAGGCAGCCCATCACGGCACCGATCTCCGTCGCCGTCAGGCCCTCCCATTCCGCCAAGAGCAGGATCTCACGATCGGCTGGAGGCAACCGTCGCAGGGCATCAGCCACCCCACCACCCAAGCCCATTTCGCCAGGCCATTGCGCTGGATCGTCGGGTTCGACGAGACGTAACCGTTCCATCAGGCGGGGGCGGCCGGGGGCTCGCCGCCTGGCCGCGATCACCCGACGAGCGGTGGCCAATAGCCACACCCGGGCGGCGTTGCCCTCGGGCACGTCGCCCAATCGGTGCCCGGCCACCAGGAAAACCTCAGAGACCGCATCCCGGGCCTCCTCCGTGGAAATACACCGCCACCGGCAGTAGGCGGCCACATCATTCACATGGTCGACGATCAACTGCTCCAGCCGGTCGGGTGTAGGAACCTGGCTCGTGGTGGCGTCATGGTCTACCGATCCCTGGTCAACCGGGGGCCCATCGGTCGCACTGTTGTCCGAATCGACCATGTTGACCAACTCCATTCAAGCACACTCGCCGGTCGACGGGCCAACGAGACCAAAGCGCGGTCGTGCTCCGACCATACCCACGCGCCTGAGGGTCGCGTGTCGGCGCGTCCCAGGCCAGCACTCAACCAATCGACCATGGCACAACCCCCTCGAAACCGTCCACCCGTTCGGGGACACTGACCGGTGGGCTGGCCACCCAACCCACACGCCCATGACAATGACGTAAAACCCGCGGCGACTCGCGCCGATCGGGCATCGAATTCGGAGCAGGTGTGACTGTCCGTCCTCCGATCGCCGGGCACAAAAACCTCCACACCACTGGCCCGAGCCCATTCGGCCATGCCGGTCTTCCGCAGGTGGCCGATTGTCAGCACCCCGTCTCGCAGTCAATCCGGCGACGATGACCACGGCCGACGACCACAACACGAGCGACTGTTGTCCCGTGCCCCACGGCCCGTATATCGCCGGGGACCGATAGCCGTCGCTTCCGACCGAGGACTTCCCTCTTGATTCGCGCCGATTGCGCGCTCGTACGCGCGAAGAAGCGTCGGTGCCGAGCGCTCCCACGCCAGTTCCGTGACTACGCGCTTCCGACCGGCGGCACCCATCTCTGCTCGGCGTGGCTCGTCATCGAGAAGGCCGGAGATAGCGAGAGCCATCGAGCGCTCGGAGTTGGCTGAGGACAACACGCGACACGTTCCTTGTCGTCGACCCGGCCGGTGAACGTGCACAGTTCGGCTACCCCGGTGTCCTCGGCGAACTTCATGACATTTCCCTGATGCGGACCGCCACCGACGAAGACGCACTGAAAGTCGTGGCGGTCAGGTCGTCGCGCAGGATTCTGAGGGCTCGGACCAGGTGCTCGACACCATCTTGGACGCACAACTCGCCGAGATACGAGATCAGGTAACGCCGGCCGCGCCTCTCCATTGGGTTCCAGGCGGGTAGTACCTCAGTCGCGTGAGGTCCGGTCCAGACCGAACGACGAAGATCTCGTCGACCGGTACTCCACCTCGCTCGGGCGCGATCCGACGGTGGCTCTCGTTGGTTGCCAAGACGACGTTGGCGGACCGGAATGTCATCCATTCCATGAACCGAGGACCCCAAAGGAGCCGCGGGCTGGGTCGGTCAAACTTCGCCCCGTACATTTCGGGCGAGAGATCATGGTGATCAAAAATGACCCGCTTGCCCACCAAGCGCCACGCGAAGGCGAGGGGCCAGAAGGTCTCCGGGGGATTGCACAGGTGGAGAATGTCACTGCCCCCACTCGCGGCGACTCTGATCGCGTTGCCCACGGTGCGAACGAAGCACCAAATGAACTCGCCCACGAAACTCACGGATCCGCGCGCCTGGACGGGGACGCGATAACGATAGATTTCCACAGCCTCGAGCCCGGGCGATGGTGAAGGGTTTTAAGAAGGGTTTAGACGAGGGGATCGCAGTTGGTGACCAGGCCGTCCATGTTGGTCACTTGGAGGCCGAGGTAGGAGGTCTGGGACGGGTCGATCTTGGTGGCGACGACCACGTAC
>JALYXV010000399.1 GCA_030947025.1 Actinomycetota bacterium | reverse complement strand
GTCCTGGACCGTCTGCTCGTTTCACCCGTGGTCGACTTCACGCCCGGCGAGTTGCGTCATCTGCGGCGGCGGGCGAACCAGGCAGGGCCAACCATGGCTGACCATCCGCAGGTGGCGCGTCTCATTGCCCTTCGGGACTGGGTGGCCCCGAGGCTGGTGTCGGCGGACCCGGCCGATCTGGCCTATCGGGCCTGGGTGGGGCTTCTGGGCGCGTTGGTGCCCGATCCCGACGACGACGGCCCCGACGTGATCGGCACCCGCGCCCTGGATGCCGTCGCCTCCTTCCTCGCAGGCGTGTCGGAGCGGGCCAGTCACGACCCCGCGTGGCGCATGTCGGACGAGTTGGCCTTGGTTGAGGGGCCCGACCTCGACCCCGATCCCTGGATGCCCCTGGGCGCCGAGCCAGACAGCGAGATGGTGACGGTGAGCACCATATGGGGGGCGGCGGGGCGGGCTTGGGACACGGTCGTCGTGGCGGGCTGCCTGGAAGGCGAGCTACCCCGGCCGTCCGCGGCCGCTCGTTTCTTCGACCGGGCCATTCCCGAACGGGCCGCCAATGTGTCCCCGTCGCCCGAGAGGGGCGCGCTGCCCACCTTGGCCCAGCGAAGGCGGGCGTCGCTGGAAGACGAATGCCGGTTGTTCGAAGTTGCCACCTCGCGCGCCCGTCGCAGGCTGGTGACCACGGCCGCCCCCGCCCCCGGGCAGCTCGTCAGTCGCTTCGTCGCCGCCGCATCACCCGAGCCGGTGACGCTGGCTCGGCCGCGTGTCGCCCGGGGCACCGTTGGGCTGCCGCCTGCGACCGAAACCGAAGGGGCGGCGCCGGTCCACCTCGATCGGAGCCTCAATCTGTCCGCCACCCGGCTCATGACCTATGACGACTGCCCACTGCGGTACTTCTACCAGTACACCCTTGGTGTTCGGGGCCCCGGTGGTGTCGCGGCTTCGATGGGGACCGTCGTCCACGCCACCCTGGCCGCCTTTCTCGATCCCGGCCGAGCGTCCGAACGCAGCTGGCCGGCGCTTGAATCCCTGGCTCAACAGCTCTGGGTCGACAGCGGCTCGTCGGAGACCATCGCCCCTTACCAGCCCATGCGGGAGCAGGCCCGGCGCGACATCTTCACCATGCTTCAGGACTGGTGGCAGGCCGAGGCCGCCCAGGCCGAGGCGGCCGGCGCCTGGCCGGACGTATTCGCCGTCGAGTACCCCTTTGACATTGTCGTGAGCGGCCATCGCATCCGTGGCCTGATCGACCGGATCGACCGCGTAGCCGGCGGGATCGCGATCATCGATTACAAGACCGGATCGCGCGTGCCCCGGCCCGAGGAGGTGGCGGAGGACCTCCAGCTGGCCACCTACCATCTCGCAGCCGGACGGGATCCGGGACTGGCGTCGATCGGACCGCCCGTTTCCCTTCGGCTGTGCTACCTGCGGTCCGGCGCGCAGCCCAGCCAAACCATCACCGCCGACCACGCGATTCGGACCGAGCAGCGCATCATCGAGGCCGCCAACCGGATCCTGAGCGAGGACTTCGAGCCGTCGGTCGAGGCCGAGTGCGAGTTCTGCGATTTCTGGCGGCTGTGCCCGCTCCAAATTCAGGGTCGGCAGGTCGGATCAGGGTGCGACGGGTGACGCCGCCGGGCTCATCGAGGCCGTCGGGGCCGCCGGGGCCGCCGGGGCCGTTGCCGCTGTGGGACCTGCCGGAGCCGGCCGCGGCCTCAGGTCCGTCCGGGCCCTGGGGACAGGCGGTTGGGCCCGTGGTGGCGCCCGTAGTGCCGACGGGCGAGCAGCGCCAAGCCATCGAGTTCGAGCCTCGTCCGCTGCGAATCATCGCGGGCGCCGGGACCGGCAAGACCATGGTGATGGTGGAGCGGATCGCCCACCTGGTGGCCAGTGGCCAGGCCACGCCCGACCAGGTGCTCGGTCTCACCTTCACCAACAAGGCCGCAGCCGAGTTGAAGCATCGGGTCGACCGGCGACTCGGCGCCGACGCGGACGTCATGGTCACGACGTACCACGGCTTCGGGGCAGGATTGGTGGCCGAGCATCTACTCGAGCTCGACCTCCACCCCCGCACTCGATTGCTCAACCGGGCCGAGGCGTGGCAGCTGCTCTTCCGCGTGTTCGACGAGTTCCGGTTCGACAGGAAGCGGGTGTTCCGGCCCGGCATCGTGGTCAACGACGCGCTGACGCTTGCTTCGCATTGTGCCGACCACCTGGTCGATATCGCCACGGTCGAAGCTGATGCCCGCGTCATGGCGACCGACGCCCGATGGAAGGCGAGCCGGAGCACCGCCGAGGGCCGGCGAGAGCTGTGCCAGATCGTGGCCGCCTACAACCAGCAGAAGCGGCTGCGCAACCTCATGGACTTCGACGACCAGATCCAGCTGGCCGTCGCTTTGCTTCGCGGGCGACCAGAGTTGGCGGACCTCCTGGTTCGGCAGCGCCCATTCGTCCTGCTGGACGAATACCAGGACACCAACTTCGCCCAGCGGGTGCTGCTCCAGCTGATCTATGGGGCCGGGGCGGTGGTCACGGCCGTGGGCGACGATATGCAGTCGATCTACGCCTTTCGCGGGGCGCACTTGCGCAACCTTCTGGACTTCGGCCGCCATTTTCCGCCCCCCGGGGAGTTGGCGCTGACCGAAAACCGGCGGTCGGGCGAGGCCATCGTCGCTCTCGCCAATCGGATCCAGGGCCAGGTCAGCGAGGCGGTGCCCAAGCAGCTCGCACCCCGGCTGGAGGCTCCGCCCGCCGTGATCGAGTGCTTCCTGGCGTCTGACGACACCGAGGAGGCTTCGGTCGTCGTCGCCGATGTGATGGCGTTGGGGCCGCCCTGGTCCCAGCATGCCGTGCTGTGCCGCAAGCGCCGCCTCATCCCGACCATTGCCGCTGCCCTCGAGGCAGCCGGCCTTCCTGTCGAGGTGGTCGGCTCGTCGGGTCTGCTCGACCGTCCGGAGGTCATCGACCTGGTCGCCTGGTTGGAGTTGCTGGCCGACCCATCGTCGGCTGTCGCCCTCCTGCGCATCTTGGGCGGTCCCCGGTACCGCCTCGGTCATAGAGACCTGGCCGCCCTGGCTCGTCACGTCTCCACCCTGCGCCACGCGGCATCTGCCGCAGACGGGTCGGCCGGGGTTGCCGGGTCGTCGGGGGCGGTCGGGGAGTCGGGGGCGGTCGGGAAGTCCGGGGAAGCGGCGGAGTCGAACGGGTCAGCCCCAGACGGTCCGCGGTTGGACGGGTCGGTTGAGGCCGCCGTAGGTGGACTGCCCGGCGAAGGGCGACCTCCGATCGCGCGCGGCGCCAATGCCCCGTTTGGCCTGGCCGACGCCGTCGCAGACGTGACAGCTATCGCCGATTTGTCTCCTCAGGCCCTGGCCCGGCTCGCTCACCTGGTCGGGGAATGGGACGCCCTGGCGAGGGCGGCCCGCCGGCTTCCCGTGGTCGACCTGGCCGAGTTGGTCGCTGACCGAACCGGGCTGTGGTCGGCGGTGGGTCCTCGGGGGCAGGAAAACTTGTTGCGGTTCCTCGACCTGGCGCAGGGATTCACCCCGGTCGAGGGAACACCGGGTCTGGCGGGCTTCGTCGACTACCTCCGCTTGCTCGACGAGAGCGAAGAGGATCTGGCCGAGGCCCACACCAGCGATCGCGACGCGGTGGCAGTGCTGACGATCCATCAGGCCAAAGGCCTGGAATGGGATCATGTGTGGATCCCAGGCCTGGCGGGATCCGGACGGTCGCGGATCTTCCCCGACGAACGGGGTGGGGACAACCCGTTGAGCAAGCAGACGGCCCTGCCGTGGTGGCTATGCGAAGACGACCCCGGTTTCGGTGATTGGAGGACGACCAGCAAGGATGCCCTCGATCGCGCCGTCCGGCGCCGGGCGCGCGCTGAGGAATGGCGACTGCTCTACGTCGCCTGCACGCGGGCCCGCAAACGAGTCGTCTGCTCCGCCGCCCAGTGGTATCCGGGCCCGGCCAGCCCGCAGGGACCGTCCGAGTTCTACGCCTTTGTAGCCGGCCAGACCGATCTGGTGACGGAGCGTTTCCGGCACGACCCGCCTTCCATCGATCCCCAGGTCAGTCAAATGCGGGCCCGGCAGATGGCGGCCCATCGCCCGGGTTCGGTGCCCGCCATCCCGTCACCACGTCAACAGGTCTTGTTCGACCACCCGGCCGCGGCGGCCCCGGTTGAGGCGCCCCCGGACCGCGTCTCGGTGACCCATCTGGTGAGCTTCCGGCGCTGCCCGAGGCAGTACTACTGGCTCGCCATACGGCCATTGCCCCGACGGGCGTCGGCCCGGGCCCAGTTGGGCACCACGGCTCACCGGTGGATCGAGCGGTGGGGGACCGGCCAGCTGGGCCTGCTCGAACCCGTCCCGGCGCCCGACCGCTTCGATCCTGGTGCGGGCACGCCCGTGGAGTCGGGAGACTCAGGCATTGGCGAACTGGCGGGTCGGGACATCCAACCGTCCGAATCGGCGCTGGCCGGGATGCAATCCGCATTTCTCGCCAGTCCCTACGCCCGATTGCAACCCCGCCGGGTCGAGGCCCCGTTCGTCCTTGCGATGGAAGGGCGGATAGTGAGAGGTCGGGTCGACGCGGTGTATCACCGAGATGGACGACTCGACGTGGTGGATTTCAAGACCGGCCGGCCACCCGACGATGGCGATCGAGGCGCCCACGTCCAGCTGGACATTTACGCGGTCGCGGCGGTCGACGTGTGGTCAGAGGACCCGGCGGTGCTGCGGACCACGTACTGCTATCTGGACGGCGGCGGCGGCTTCCATTTGACGGAATCGGACTGGACCCAGGCGAGCGTTGCCGAAGCCCGGGAAGACCTGGCCGCGACGCTGCGCCTCCTCGGGGATGGGGTCTGGCCGGCCACGCCGGGAGATTGGTGCCAGCGGTGTGAATGGCGCCAGGTGTGCCGGGTCGGGCGGGAGTTTCTGGCCGGTCAGCCCCAGTCCGGCACCAGGAGCTCGGAGTAGTCTCCGCCCATGGGCGGCACCGGCCAAACCCCCGATTCCCGCGAACGATCCTCGGAGCATCGCCCGGCCACCCGAAGCCGGTTGGCCTGGCCTCGGTCGAAGCTGGGAGTGGTGCTGCGGGTGACCGAAGACGTCATCCAATACGCCGTCGCCATCCTGCTGCTCGCTCTCGCCATCCTGGTCCTGTACCACACCGCCTGGGCCCTCGTGAGGGGAGGAACGACCTTCTCCGGGCGAGTCATCGCGGGCATCGATGGGGTGCTGTTCGTCATTATTGTCATCGAGTTGATGCAGACGGTCCTGGCCCACTTCGAGCACCAGGGATTCCAACTCAAGCCCTTCCTCATCATCGGAATCATCTCTGCTGTCCGGCACATCTTGACCATCGGGGCCCGGCTGACGCTGGCTGGCGACGTGACCGGCGATGCCTTCGACCGATCCCAGATCGAGCTGGGCGTCGAAACGGGCGTCGTGCTCGGACTCACGATTGGTCTACTGCTGGTCCGCATCGGGGACCGGAGAGAAGCCGACGAGTTCGAAGGCGACTGACACCTCGTACCCGGACCGCGGGGCCGGAACTGATTCGACCGGCGATGCCGGTCCAACCGGCCCGCCGGCGGCCTCACGGGTTCCGCTGAGCCGACACCTCGGACTTGGAGACGGCGTCGCCGGTGCGTACCGTGCCCGCGGCGACGACTCGGGCGTTCAGACCGCGCAGGCGCAGTTCCCGGCCGGCGGCGGAGTTGACGAATCGGATGGCGTCTGGACCGAATCGGGCCGAGAACTTGGCGCATCCGAGGTGGGGGACCTCAGTCACCTCGATGATTGCCGATCCGAGCTGCAACCGCGATCCGGGCGGCAGGTTGGCCTCGCTCAAGTCGAGATCGAGATAGAACTGGTCGCCCGCCTGGGCCCGGCGGTCGACCACGCTTGGGGCGGGCCAGCCGGCCACCAGGGCTGCGACTCGAGCGTTCATGATGTTCAACTGCATCCCCGGGTGGGGCGACCGGTCAGGTGTGCGGATGCTGGGCCGCACCGGCCAGGTGTCTCCGACCAGGCCGGTGCTCGGATCGAGTTCGGCCTCGGTCAGGACCTCGCGCTCGTCGAGCGCGGGCCGTCGGACGATCAGGACAACCCGACCTTCGTCGGTTGGTGAGCGACGGATCTCGGACAATCCCGCTTCCAGCGCGGCGAGCGGCAAGTGCAGCATGGAGATCCAGCCTGCCGTCTGGATTAGGGCAAGGCCAACCCCATTTCCGCCGACCGGCAACCGCCAGGCGCCGGTGGCACGGGCGCCACGCCCAGCCTCGTTGCCCTTCGCGCCTTCGCGCCGACATCGGGGCACGGTCCGGCCCGAGTTACTTAAGATCCTGCGCGGGCGCCGAGACTCGGCGCCCGCGTGGCGAGGGGAGGCATCGAGAATGATGAGACTCAGGCGCCGGGCGTTGGGCCTGGCGGTAACCGTCGTCCTGTTCTGTGGCGGCGCCGTCACGACATCGACGGGCACGGCACTCGCCGGTACCGCCGCTCGTACAACGTGCTCCAACACCTTTCTCGACGGTGACTCTCGGCTGGGACCCGAACTGCTGCCGACATCGGGCCCGCTGTACCCGGTCGTGGCCGGCTACCACCCCTTGGCCGGCCTCACGCCTCAGCAGTTCATCACGACCTACTGGGACCCTTCTGCCAACGGCGGCAAGGGAGGATGGCGTTTTCCACCCGACAACGGCTTCCTGATCGGACACAACGGTCAACCTGAGGAAATGCCGCTGTCGCTCGCCCCGGGGCAGAGGATCGACCGGTTCGGGAGTGAGTTCGGGGCCTTCTTGGCACCGATCAACACCCCCTACGCCTCGCGCGCCCTGCCACCCCAGAGCCTCGACAACTTCGACGTCTCCTTCGTCTGCAACTATCACCTCTACAAGGTCCTTAAGGTTTTTACGGTGGAAGCCGGTCCCATCGCCCCGGGTTTCGGCCAACGAGGGCTCGGACGTCAGTACCAGGTCGTCAGTTCACTGGTCCCTGGCAGTCCAATGAAGGTGAACGTCATGTGGCTACTGGACCACGGCTTCCTGCAGCGCTTGAACGGCTGATCGAAGGGCTGCGCGATCACCGCGGCCTTCGCCGGTCGGCGGCGTTGGCCCGACCGAGGTCAGCTGACCGGCTCGGGGTCAGCTGACCCGCTCGGCCGCCCTTCGGGCGGTGTCCACCGCACTGGCGACTGCTCCCGCCACGAGGTTGTCGGGCGGGGTGTCACTGGCGCGGGGGTGCGGCCGGCGGGGGGCCGTCTTCTTGGCCCCTTCCAAGGCGTCGCCGATCTCGCCCAGCCGCTTGCGCCCGAGCGCTTTCCGTACGGTCGGGAACAATTCCGACTCCTCCTCCTCGACGTGGTGGCGCACGTTTTCGATCAGCACTGTCACCTTGGCGTCGAAGCGCTCGTCGTCGGGGCCCATGTCCTCGAGTTCGGAGAGCACCCACTTGACGATGTGGTGCTCCTCGAGGCTCTCGAGCACCTCATCCTCGGTGTCGGGGACGTCGGTCCGGATGGCGGGGTAGAAGACCTGCTCCTCGATACTGGCATGGACCGACAGCTCCTCGATGATCTGCCGCACCGTCTTCGCCTTGGTCTGCTTAGCTCGATCGCTGGCCTTCTCGAAGGTCTTGAAGAGTTTCTCGACCGTCTTGTGATCGTTTTTCAACAACGTGATCGCGTCCATGAGAACTTCCTTTCGAAACCGGACTGTTCGCCGACAGCCGGGGAGCCTGCGGGTAGGGCGTCGAGGCTGGTCACCAGCTTCGTTCCCGCAGCACTTACCCGGAAGCGGTCGACGCCAACCGGCCTGGAGACCGGTTTCAGCCATCCGGGCATCGGACCCCGAAGTCGCTGCCCTGATCGGGCAGTCCCGCCTCCTCGGGGCCCACCGATCGTGGGGACCTTTGTTGGTGCAAGTGTCGATATCGAGCTTCGGGTGGTGTCATATGTAGTGAGTGGTGGGTTCAGTCGGTCGCTGAGGAGGCGCTGGTGGATTTTCTGTTTGTGATCTGGGAGGGTGAGGGTGCTGCCACGTCGGAGGAGCGCCGCCAAGAGGCGACGAACCTGATGGCGGCATACGTCTTCGATCTGCTCGACCAGGGCAAGTTGAAGGGCGGTGCGCCGCTCTTTCCGGCGTCGCAGGCCGTTACGGTGAGGGCCACGGAGGGCAAGGTGACCGTAGCCGACGGACCCTACATCGAGACCAAGGATGCGATTGGCGGCTATTTCGTCGTGGAGGCCGACTCCATGGAGGAGGCAACCGAGTGGGCCCAGGCCTGCCCGGCCGCCAGGTACGGCGGCGTCGAGATCCGCGGCATTATGCCGATGGTTTGATGTGCCCGGCTCGCCTCGCTGCTCTCCGAGCTGCTTTCCGGTGAGCCCGGGGTGCATGGCTTGAGCGCGTTGGTGGCGCTCCAGCGGCCCGCTTGCCCATCAAGGTCGACCACCTTGGCGATTAGTGCTTCTGGAGGACCGGGACCGGAATCGGTGGAGCTGCCGGTTCCCTGATGGAGGTGGCCGACGCGAGACGTGTTCGTAGTCTTGAGGACCTGGACGACCTGACCCGCCACGCCCCGCCGCCGACAACTGATGACGTGTCGATCGCCATGGACGGCCGGCGGCTCGATACCAAGGAAAAGGCTTTGGCCTTCCTGGCCGAGATCGAGGCCGAACGCGCCGCCGGACCAGAAGGTCTCGGTCCGACCGCTGCTGGCCGATCGGTTCTCTCATCTCTCGACCGTCTTCGAGCGGCCTGACCGTTGCCGGCACCCGTCGGCGGTGATATTGCCGGGATCATGGATTATGTCCAGTGCCTTCTTTGGCAGCGGCGAACTGTGATCAGACGGTGTCAGCTGTCGGTTTTGCGGCTTGCGTCGGCGAGGACCTGTCGTACCCAGTCCGATCGAGACGCCCCCGCTTCCTGGGCGGCCTTGCGGACGGCGTCGTCTAGGTCGCGCGACAAACGGACTCGCAGGAGAGGGGACTCGCCGGACTGCGACAGAGAGGGGCGACCCCGACCCCGCGCCGTTCGTAGGGCGTCGGCGACCGCGGCGGCGACGTAGTCGTCGTCGATGACTCGACCTTGGCTGTCGTGCAGGATCTCGGTGTCGGCGATGTCTGGGCCCAGTTTGTAGGTCGTGCGCTTCGCCATCGTGGTTTAGCCCCCCAGGTCCGTTGGCATGACGTGGATCACGGTGATCGCCTGGGGCAGATCCAGGGCGACGATTTCCAACTCGATGCCGCGGTCGTCCTTGCCGGTCCACACGAGGCGCGCGTCCAAGGTCGATGTCGCTGGGATTCGTACGGGCGAGGTGGTGGTGATCACATAAATCGCGTGGGCCTTCCCGATTCGGTGACGCCGCGCCGAGCGGAACCACCGAACCTCTCGATCCACACGAATACTGTAGCACACAAATACTCAAGGGAGCTACCTGGCCCAGGCCGGAGAGGTGCATTATGTCGAGCGGTCGTTGGCACGAACGCGAGGGCTACCCCGGTTACCTTGGCGGTTCAGGTTGAGGACCAGGAGTGATCGGATCTGCGGCGCTACGCCCGGCCCGACAGCGTCGGATTCAGTGACGGCCGCGATTCGTTCCAGGGCAGCCGCGACTCTGACTTGGCTCTCGGCGGCCCGTTCCTGAACGCCCGCGGTCACGGCGGCATTCGCTCTGGCATCGTCCCGCGCGGTGCGGGTCACGTTTACGTAGGCGGTGGTGGCGACCGCCAGGATGATCGCCAGTGCCGCCTGGGAGACGGCTAACGCGGTTTGGATGTGGAGGCCGCCGAGGTCGGGGTGGGCGGAGAAGTAATGCGTGTAGTAGCGGCCGCGCATCGTCCTCGAGGATGGCGTACACCACGGGGAGGACCACGAACACCAGTACGAACCCGACACCGATGAGCCACTGGAGCGGCTTGTCCTTCACGGACCAGGTGGTCTTTTCCCGGCTGGTGTTGTGGTGTCGGCCCATGACCAGGATGGTACGAGTCGCCTGTGACCCCGGCTCAGGCCACCCGCCAGGATGCCCAAGGTGCCGCCGAAAGCCCCTGGCTGGTACCTCGGGTGCGGCCGGGAACTTGCCTTACGTCGACACGTCAACAAGTTTCCATCTGGCGCTCTTCGACGAGTCCTCGTCGCCCACCAACCTGTCTCGTGCCCACTCCCACTGGGCACGCTCGACCGACCCTACGAGCCGATCCACGATCTCCTTGAGGGCTCCGAAGTCCACCCGGCCACGGTAGATCTCCGCATGGACTACTAGGCGGCCGCTCTTACGAGGTGGGCTCTGGAGGTATCCACAACTCGACCCTTTAGTTTAGTTTAGTGTAAGAACCGCTAGCCACATCGGTGGGACCAACGGGGTCCAGGCGGCCGCTCTATCGACGGCGACTACGGGTCACCGCCTGGGAACGGCCGGCCTGCTTGGCATTCGAGGTGAGTGGGTTACCGGGCCCGCCCGCCCTACGCGGGTCTTCACATTGCGACGGGTGAGCCCGACGTCTACTTCGGTCACCTTCGCCCTCGACCTCACGCCCCACGGCCGGATGAAGCTCATGGGCCCGGCGATCAAGCGGCACGTGCAGAGGGAGGTCGGCGCCGTGACCGTTCTCCAGGAGGTCTTGGAAAGAGGCGAAAGAGGCGGGTGACGCCTCCCTAACAGGTGGCTCACGTTTCCACCCTCGCGACATCATGTTTGGGGGCCAGCCTTCGAGACAAACCTGAGTCATCGACAACGGAGGTCGACATGCCGCGACGAGTGCCCCTACGCCTTCCCGTCAGGGTGCGCTCTGCCTTGGCCCTGGGTACCGCATCGCTGGTGGTCATGGCGGTGGCCTGCTCGGGTTCGCCCCATCCGTCCGCGATTTCATCGGGCCCGGACCCGGGCCCGAGCACTGGCGCCGGCGCCGCTCCGCCCCCCGCCCCGGCCGGGGCGGGGATCGGCAAGATCAAGCATGTCGTCGTGATCATGCAGGAGAACCGGTCCTTCGACAGCTATTTCGGCACCTACCCTGGCGCCGACGGCCTCCCGATGAGCAACGGCGTGCCGACCGTGTGCGTACCCGACCCGAAGACGGGCAGCTGTGTGAAGCCCTACCCGGACCATGCCGATGTCAACGGCGGCGGCCCGCACGGGCAGACCAACGCCACGGCCGACATCAACGGCGGCAAGATGGACGGGTTCTTGAGCCAAGTGGCGAAGGCAAGGACAGGGTGCACCCAAGCCAACGATCCTGCTTGTGCCAACGCCAAGATTCCTGACGTGATGGGCTACCACACCCAGGGCGACATCCCCAACTACTGGACCTACGCCCACGATTTCGCCCTCCAGGACCACATGTTCGAGCCGAACGCATCCTGGAGCCTTCCGGAGCACCTGTTCATGGTGTCGGAGTGGTCAGCCGCCTGCACCCAGCACGACAATCCCTCCAGCTGTGTCAACGCGCTGCAGAATCCCGGACGTCCCGCCGACTCCGGCCGTGGGAAGCGACGGCCGCCGATCTACGCCTGGACCGACCTCACCTACCTCCTCCACCGCAGCAACGTCAGCTGGGGGTACTACGTGGTGGCCGGCACCGAACCGGACTGCGAGAACGACGCCGCCTTGTCGTGCGCCGCGGTCAAGCAGAACGCCAAGACGCCCGGCATCTGGAACCCCCTGCCGTCGTTCGACACAGTGAAGGCCGACGGGCAGCTGGGCAACATCACCTCGGTCGACCGCTTCTACCACGCCGCCGCGACCGGCGCCCTGCCGGCGGTGTCGTGGGTCGTCCCGTCCGGCCCGGTGAGCGAGCACCCGCCCGGTGCGGTCAGCGCCGGGCAGAGCTACGTGACCAGCCTGGTGAACGCGGTGATGAAAAGCCCCGACTGGAACTCGACCGCGATCTTCTTGAGCTGGGACGACTGGGGCGGTTTCTTCGATCACGTCGCCCCGCCTCAGGTCGATCAGAACGGCTATGGACTGCGGGTGCCCAGCGTCATAATCAGTCCCTACGCCCGCACCGGGTACATCGATCACCAGACGCTCAGCTTCGACGCCTTCGACAAGTTCATCGAGGACGCTTTTCTCGGCGGACAGCGCCTCGATCCCCACACCGACGGCCGGCCCGACCCGCGGCCGGACGTGCGAGAGGCGCAGCCCGTCCTGGGCAACCTGCTGGCGGATTTCAACTTCGACCAGTTGCCCCACGCCCCGGTCCTCCTGCCCGTTCACCCAACGACCACGCTTACCGGGACGCCCGCCCCCGCCCGATAGGGGGCACTGTTCGGGCTTCGCCACGTTCAGGAGACCCTGCGGTGCGACGAGATGCAGCCAGTCCCCGCTTGAAAGCCCATCAGACCTGAGACCGGGGGATGCTGTCAGCGTCCATCGGGATCTTCGCCACCGCTACGGGTCGCGACGGACGATGGTCACGGCCGCGGCACCGAGCGCCACGGCGGCGTAGAGGCAGAACACGGCGAATCCGACCCACGGCGAAAGCAACGTGTTTCCACCTCGGGCCATTCGGAACATGGCCTCG
The DNA here is from genome assembly GCA_030947025.1 of Actinomycetota bacterium. Taxonomy (GTDB): domain Bacteria; phylum Actinomycetota; class Acidimicrobiia; order Acidimicrobiales; family Palsa-688; genus JALYXV01. Next base: position 19,406 of record JALYXV010000399.1, on the reverse strand, counting down.
CCCGCATTGCTGGGCAGGTAGGGGGAGATGGTCTGGTCCCACGAGGCGGGAAGGGCGGTGACCAATCCAGGTAGGACGAAGATCAGCCCGAACACTGCCGCGATGGCTCCGGCGCTGTGCCGGATAAGGGCGCCGATGCCGAGGGAGAGCAAGCCCAACACGGCCAGATAGAGGGCGGCGCCTGTGACCGAGCGAAGCACCCCCGGGTCACCGAGGTGGGCCTGGATGTGCTTGGACGCCAGGATGGACTGCCCCAAGAAGAAGGCGGCAAAGCATGAAGCCAAACCCACGACGAGGGTGACAGCACCGAAGACGGTCGCCTTGGCCGCAAGGACGCTGCGTCGCTGGGGTACGGCGGCGAAGGTCGAACGGATCATGCCGGTGCTGAACTCGCTGGTGATGACGAGGACGCCGAGCACGGCGATCGCCAGTTGGGCGAGAAACAGCCCGTTCAGGCTGAACGACGTGGGGTTGAAGTCGAGCCTGTCCCGCGGGCTCAAGGTGTCGTAGCGGTTGACATAGACGGTGCAGATCAAGGCGGAGAGGCCGATCGTGGCGCCCGCCGCCACCAGCAAGCTCCAGTAGGTGGAACGGACGCTGCGCAGCTTGGTCCACTCTGAGCGCAACACGTCGGGCAGCAGGGGGGCATCGCGGCGAGGCAGGACTCGCGGCGAGCCCGGAGGGGAGGTGGTCACAGTCGTCATGTCATGCTCCCTTGGCCAGCGTGAGGTATTGGTCGGCTACATCGGCGTGGTAGTCCACGCTTTCTTGGGTGACTTCCATGAATGCCTCCTCGAGGGACGGCGCTTGGGCCACCAGTTCGTGGAGCACGATGCTGTTGGCCGCGGCGAGCTCGCCCACCGCCACGCAGTCGAGCCCGGTAACCCGCAGCGCGCCGTCGGCGTCGGTGCTGGCATCGCCGCCCCGTGACCGCACCAGGCTTACCAATGGCGCCGCCTGACGAGTGCGGACTCGTACGTAGTTCTGAGAACTGGCGTTGATGAAGTCGGCGACGCTGGTCGCGGCGATCAAACGGCCCCGACCGATCACTATGAGGTGGTCGGCGGTGAGGGCCATCTCGCTCATCAGGTGGCTGGAAACGAGGACGGTACGGCCCTCACTCGCGAAGGCACGCATCAGGTTGCGGATCCAGACAATCCCTTCGGGATCGAGCCCGTTGACCGGCTCGTCGAACAGCAGCACTTGGGGATCTCCGAGCAGGGCAGCTGCGATCCCGAGCCGCTGGCCCATCCCGAGAGAGAACCCTCCGGCCCGCTTGTTGGCTACGCCGGTGAGTCCGACCAGCTCGAGCACCTCGTCGACCCGGCGGCGCTCGATGCCGTTGCTCTGGGCCAGGCACAGCAGGTGGTTGTATGCCGTCCGACCGCCGTGGATGGCCTTGGCGTCCAGCAGGGCGCCCACCTCGAACAGCGGCCGCCGGTGCTTGCCATAGGGATGCCCGAGTACCGAGACCGACCCGGCGTCGGCTGCGTCCAGCCCCATGATCATCCGCAGGGTGGTGGACTTGCCGGCCCCGTTGGGCCCGAGGAACCCCGTGACCTGGCCGGGGCGGACCTCGAAGCTCAGATCGTCAACAGCCGTGGTGGCGCCGTACCGCTTGGTCAAGTTATGGGCTTCAATCATTGCCTCGCCCTGGTGTCCGGCCCGGCCAGTGTGGTCCGGGTCCACATCCCACGATGCACTCAATCAGCCAGGTTGTCGTCCGCCCCGGGGACGTTTCCCGGTCATGCTCCCGATGTAGGAATCCGGCGAACCGACGGGCGTCGCCTACATCTCGAGATGTACCTGCCCGTCGACCGGCGATGGATGCGCGACCGGCCCGGGCTCTGTACCGTCGCGGTGGTGGATCAAGAGTTCCCATTGCTGCCCCTCCCGCTGACCCAGCGGTTGTCGGTACGCCAGTGGACGATGGTCGACATCGTGGCGGCGGGCCTGCTGGCGGTAGGCGGTTTCGTGGCTACCGTGACCTCGTTCGATGGCACACCCCGCCAGGACAGCGCCTGGCAGGTGCTGGCGATCCTGCTGATCGCGAGCGCATGCGTCGCCCTGCCCTACCGGCGGTTGCACCCGAGGCCCGTGCTGGTTGTCGTCGCCCCAGCGGTCATAGGGCTTGTCCTGATCAGGTCGAGGGGTCCGATGATGCTCGCCCTGGTCCTTGCCATCTACACCGTGGCGTCCGTTTCCCCACCGCAGGCGTCGCTGCGGGCCGCGGCAATGGTGATCGTCGGCGTGGTGATCGTTTCCGTGGTCGCCACCGGCAGCCCATCGTTGGTTGCGCCGCCCCTCATCCTCGTCGGTTGGCTGGCGGGGGAGAACACCCGGACGCGGCGGGCCTATATCGCCGGCGTCACGGCGTGGGCGGCTGAGCGCGATCGCCAGCGAGAGGAGCGCAGCCGCCGGGCGGTGGCTGATGAGCGCCTCCGCATCGCCCGAGAGCTGCACGACGTGGTGGCCCACACCATGAGCGTGGTCGCAGTCCGCTCCAGCGTGGCCAGAGTGGTGCTCGAAACCCAGCCGGAGGAAGTAACCCGGGCCCTCGAGATCATCGAGGCGGCCAGCCGCCGGGCCCTGCACGAGATGCGACTCCTGGTCGGCGTGCTCCGAGATGGCGACACCGTCCGCGACCTGGCGCCCGCGCCCGGCTTGGCTGACCTGCCTCAGTTGGTGGCCGAGATCGCGGCCGCAGGTGTGCCGGTCGAGGTTCACATCGACGGTCAGCCCCGACCGCTTCCGGCCGGAATCGACGTATCGGCGTTCCGGATCGTCCAGGAGGCGCTGACCAATGTGGTCCGCCACGCCCGGCCCGCGCAGGCTCGGTTGGACCTGCGCTACCGACCCGACGAGCTCCTGATCGAGGTGACCGACGATGGCGGGGGACGAGCCCGGCCCGTCGTCTACCCGCACTACCCGGCCGCCGCCGCCGCCGTTCTCGAACCAGCGCCAGCAATGGCTCCAGCATGGGGTCCACCAGGACCGCCACCAGCTTCAGCCCCTCCCGCTGGACCAGCCTCGGCCCCTTCCTACGGGGCGACGCCGGCAGGTGGGCCGACACCCGCACCATCACCCGCAGTTTGGACGAGCACCGACGGTGGAAGCCCCGCGTCGACCAACGGCGGCGGTCATGGCCTGATCGGCATGCGGGAACGGGTAGCCCTCTTTGGCGGCACCTTCAGCTCGGGCCCATTGGGATCGGGCTACCGAGTCACCGCCGTGCTCCCGACCGACGAGCGGAGCCCAGCGCGCCCGTGACCGCAATCGGGGCCGATCCCGCCCCTATCGCCGTGTTGATCGTCGACGATCAGGCGCTGCTCCGAGGCGGTTTCAAGGTGCTGATTGACTCCATCGCCGACATGGTGGTGGTGGGGGAAGCAGCCGACGGCGCCGACGCCGTCGAGCAATCGCGAACCCGGCGACCCGACGTGGTCCTGATGGACGTACGCATGCCCCGGATGGACGGGATCGAAGCCACCCGACGCATCACGACCGACCCGGCCCTGGCCGGGACGAGGGTGCTCATCCTCACCACATTCGACCACGACGAGTACGTGTACGAGGCACTCCGGGCGGGTGCCAGCGGCTTTGTTCTGAAAGACACGTCGCCCGAGGAACTCCTGGCGGGGATCCGGGTGGTGGCCGCGGGCGACGCCCTTCTTTCGCCCAGCGTCACCCGACGCCTGCTCCACGAATTCGCCCAGCGGGTCGCGCCCCGCCCCCAAAGCCATGACCTCGATCTGCTCACCGAGCGGGAAATGGAGGTTCTCTCCGAGGTGGCCCGAGGGCGTTCCAACGCCGAAATTGCCGAGAGCCTGCACATGAGCCTCGCCACCGCCAAGACCCACGTGAGCCGTATCCTCACCAAGCTGAACGCCCGGGACCGCGCCCAGTTGGTTGTGATCGCCTACGAGACCGGCTTGGCGACGCTGGGATAACTGGCCTGGTGCCCAGCAGGGGGTAGCAACTCGTTCCCGGCGTTGTTGTCGCCACGATTGTCGCCGTCGGTTTACCAGGAACGGGCGTCGTCGTCCTGCCCATAGGTCAACCGACCCTCACTCAGACCGACGAGGTCGGCACCCGGGAAGCCAGCAGGTGACGGAAACCCGCTGATGGGTACAGCAAGGTCGGTGATCGACTATCCGCCGCCCGACGTTGGTCCCCAGCATCGCCCTGTCTCCGCCGTCGTGCGGTTGGCTGCGGCCGTCGGCGTCGGCGTACTGGCCGGCGCGATCGCCTCGGTCGTAGCGCCCTGGCAGACCATCCCGCTCCTGGCGTGGGATGCCACCGCCCTCACATGGGTGACCGCGGTGTGGTGGCGGGTGGGCCGAATGGATGCGGTGGCCACGAGCTCGCACGCCACCTTCGAAGACCCGCGGCGCGCCACCGCCGACGCCATGCTCCTGTCGGCCAGCGTGATCAGCCTGGTCGCCGTGGTGCTCGGGGTGATCAAAGCGGGAAGCACCCACGGCAGCGAGAAGGCGGTCCTGCTCGGAGCCGGAGTGCTGACGATCATGACTTCGTGGGGGATCGTCCACACTTTGTTCACGTTGCGTTACGCCCACCTCTACTACACCGGCCCCGACGGTGGGGTCGACTTCAACGAAGATGACAAGCCGAGCTACGCCGACTTCGCGTACCTGGCCTTCACCATCGCCATGACTTATCAGGTGTCTGACACCGATCTCACGACCAAAGCCATTCGCCATACCGCCCTAAGGCACGCCCTGCTGTCGTACATGTTCGGAACGATCATCATCGCCGCCACCATCAATCTGGCGGCCGGCCTGGTGAAATAGGGCTTCCGCCCGCGGAAACCTACTTCAGCGCCCTATGCGTCGATTGACCCAATCGTCACCTTGCCGTCGGCGGCGACGTGCCAGCCCGGATTGGTGGCCACCTCCCATCGAAACCCGGAGGGATCGGCGAAATAGCAGTGGAAGCCGCCGAAGTCGGCGTGCTGGGCTTCTTGAGCATCGTGGCGCCCGCGGCCCGCGCCTCGTCCCATACCGCTCGGACCTCATCCTCGGTCGCCACGATCTGAGCCAGGCTCACCGGGGGCGCTCCGCCTGCCCCTGCGCCCGCGACGTCGGACGCGTCCGCCGCGTCGGCGGCCAGGGCATCGGAGCCGAAGAGCGCGATGAGTGGGCCGTGGTTGACCTGGATGAAGACGATGTCGCCGGGCACTTCGAAGGCGACCTCCCAGCCCAGCCCGTCGACATAGAACCGCCTGGCGGCCCCAACATCGGCCACGCCCAGGGTCACGAGGTCCATACGCTGTTCCATCAGATCGCCCCGAGGGGACTGGCGGCTTTAGCCGTGAAGTGAATCGGGGCTCGGGGCGAAGCCCCGACCTCCCCGGAGAGCGTCACAACCCGCTCGTAGACTGATCGGGTCATGTCGGATGCCCGCCTTCGTCGCTCGGCTGGTGGGGTCACCTCTGTGGGTCTGCACGTCGTGTGGTGTCCGAAGTACCGCCGGAGGGTCCTCGGCGGCCGAGTGGCGCTCCGGCTGAATGAGCTGCTCGACGAGATCGCCGCTGACAACGACTGGCAGATCGTGGCCCGCGAGGTGATGCCCGACCACATGCACATCTTCGTGCGGGTCCGCCCGACCGATTCATCTGCTGAGGTCGCGCGCAGGTTCAAGGGTCGCACATCTCGCGTGCTGCGGGGCGAGTTCCCCTGGCTCGGGCGCCAACGGGTCTTGTGGTCGAAGTCGTACTTCGACGCCTCGGTCGGGTACGTGTCGGAGTGTACGGTGCGCCGGTGCATCGAGCACCAGTGGGACCTGGTGGCGTGAGACGGGCCTACAAGTTCCGACTGCGCCACCCCAAGGGACAGCATCTGCGGCTCCAGGCATGCCTGGACGACCACCGGGAGTTGTACAACGCCGCCCTCCAAGAGCGCAGGGACGCCTACGAGGTGGTGGTGCGGCGCTCGGCGGGGTACTTCGGTCCCTCCCGACCCAAGACGCCCGTCCGTTACGGCACCCAGTCGGCCCAGTTGAGCGAGATCAGGGCAGCGCGCCCGGAGATAGCCCGGTGGTCGTTCTCCTCGCAGCAAGCCACCCTGCGCCGACTGGACAAGGCGTTCAAAGCGTTCTTCCGCCGGGTGGGCTCGGGTGAGACGCCGGGATACCCCGCTTCAAGGCCGCACACCGCTTCGAGACCGTGGAGTGGCCGGCCGACGGCGACGGGTGCCGCTGGAAGCCCGAGACTGGCCGTGTGTACCTCCAAGGTGTGGGGGACGTGAAGGTGAGTGCCCACCGCCGGGTCGAGGGACGGGTCAAGACGATCCAGGTCGCCCGGGAGGGCCGGCGCTGGATGCTGTTCTGTCGGCCGACGACCTGGCGCCCAGGCCCCTGGAGCCGACCGGAGAGGTCGTCGGCATGGACGTGGGCATAGCCAGCTTCGCCGTCACCTCGACGGGGGCACACATCGACAACCCCCGGTGGGGACGGAAGGCTGCGAGCAAGCTTGCGACGGCCCAACAGGTCCTGGCCCGCAAGAAGCGAGGGTCGAATAACCGCCGTCGAGCACGAGAGACGGTGGCGGCCAGGCACCGCAAGGTGGCCAACCAGCGGCGCGACTTCCACCACAAGACGGCCAGGGCACTGGTGGTCGAGGCGGACGTGATCGTGGTCGAGGACCTGAAGATCACCAACATGCTCCGTCGGGCCGAGCCCCGACCCGACCCCGATACCCCCGGATCGTTCCTGGCCAACGGGGCGGCGGGCAAAACCGGGCTCAACCGAAGCATCTCCGACGTGGGCTGGGGAGTCTTCGTCGCGATCCTGCGCGCCAAAGCGGAAGAGGCTGGACGCACAGTCGTCGACATCGACCCCCGGCATACCTCCGACCGCTGCGAAGCCTGTGGGCACGCCGCCAGGGAGAACCTTGTCAGCCAGGCGGTGTTCAGATGCCGACGCTGTGGGCATGAGGCCCACGCCGACGAACACGCCGCCCGCAACATCCTCCGGGCTGGACTGGCCCTTCTCGCAGCCGATCAAGCTGCGTGAAAAGAAGCTCGCGGCTTCAGCCGTCAGAGAAGTCACGTGCCCCAGCCTCGCTCGCGCGGGATGCCCGGTCTTGAACGAATCGGCCATGGGCAGCCCTGTTTCGGACTACCGGGAATGGCTGCCCCCGCCCGAGTGGCGCAACGCGGTGCTGTGCCAGTGGGAGCAGCGTGTCACCGGCGGCCGGTACGTCCAGCGGGTCCTGCCGGACGGCTGTGCCGACATCATCGTTGATCCCGACGGCCGCGCCATCGTGGCGGGCCCCGCCATCCATGTCCTACTGCCCCACCTCGAACCAGGCACGCTACGGGGGCTCCGCCTTCGCAGCGAGGCCATCGGCCCGGTCTTCGGCCTGGCCGGGTCGGAACTGTTCGGCATTACGGTCGCCATTGACGCCGTGATCCCGGCCCGCCGGGCCCGGGCCGCGGTGAGGGTGCTCATGGCGGACGACGATTCCGGCGCCTGGTGGGCCCATGCCGTCATCGACCCCCGCGTGGGTGCGGCCTGTGCTGCCCTGCGCCACGCCCGCGGCTCGGTCGCCGAGGTGGCGGACAACGTCGGACTGTCCAGCCGCCAGTTGCGCCGCCTGCTCCTCGCCGCCACCGGCCAAGGACCGAAAACGCTGCAGCGTGTCGGCCGGCTCCAGCGCTTCGTCGCCTTGGCCGACCAAGTCGCCCCGCCCTGGCGGCTGGCCGAGCTGGCCGCGGTCGCGGGCTACGCCGACCAGGCCCACCTGTGCCGCGAGGTGCGAGACCTGGCCGGCGCCACCCCCGTCGACCTCCTGCGCGAGCGGCGGCCCACAGCCCAGCACCTACTGGGAGCGGCGGTGACGAGCGGTGAGGAGGGTTGGGACTGATTGAAGCCAGGCCGCGTCGGGGGGGGGTGCGCACCCCCTGTCAGTCTGATCGGGCATGTGAATCGGCGGTGGCGTGACACGCGGCTATTCCCCGGTGAATGCCTTGTGGAATGCATATTCGGTGGTCTTGCTCAGGTCGCGGAGCTGCCGGCTCGCCCCGGTTTGCCGGTAGCCGAGACGCTGGTACAGCCGGTGCGCCTCGTGGAAGCGGCTGTCGCTCCACAACTCGACGCCGATGGCGCCCCGATCGCGTGCCTGCTGCTCCGCGACCTTGACCAGAGCCGCGCCCACGCCCTGGTTTCTGCGATGCCGGGCCACATACAGCTTCACCAGCTCCACCGGCTGGGTCCGTGCCGCGGCCGCCCCGACCCGTCCGACCGGCCCAACCGGCCCGACCGGCCCAACAGCCTGGGTCCGGGCCGCGGCCGCTCCGACAATGCCCACGCACGCGGCAATCCAATCGCCCTCCGGTAGGACCCAGAGCGTGCCGCCCACCGCCTGGTAATGGCTGGCCGGCGCCAGCAACTCCCGGTACTCGCCCGCCACGTCCATGACGCACCCGGGGTACTCGGCCCAGCACGCCCCAATCAGGGCGATGAGGGCCCACGAATCATCGTCGGCTGCCTCCCGGAGCCCCGCCAGTGTCACCCGGGCTCAACTGAAATGCGTGCGGGGACGGTCCTGGGCCGCGCCATCGACCCGGAGGTCGACCTTCTCGTTGTAGAAGCAGGCCAGTCCCGCGATCTTCTGGCTCTCCGGCAGGGGAGCCCGGTAGATCCACGCCAGATCGGGATAGACGGTGCCACCGACCTCGAGCGACCAGTAACTGGCCGCGCCCTTGTACGGACAATGCGTGACGGTGTCGGACGGGCGCAGCCGGGCCAGCCGGATATCGGTCAGCGGGAGGTAGTACCGCGGGGGCAGACCCGTCTCGAACAGAATTCGGGGCTGGTGGCTGTCGGCCACCGTGACCCCATCCACGCTTACCTCGACGTGACGTCCGCTGGCCAGGATGTCGACCCGGTGGTACGGGTCACGGGGGTGGGTGTAGACCGGCTCGTCCTCCTCCAGCCATTCGCCCATGGCCGTCCACTCCAGCCGGACGGCGTCACGAAGGTCGTGGATCGGGGAAGCCGGGTAACACAGCGCCGCGCCGGGAGCGGTGGCCTCGGCCACCTTGACGTCGAACAGCTCGGACTCGCCCCGGCTGGGCGAACGCGGACCCGGCCCGGCCGGCACCAGGGTGGCCCGGACGTCAGCCCTCGGGAAGTAATAGGTGGGGAAGTACGGGATCTCCCAGACCAGGAACGGCGCAATGGTGTCGGCCACGACCTCGCCCGCCAGGTAGGCCCGGACCCGTTTGGCGCTCTGCTCGACCCGGACCCGCCCGGCGCGGCTGCTGCCACCATCGGGTGGAGTCGTCCCAACGGCTGCAATTTCGGGTTCGGGGCTCATTGGGCCATCATAAATTGCCCACGGCGATACGGTCTGATCGGTGAACGCCACTGCCGACCCCCGCCTGCCCGGACTGGTGGCTGCGGTCATCGCGGTGTTGCTATCGCTGTCGATATTCGTCGTCGCCACCGCCCAGCAGGGCACCCCGATCGGAATCTACGACAACGGGATCGGGGACCGTTGGCCGGCGGCCCACCGCAACCTGACCATCGTGGACCGTACCGGCGACCCGGGCTGGCATCAGGCCATCGCCGGTGCGGTGTCGACCTGGGAAAAGGGCGGATCGGCGTTGCGGTTCACGTTGACCTCGGGTCCCCGTGGCTGTGTCCAGCGCCGCGACCAAATCGAGGTGTGCCAGGCCACGACCGTGCAGATCTCCGGGGAGGGAGCCGAGGGGGAGCAAGGGCTGTTCGTGCCCAAGGTGGGGAAGAGCCACGACTACCGGTCGGCGATCTTGTTGGTCTGCTCGGACTGCGAAGTGGACCAGGACCGCATGACCGTGATCGCGACCCATGAACTGGGCCACGCCCTGGGATTGGCCCACAGCTTCGACCCGTTCTCCGTCATGTATTTCCTCGGGGGATCGAGCCAGCCCGACGCCCGGGATTACGAGATTCTCCGGCTGCTCCAAGGAGTTCCCGCCCCGGCACGCAGGTGACGAGTGGCCGGTGGCGGTGGTAACCTGTCGGGAACGTATGTTCGCTCCTCCGTTGGTCGACGAAGACGGCCCTCCTGGCCCGCCCCGCCCGCCCGGCCAGGACGGCCTGGCTGATCAGGTGCTGGCGGGCATGCACCCGGCCGTGCGGGAATGGTTCTTGACCCGGTTCCCGGATGGGCCGACCGAGCCCCAGGTGCTCGGGTGGCCCCGAGTGGCGGCAGGTGAGGACACGCTCATCGCCGCCCCGACCGGGTCGGGCAAGACCTTGGCCGGCTTCCTCATGGCCATCGACGCGCTGTACCGTGCCGCCGAGGCGGGCGAGGAAGTCGAGGGCACGACCCAGGTCGTGTACGTCTCTCCCCTCAAGGCGCTGGCGGTCGACATCCAGCAGAACCTGGAGACCCCGCTACGGGAGATCGCCGAGATCGCGGTACGGTTGGGGCGCCCGGGGCCGGGTTTGCGGGCCGAGGTCCGCAATGGGGACACCACCGCGTCGGCTCGGGCCGCCATGCTGCGCCGGCCGCCCAACTTCCTGGTGACCACGCCCGAGTCGCTGTATCTCATGGTCACGGCCGAACGAGCCCGGGCCACCCTTGCATCGGTGCACACCGTGATCGTGGACGAGATCCATGCCGTGGCGCGCGACAAGCGAGGCAGCCACCTCACGTTGACACTGGAGCGTTTGGAGCACCTGTGCGACCGGCGGCCGGTGCGCGTCGGTCTGTCCGCCACCCAGCGGCCCATCGAAACGGTTGCCCGGTTGCTGGTCGGCGCCGGGCCCGATCGCCGCGGCCCGGGCGGCGAGCCCCGTTGCGCCATCGTGGACGTGGGCCACCAGCGGCAACTGGACCTGGCCATCGAGCTTCCGGACGGCGAGCTGGAGGCGGTGGCATCGGCGGAGCTGCTGGCGGAGATGCTCGACCGCATCGCCGGCTATGTGGACGCGCACCGCACCACGCTGGTGTTTGTCAACACCCGCCGCCTGGCCGAGCGCATCGCCCACCTGCTGGGCGAGCGGCTGGGCGACGACGTGGTCGCCTCGCACCACGGCAGCCTCTCCAAGGAGCGCCGGCTCCGGGTGGAGACCAGGCTGCGGGCGGGCGAGCTGCGGGCCCTGGTGGCGACGGCGTCGCTGGAACTGGGCATCGACATCGGGCCGGTCGAGCTGGTCTGTCAGATTGCCTCGCCCCGCAGCATGGCGACCTTTCTCCAGCGGGTCGGGCGTTCGGGGCACCACCGGGGTGGCCTGCCCAAGGGTCGCCTTTTCCCCATGACTCGTGATGAGCTGGTCGAATGCTGCGCCCTGCTGGCCGGGGTGCGGGCCGGACGGCTGGACGCCATCTCGCCGCCGGTGGCGCCGCTCGACATCCTGGCCCAACAAATCGTGGCCGAATCGTCCGCCAGCCGTTGGCGGGAGGACGACCTCTACCAGCTGGTACGCCGGGCCGCGCCCTACGCCGACCTGTCCCGGGAGGAGTTCGACGAGGTGGTCGGGCTGGTGTCCGACGGCATCGTCACGGGCCGGGGCCGACGGGCCGCCTATGTCCACCGCGACCGCATCAACGGTGAGCTTTCCGGCCGGCGGGGCGCACGTCTGGCCGCCCTGACCTCGGGCGGGGCCATTCCCGAGACCGGGGACTACCGGGTCGTGGCCGACCCCGATGACACCTTCGTGGGCACCGTCATCGAGGACTGGGCCATCGAGTCCATGGCGGGCGACGTGTTCCTGCTGGGGTCGACATCGTGGCGCATCCGCCGGGTGGAGCCGGGCACCGTCCGGGTGGTGGACGCGGGCGGGGCGCCCCCGTCGGTCCCGTTCTGGCTGGGCGAGGCCCCGGCCCGCACGGTCGAGCTGTCCGAGGAGGTATCCAACCTCCGGGCCGGCGTCGATCGCCTGCTCGGGGCTGGGAAAAAGGCCGAGGTGGTTCGGGAGGACCCGGTCGGTGCCGCGGTGGCCTGGGTGGCGGAGCGCAGCGGCGTGACCGAGGAAGTGGCGGCAATGGTCGTCCGCTACCTGGCGGCGTCGCAGGTGGCTCTCGGTGGGTTGCCGACCATCGACCACATCTACATCGAGCGATTCTTCGACGACTCCGGCGGCATGCAGCTCATCGTTCACGCCCCCTTCGGCGGCCGCATCAACCGGGCGTTGGGGCTGGCGCTGCGCAAGCGGTTTTGCGTGTCGTTCGACTTCGAGCTGCAGGCCGCGGCCAATGACGACGCTGTGCTCCTGTCGCTTGGTCCCCAGCACAGCTTCCCGCTCGACTCGGTCGCGCGTTTCCTGTCGTCGGCGACCGTCGCCCAGGTGCTGCGCCAGGCGGCGCTGGCGTCGCCCATGTTCGCCATACGGTGGCGGTGGAACCTCAACCGCTCCCTGGCGGTCCTGCGGTTCCGGGGCGGGCGCAAGAATCCTCCGCCCATCCAGCGGATGGAGGCCGACGACCTCATGGTGGCGGTGTTCCCGGCCCACGCCGCCTGCCAGGAAAATGTCACCGGGCCCATCGAGATCCCTGACCATCCCTTGGTCCGCCAGACGATGCACGACTGCCTGACCGAAGCCATGGATGTCGAAGGGCTGGTTTCGGTGGTCAAGGGCCTGGAGAGCGGTGCCATCACCGTGACCTGCCGCGACAGCACCGAGCCGTCGCCGCTGTCGCACGAGATTCTCAACGGCCGGCCCTACACGTTCTTGGACGATGCTCCGCTGGAGGAGCGCCGCAGCCGGGCCGTCACCCTGCGCCGGGGTCTCCCGGTCGACGCCCGTGACCTGGCGGCCCTGGACCCTGATGCCATCGCCCGGGTCCGGGCCGAGGCCGCCCCCGAGGTGCGCGACGCCGACGAACTGCACGACCTGCTGCTGACCCTGGTGGTCGCCCGTCCCACCCCGGGCCTGTCGGGCTGGTACGAGGAACTGCTGGGCCGGCACCGGGCCGCCTCGGCGGTGACCGCGTCGGGGCAAGAGCTCTGGTACGCGGCCGAACAGCGGGACCAGGTCGAGGTCTTGTTCCCCGGCGCAACGGGGGCGGGCGCCCTCGCCGGAGATGCCGTGGGCACCGATGCCGGGGCCGCTTTGGACGGCGATGCCGTGGCCGCCTCGGCGCTCCGGGGCCATCTCGACACGCTCGGGCCGGTGACGGTCTCTATGTTGGCCAATGCCACCGCCTTGGACGAGGGGACCGTCGCCATCGGCCTGGCCCGCCTGCAGCAAGAAGGGTTCGCCCTGAGCGGGGACTTCGAGCCTTGGGTCGGGGATCAACAATGGTGCTCCCGCCGGCTCCTGGCCCGCATCCACGGCTACACCCAGAAGCGCCTGCGCCGTGAGATCGAGCCCGTGACAGCCCAGGACCTGATGCGGTTCCTGTTGCGCTGGCACCATGTCGCCCCCGGTACCCAGCGCCAGGGCCGGTCCGGTCTCATTGCCGTCATCGAGCAGTTGCAGGGCTGCGAGCTCCCCGCCGGGACGTGGGAGTCCCAGGTCCTCCCGGCTCGGATCGAGCGTTACCGGCCCGGGTGGCTGGACGAGCTGTGCCACTCGGGCCAGGTGGCGTGGGGCCGGATCAGGGTCCGCGACAGCGGCGGCGAAGGCGAGGCCGGGGGCAGCGCCGGTTCGGCCACCGGTTCGGCCACCGGTTCGGCCAGCATCACCTCTCGGGCCACCCCGATCACCCTGCTCCTGAGGGCCGACCTGGCCTGGCTGATGCAATCGGCCCGGGGCGAGGCCGTCCCGTCCGAGCCCGCCGCCGGTGCCAGCCACGACATCATCGAGGCGCTCCGGCAGTACGGGGCCATGTTCCTGCCTGAGCTGGCCACCGCCGCTCGCCGGCTGCCCGCCGAGGTGGAAACGGCGCTGTGGGATGGCGTAGCGCGCGGCCTCCTGACTGCCGACGGCTTCTCCGCCGTGCGCTCCCTCCTGGCCGGCCGTCAGGTGGCATCGCACCGCCAGTGGCAGGCCCGGCGGGGCCTCCGCCGGGGCGCGTCAGCGGGCCGGGGTGTGGGCGCCCCCGGCGGGGCCAGCGGGGCTGCGACCGGTGGCGGCCGGTGGTCACTCCTGCCGGTGGCGGGGGAGGTGGCCGATCGCGACGCCTTGGCTGAGGCGGTGGCCGAGCAGTTGCTGGCCCGGTGGGGCGTGGTGTTCCGGGACCTCGTGGCACGCGAGACGCTGGCGCTTCCGTGGCGGGACGTGCTGTGGGCCCTCCGGCGGATGGAGGCGCGGGGCACGGCGCGAGGCGGGCGGTTCGTGACCGGGTTCACGGGCGAGCAATACGCCTTGCCCGAGGCGGTCGAACAACTTCGCAAGGTTCGTCGTACTCCCCGCACCGGGGAGACCGTGCGCATCTCGGCCACCGATCCCCTCAACCTGGTCGGCATCATCACGCCAGGGCCCCGGGTTCCGGCCGTGCGGACCAACACGGTCACCTACGTGGACGGACTGCCCGTCGCCGCCGACGGGGTGGCGCCGGTGGCGGCGGACGAGCCGCGGTCGCCGTCCCTGGTCTGACGTTCCGCGGGTGGGCTTGGCCCCCCTCGTCTTCGGTGACCACCGGGAGGTCGTAGGGTGAGGTGACATGTTCTGCCCGGGCCCGGCGCCAGCACCGGCGCCTCACCGGGCGACGGGACAGGAAATGGCTGCCATGAATGAGGCCGACCGATGTTTCGTAAGCGACTGTGACCGTGGGGCCGCGGCCTCGGTGTCGCGCCCTGACCTGCCCGGGCCGCTAAGGCTGTGCGCAACCCACACCGAGCAGTTCCGCCAGAGCAGCGACGACTGGGGCATCACCTGGGCATCGGGCGCGCCGGCGCCGGCATCAGTGACCGCGCCGAGCGGTGACGTGCTTTGGGCCTACCGGCCCAGCAACGGTAACGGGCCCGCCCAGGAGACGTTGTCAGCGGATTCGGCTGGGCGCGGGCGACCCGGCCTTTCCGCCCGGGCCGCGGGCTGGATCGAAGCCAGGCGTGCAGGGCGGCGCCAGGGCCCCAAATAGGGCCCCCACGAGCACTCGGCGCGGCGCGTCAGGATCGGTCCGACCGGTCCACGCCAGGAGCGCTCGAAGCGGCGACCGCGGCTTCGGTCCCGTACGGGATGACCGGTTGTATTGGGAGCTGGGACCGATGTTCTGCCCGCCGCCGACTTTCTCCCAGGGTTGGGTGAGCGTCACCTCCCCCTGGTGATGTCGTGTCGAATTGCAGGCGCAGGGGATCCAGATAACTCAGGCTCAGTCCTTCCCGAAGGCGCCAGGCCCGCCCAGCCCCGCCCAGGCGTCCCGGATTGAGGAAACTCATGGTCCTCCCTTCGGCCAAAATGTCGTCACCATAGACAATCTGCATCCGCCCGCTCAGCCGCTCGAATCCCGCCCGTTGTCAGCAATTGGCGACTGCATCTGGTCGCCAATGGCAGACCATGCCCCGGATCTTTTCAGCCCGCCGCTTCGAGGAGGGCAACGGCATAGCAGGCGATACCCTCACCGCGACCCAGAGCGCCCAGTCCCTCAGCCCGCTTGGCCTTGACGCTGACCGGGCCGCCCACGACGGCCGCCAGCCGTTCCTGCATGGCCACCCGATAGGGAGCCAGCCGGGGCGACTCCAAGACCACCGAACAGTCGATGTTCACCACCCGCCAACCATCCTGGCGGGCGAGCCGCACCACCTCGGCCAGCAGCCGGATGCTGTCGGCGCCCCGCCATTCGGGGTCAGAGTCGGGGAAATGGAGGCCCAGATCGCCCAGGCCCGCCCCGCCCAGCACCGCGTCGGCGACGGCATGAGCCACGACGTCGGCGTCGCTGTGGCCCGCCAATCCCTGCTCGCCGTCGAACACCACGCCCGCCAGAACCAGGGGCGGGCCGAGGTCCGCCTGGGCGCGAAAGGGGTGGACGTCGAAACCCAACCCGACCCGGATGGCAGCCATCAGCGCCGGGCGAGAAGTACGGCCGCCACGACCAGGTCATCGGGCGTGGTGAGCTTGAAGTTGCCGCTGTCGCCGGCCACGGTGACCACGATCCCGCCCACGGCCTCGACCAGGGCGGCGTCATCGGTCGCCTCGAGCTCCTCGGCGTGGGCCTTCCGTAACGCCTCAGCCCGGAACGCTTGCGGGGTTTGAACCGCCACCAGCGTCATCCGGTCGACGGTCTCGGTTACCCGGTCCCCGCTGACCCGTTTGATGGTGTCGGCGACCGGGATCACCGGGATGGCGGCGTCCGCCCCCGCCCGCACCGCCGCGATGACCCGTGCGAACAGCTCGGGGCGGGCGAGGGGACGGGCAGCGTCGTGGACGACCACGATCTCGGCATTGTCGGGGACAGCTGCCAGTCCGGCCCGCACCGAGCCCGACCGGGTGGCCCCCCCGGGCTGGGCCCCCGGTTCCAGCCGGTCGGGCGGCAGGACCGGCACGACACCGTCGCACGCGGCCTGGGCGGCTGCCAACGACCAGTCGACGACGCGCCGGCCGAGCAGCGGCTCGAATTGTTTGGCGCCCCCGAAGCGCCGGCCAGCTCCGGCCGCGACGACGATGGCCCAGACTTCACCCACGGGCGGAGCGTAGCGCCGCGGGGTTTCTGGCCTGTTCCTTGGCCGGGTGGGCCAGATGCTGGCGGGGTGTGGCCGCTGTGGGCCCGCGTCGGCCCGCGTCGGCTCGGTTGGCCCGGGCTGGACGGGGTTGGACCGGGTTGGACCGGGTAGCGCGTCGGGTGCGGTGCGGGCCGCTCGGTAGGATCGCCCCGTGTCGGAAGCGGAAGGTGCCCAGGAAGACCGCTACGACATCGTCGTCGTGGGCAGCGGATTCGGTGGCAGCGTCACCGCCTTGCGCCTGACCGAGAAGGGGTACCGGGTGGCGGTGCTCGAGGCGGGCAAACGCTTCGACGAAACGTCTTATCCCAAGACGTCCTGGCAGGCGCGCTCCTTCTTCTGGGCGCCCAAGCTGGGCTGTTTCGGGATGCAGCGGATCTCGCTGCTGAAAGACGTGATGATCATGTCCGGGGCAGGCGTGGGCGGGGGCTCGCTGATCTACGCCAACACGCTGTATGAGCCCCTCCCCCCGTTCTACACCGATCCTCAGTGGCGCCACATCACCGATTGGCGCGACGAACTGGCTCCGGCCTACGACCAGGCCAAACGGATGCTGGGGGCGGTTGCCAACCCGACCATGACGCCCTCCGACGAGGTCATGAAAGCGGTGGCTGAGGAAATGGGGGTGGGCGACACATTTCATCCCACGCCGGTCGGGGTCTTCTTCGGAGAGCCCGGTGTGGAGGTGGCCGATCCCTTCTTCGGCGGGGTCGGACCGTCGCGGCGGGGCTGCATCCAGTGCGGCGAATGCATGACCGGCTGCCGCCACGGGGCCAAGAACACGCTGCTCAAGAACTATCTCCACCTGGCCGAGCGAGGCGGCGCGGTCATCCACGATCTCACCACGGTCGTCTCGATCCGACCGGCGCCCGGCGGCGGGTATCAGGTCGTCTCCTCCCGCACCGGCCGGTGGCGGCCCGGGCGGGACGCGCGGATCTTCCACGCCGACCAGGTGGTGCTGGCAGCCGGGACGATGGGAACCCAGCGGCTGCTGCACCGCATGCGCGACCAAGGGGTGTTGCCCCGGCTGTCGGCCCGGCTGGGGGAGTTGACCAGGACCAACTCCGAGGCCATTCTCGGCGCCCGGACCTTCCGGGGCGACGCCGACTACACCAAGGGCGTCGCCATCACGTCGTCGTTCCATCCGAGCGAGGACACCCATGTCGAGCCCGTTCGCTACGGCAAGGGCAGCAACGCCATGGGTTTCCTCACCACCGCCCTGGCCGACGGTGACGGCCGCTCCCGGCAGCTCACCTGGTTGCGCGAGATGGGTCGCCACCCCGTCGCCATGGTTCGTAACCTGAGCCTCCGGCACTGGTCAGAGCAGACGATCATCGCTCTGGTCATGCAGACCCGGGACAACTCCATCACCTGCTACACCAAACCCGGCCTGTTCGGCCTGTTCGGGCGACGGCTGACGTCCCGGCAGGGCCACGGGGAGCCCAACCCGACGTGGATCCCCGCCGGCCACGACGTCGCCCGGCGGATAGCCCGGCGGATCGGCGGATTCGCGGGCGGGGGCTGGAACGACGTGTTCAATATCCCCATGACCGCCCACTTCCTCGGGGGAGCGGTCATCGGCGACAGCCCCGACACCGGAGTGATCGACCCCTACCATCGGGTGTATGGGTATCCCGGACTGCATATTGTCGACGGCACGACCGTGTCGGCCAATCTCGGAGTGAACCCGTCGCTGACTATCACCGCCCAAGCTGAGCGGGCCATGTCACTATGGCCGAACCGCGGACAACCCGATCCCCGCCCAGCCATGGGGGAGCCCTACCAGCGTTTGGAACCAATCGAGCCGTCGCATCCAATCGTTCCGCCCGATGCGCCGGCCGCGCTGCGACTTCGGCCTCGAACAGTCAAGATGGGTAGTACGCAGACACCAGACAGGTAGTTTGGCGCTGAAAAGACCCGAGATGGGAAGAATGTGGGACCTCGCGTAACTTTTGGCTTGGTAGTGCTGGCCGCGGCCACACTCCTGGTGGGATTTATCAGCAATATCCCGTGGCTCATCATTGTTTCGATTGGTTGTAGCGCCCTGGCGGCCTTAACGCTGCTGTTGTCCTCCCGGCGCAAGCGGGAAAAGCAACAGGTGGACGAACACACGGCGTGGACGGCGTCGCTCGCCGAGCCGCCGGACACGGCCCCTTCTCCGGTCCCGCCGATGCCGGCCCCCGAACCTTTGGTCGCTCCTGCTCTCGAGCCGGCCATCGCGGAATCGCGCCGGGCCCGGCGGCGTTCTGCTCGTTCCGCCAAGGTGGTGTCAGCCTCGGTAGCGGGACCGGCAGCCGAGCCCACGTCCGGGGCTGAAGGTGGCGGTGAGCCGAAGCACGAGGTTGAGCCGAAGCCGGACTTTGCGCCCATGCCCGACGGGGCTCCCATGCCCGACCTGGCGCCCGTGTCCGAGCGTGCGCCCTTGTCCGACCGTGCGCTGGAACCCGATTTTGCACCCGAGCCTGAGCTTGCGCCGGTTGCGCCGGTTGCGGCGACGCGCCGGCGGCCGCCCGTCCGACTCGAAACCGAGGTCGCCCAGCCGGAGCCGCCGCTCGTTCCTGCCGCCCGTCGGGCGGTGGTGCGCCGCTCGACGATTTCCCCGGCATCCCTTCAGGCGCCCCCCCTTCCGGCGGCTGCCCCGCCATCTCGCGTTCCGGCGCCGACCCCGGCGACGCCCGCGCCTGCGGCTGTCCGGGCAGCTCGCGTTCAGGCGGCGCCCGCCCCTGCCGCAACCCCACCGGTGCGTCGCCAGGCCGCGGCTCGCCCAGCTGTTCCGGTGGCCTCGGGCCCGGCGGCCCGTCCCACTCAGACTCGACGGCGCCCGGTGCGTGCGGTCGGCGGCTATCCCTTTCC
>JALYXV010000390.1 GCA_030947025.1 Actinomycetota bacterium | reverse complement strand
ACCCCTACCTTTTCCAACGACAAACTCAGCCCCGAAATGACAACGGTGTTAGTCGAAGCCCTCGCAACAGCCGCATGACCTGCTCAATCCCCTAATCCCCACATCCGTCGAACTGCGAAAGTCGACTCTAAACTAAACCTGCTTAGTGGAAGCACATCGGCTCGCTGCTTCCACTAACGTGCTGTCGGCGGCTCGTAGCTCGTGCAATATGGTTCCACTAACAGGGTCGCCATGGCGACACGCAAGAAGGCACCACCGCGACAGCCGGCTGGCGTCGACGCCGAGGCGGGGAGCTGGAGTCGACGTCGATACCGCGGTGTTCCCGGGCGGAGATCATCGCCAGGAGGGGTGCTGATCGGTGTCCCCGATCTTTGGGAGGGCTCTGACATTTCCGCTCGCCAGGTCGCAGATGGCAATGTGGTCGCCGCCTGCCGTGTAGGCGATCGACCCTCCGTCAGGTGACCACGAAGGGTCACTCGCCTGACTTGCGGCTGCGGCGCATACCGGCCGGACAACACCGGACCCGATGTCGACGGTCTTGAGGCCCACGAGGTTGACTTTGACGACGATGCGCTTCCCGGCCGGATCGAATGACGGTGTGAGAGCTCGGATCGGTTGGCTTCTGGCGCCCGAGACGACAAGCCTGGTCGCCCGGGACGCAACCTCGAACAGCGCGATATTGTTGGACGCGCCCTGGAAAGCGATCAACTTTCCGTCGGGTGACCACTCTGGTGCCTTTCCCACCCCGATGTCGGTCGGGGCCGACCCATCGGCGGCTGATATCACGAGGTGCGTTGAAGGTGTTGCGCCACCGATCCGGGTTTCGTACACGATGCTCCGACCGTCGGGCGACCAGTCACAACCGTATTGACAGCTTCCCCCGGCATTGATGGGCTTCAATCCAGTTCCATCGAGGTTGACCGACCACAGTCCGCAGTTTGTGCCCGGTGAGAACAGGAGTGCCTTGCCGTCGCGGCGCAGTTTCGCCCCGACACCGTCTCGGGGACAGATCCGAGATGACCACATGTTCAGCTGGGGATCCTGGGGGGGCGAATGATCGATTCGTCGCAATCCTGAGCCATCCGGTGCCACGAGCCATACGCCTGTCTCGGTGGTCTGCTGCGAGACCACGGTAAAGGCAATGGATCCGGGCGAAGGGGCCCGAGGGAGCAGCGGTCCGATGACGATCGGAACCCTGGGGCCTGGGCCCCCGCCATCGGTCGCGACGATGCGTCGGCCCGGGCCCTCTGCCACCGCACTGTACCCAGCAAGGAGAATGACGAGAACGGCAGCCACCGCGAGCGCTCGGCGGGCGACGTGCGGAGACCGCAGCCATCCGATCAGGCCGACGCCGGAAGGTTGGGGCTCAATGACCGAACGTAGGATCCGCCTCTCGACCGAGGCCTTCAGGTTCGGAGAGGGGATCTCCGCCACGACTGACCTCTGCAAGGCCTCGCGGAGACGACGTTCGACGTCGGTGTCACTCATCGCAGCTCTCCGCACGCTCGAGGAGCGGCCTGAGGCGGGCCAAGCCTCGCGAGGCGTGAGCTTTCACGGTACCGACTGAGGTGCCCATGAGCCGGGCTGTGTCCGCCTCAGAGAGGTCCTCGTAGTAGCGGAGCACTACTGCGGCCCGCTGGCGGGTCGGAAGCTGGGCCAAAGCTCGGCCAAGGACGTCACTCTCGGCGGTGTCAGCCTCAAAGGCCGCACCGGGGTGCGGTTCCACTCTCCACCGCCGTTCTTCACGCCGCTCCCGTAGACGCCGGCGGAATACCCCATGAATGTTCCGTATGACAGCTGTCCGCAGATACGGTCCGAAATCCACCACCCGCCCCTCGCGCCAAGGGCGGTAGACAGCGACGAAGGCGTCGCTGACGGCGTCCTCCGCCAGAGCCGGCTCCCCGCAAAGGAGAAGGGCCAAGTGGTATGCCCGCAGGTGGTGCGCCTCGAACAGCTGGCCGAAGTCATCGTCAATCCTCTCATTATGCGCTCAGTGGCACAAGCCGTCGGGGATTGCTCAGCGGGTCATCGAGGCCCACCGACCTGCTGCGGAGACATGGCTCCTACCCAGTCGATGCACGAGACCCTCCAAAGGTTGAGCGGGGACGCCAGAAGAAGTACAAAGGACTACGTCTCCCCGACCTCTCAACCCCAGAGCCCCCAAGAGCATCTTCCCCCCGAAGGCACCTGACCGAGTGGACATCCGCGATGAAAGGGTAGGGCGACATGAACAGGCAACGTCACCGATTCAACCGAGGACTGTTCGCAAGGCCCTGGGGCTCGCGGCCGGGCCGTGTGCGAGGAGGTAACCAAGTTCGATCCGGGCGGACCGAGCGCCCACCCTCCGAAGCCGAGCTTCGCCCAGAAAGGTCGATCATGCCGAGTAGAGGCAATTTCGTGGCATTCCTCGCAATTGCTCTCGGCGCCGCGATCGCTGCTCCCGCCGCGATCGCTGCGCCCTTCACGGTCGCTGCTCCCGGCATCCCCTCCGGACTGAAACATCAGATCAGTGGGCTCATCGCCCGGTCGGGTGGCGCTCCCCCGGCTACCTATTCGTCGGCAGTGACCGGATGGGTAGCGGAAGTGACATGGAAGGCACTGGAGATCAGCCCGGGCCAATTCGACTTTCGTGCAATTGACCAGCAGATCGCCGCCGCCCGCTCGGCTGGGGCCCATGTGAAATTGCGGGTCATGACCGGATTCGACGCTCCAGACTGGGCCAAAACATTGGATGGTGCGCCTATGAACATTTGCAACAACGACGGCCCTTCACTGGTTTGCGGGACGGTGGGCCGGTTCTGGCGGCCAAACTTCAAGACGGCCTATGGAAACTTGATGGCCCATCTGGCGGCCACCTATGACAACGTCCCAGAAGTAGAAGAGGTAGCCATCACCCGGTGCATGACGATTTACGCCGAACCAATGATCCGGGAGATCAGCTATAGCCCCAACCTGCAGGAGTACCGCAACGCGGGCTACAACCTCCCGGACGACAAAAAGTGTCAAACAGACGAGATCGCGGACCACGCCGTCTGGAAACTGACCCGTTCGGCCCTGGCCTTCAACCCGTACCAAGAGGTGATCGTTAGCGGCAAGAAAGTAGTCACCGCCACAGATGAGGCATACACCGAACAGCTTATCGATTCTTGCCGTAAGACCTTAGGTGCCCGCTGCGTGCTCGGCAACAACTCGTTGCGGGATGCTCCCCCACTTGGCCCTTTGTACGATGCGTTGTACGCAAAGATCAAAGCGAAGGGCGCACCGATCTATTTTCAGACGGCGGCAGCCCACAGGTACACCAACCTCCACGCCGTGCTTGACGCGGCGATTGGTTACGGTGCTGGCATGGTCGAGCTGCCAAGTGATTATCAGGCCTTGACGCCATCCGACCTCGAAGCATTCGCCGTGCGTCTTAGGGCGCAGGCCTTGTAGTCCGTAGCGACCTTTTGCAAGACCGTCTCGGGACGGCGCGCTCTGTCGGCGCCGATGTCGATGCCCGTGCTGCCACCAAACCGACTGCGTGAGTAGCGGGAGTGGGTTCGTCCCTGTCGCCATCGTGCTGATTTCGACGGCCAATGCGTGATCGTCCGAATGCGAAACGAACAACAGTTCCACCGAGCGATGCATCGGCGAACGTCGGCGGCCGAGACTAAGTCGTGTGCGACTTGTTCATCGGAGCTAGCGGTTCGACTTTCGACGGACGGACGTTCGCAAACAACAAAACAACAAAATGCCTTGTCGCAGTCAACCTAAATCAAGCCCAGAGCATCAACTGTACGAATCCCCGGAAAACGGGGCACGAAGAAAAGGAGAATCCCGATGGCGACAAGAAGTCAATTGAGTCAGCCGAGCCGGAGGTCCGAGAGGACGGGTCTGTCGGATCAGCCGTCGGCTGTCGTTTCAGGGCGGGCGCGGATCCCCAATGGACATTCCCTTTGTCCGGGCTCTTGCGAGGCGACTTCACCCCTGGAAGGAGAAAGGTCAATGAGCAATAGGACACTGCTTGTGAAGCCCGACCAGTCTCGCCCCCCGCGAAAACTCCTCAGTCGAGTCACAACGAGGGTTGTCCTAGCACTCGGGGTAGCCTGCTTCGTCGCTTCCGTTGTCCCCGCTGCGACCGCGACTGCCGCCACTGCCGCCATTTCCGGACCGACGAAACCGTCTGGGGCATATTACGGATCGTTGCTCCAGAACGCGAACTCCGGGCTGTGCATGGACAGCAATGGCGGCGCTACTGGGCCGCGAATGCATCAATGGACCTGTGATTGGGGGAATGTGAACCAGGTGTACATGCTTACCGCCTACTATGATCCCTACACGGGCAGCTATGATGTGTACACGATCAGGAATAGAGCCTATAATGAGTGTGTGGACGTCCCCAACGCGTCGCTCAACAATGGCGTGCAGCTTCAATTGTGGCCATGCAACGGTACTGGTGCCCAGTTCTTCCGCCTGTATGCGGGCTCCTTAATAAACTGGAACAGCGGCAAGTGCGTCGATGTGTTGGGTTGGAGTGGGCAAAACGGAGGAATCATCGACCAGTGGACGTGCGGGAACCAGGCTAATCAACACTGGAACATCTACTCATGGTATCGGTCGCGGAACGCAGGGACGCAAACGCCGCCGGCTGTGCGCCGCCCGTAGAGTTCCCTATTCCTCTCCGGAGTTTACCTTCCGGAGCGGACGAACGCACGACGGTCGACGAGAGGGACCGAACAAGTTCAGCCAGACAACTCGTGCCAGGTCTCCCGGCGCCAGTTCTAGGAACTTGGCTCTAAGCCGGTCCGGCCGCCGAGCCCCAATAGCGATGCCGGTCTTATTCCGGCATCGTTTATTGGGGCTGGCGCGCGACGACGAGAGCCCGGAACTCGCGGTCGGCCCTCGCCAGGAACACGGCTCAAGTCAACCACGGTGACCGCTCCGGGGGTGCGGTCCGCCAGCTTCAGAGAAGACTCCTTCTCTGAAGGGGCCTCCCCACACTGACTTCAGAGAACGAGTCAGAACGTGGGTCGCGGGACCCCGAAACCACTTCAGAGAACAGGCAGGCGGTCCCGCTCGCAAAGGGACGATGTGGATCTACGGCAAGGCCAACGCGTCCGTGAGGTCCCCATCCACCCCCAACTGAGCGCCGGGCTCACTACCTGGCTCCATCTGTTCGATACTGACGTATCGTGGTGGCTCGAAGCCGGTGGGGGAGCAGTGCCCCGAGCGTGCTCACTGATTGTCACGTCGGCACCCACTCTTGCTTGGGGCCATCTTGCTCAGCGGCATGCCGTAGTGCGTCAGGCGGCGACCTGGAGATTAGTCCCCATAATGCGGATATGGGGACCACAGAGCGGGCCTTGCCATGGAGACGCGAGCGACTACCAGCGGACAGCGGGCTTCGGTATCGTCGGCAACCCGGTCGGGTATAGCCGAGGAAGGTGGTTCCACCCAAAGAGAGGGGCCAGGCCGGAGATCGATCAGGGCCGGCGGCCCGGCGCTAGCAGGACGTCAACCGCCTTGCGCAGAACCTCTCGGAAGACTTCCTCGCGGTAACCGAGCAAGAAGGCGACAAGATAGAAGACAGGCGCGCCGACGGGCCGGTTGCTCGCCTCGTTGCCGGTCGCTCGGATCACGGTGACAAAGATCAGATAGCCAACGGTGCCCATGACGGCACCGAGCACCGGCCGCGCACTGTGCCACATGTTCAACGAGCTGTCCCAAGACCGCGAATGGCGGAAGATGCCAGTCAGGCTGATGGTGACGCCACCGACGGCTCCCCACCACGCGACGCCGACAGGGATGGGCCCGGCGGGGTCGGGCACCAGCCGGCGCAGCCCCGAGCTTTGGTGGTAGAGCACTGCCAACGCCGTTAGCGTGCCGAGGTAGGCGAGTTCAAGCGCGAAGATCCAGCCTGGCGCCGACCCACCGGTCGACGCCGACTGAATCGCGTCTACCCCACCGTCGCCGTCGGGCGCGGGAGGTTCCTCAGGGTCCGACATCGACCGGCGTCCCCCAGATCTCGGAGAACGATCGCAGCAGGCCCGGGGGAAGCTGCGCGACCCAGACATCGGGCACTCGTTGTAGGTCGTTCTCGAGCCTCTCGAACACGAGCAAGCTCTCGGGCTGGGACATGAGCGGGTTGCGGTCGTCGTTGATGTAGTCCTCGTAGATACCCCGCAGCTTGTCCCGATGCTCGGACACGAACCGCTCGAGGTGTTCCGGGTAACGCGTCAGCTCGTCATCGGAGAGCAGGGGCCTCAGCACGCCGATCACGAAGCGCGACAACGCCGGGTCGGCTCGGTGCGCTGTGAGCGAGAAGAAGTGACGCTCGAGCTCGCTGAGCACTAGGGCCTCGGGGAAGCCGGGCTGGTCCATGATCGCCCTGCGGGCTCGCGCAACCTCGAGGTCGAAGAACTCGACGAGGGCGAGCAGTCGATACAGCGCTCGGCTGATGTTGTTGGGTGGAGCGTCGGGCGCCTTGTAGAGGAGTTCGTGTGAGATCCCCGCCCACAGCGACTCTGCCTGGGTGTGAACCTGCACCTCGAAGACGAGACCGGCGACGTCGGCGGTCGCATCGGCGTCGCGGATCGACGCCTCGAAGTGGCTTCCCATATAGTCGAGCTTGTTCGGCTCAAGCGATGTCCGCTTGTCTTCGTAGTGATGCACCGCGAACGACTCGTTGACCATTCGCTCGAGTTCCGGCACCACATCCGCGTACATCGCCACAAGCCGGACCCCGACCTTGTCACGGATGTCGTCCCAGGGGTCCGAGTATCCCTTCCGCAGCGCCTTCTTGATGAAGCTGGCGACGTCTTTGACGCGGGTCTCCACCTCGACGGCCACCAGGTGGCGCGCCGCCAGCTGTTCGCGCAGTCGCGCTTCGACAAGGTCGCGCAAGACGTCGAGTTGCGGTCGTTGTGCCAGGAATCGGACGCGGACGGCATCGAGATCAGTGACTGACGTCACGGCTACCGGTGGCCATGCTGGTCCTTGAGCTTGTCAGTCACCTCGAGACGGGTGCGACCGTCGTCGAGGTCCTCCACCTGCACCTCCCGGCCCAAGTTGTCCGGGGAGGCCAGCACCGCGACGCCACTTGCGAAGCTCCACTGGATCCGCTTGAGCTGGTTCGCCACAAGCCCAGTGTCCTTGGCGAAGGAGGGTTGGGCGATCCCAGCCTCGCTGACCTTTCCCATGAACGCGGCTCGGTCGTCGGTCTCGAGGTTGGTGTTGGCGAAGGCCTGCGGCGACACCGTGGCGCGCGTCCCGCCCAGCTCGGCGGCGAGGGCGACCTGGTAGCGCGCCTTGGTTTCGGGCTCCTCTACGTCTTCGTTGATGAATCGCTCGGCGGCGTCGAAGAAGCGCCTGGTCGTCAGCTCTGGGAGCTCCTTGAGCCGACAGCCAAGGAAGCGCTCGAGGAAGAAATTGGCGACGGTTCCGCCGTATCCCTTCTGTCGGTCGCAGACCATACCTTCGATCGGCCCGGAAGCGCCCCCCACGTGAGCGAACAGGCCGACCTTGAACACCTTGGTCTTGCCGGTCAGCATGAGGTCCCGGACGTGGTCGACGCTCAGCGTGCTTCCGCCCTGCAGCTGCTGGCGTCGGACCCGGGTGCCCTCTTCCTTCTCCAGCTTGAGGATGGCGACGGCCCGACGGTTCTCGACGCGCGCTTGGATGACGGTGAGGAGGCCCTCCGGGCTGATCGCCGGCTGGGACTGGTGCAGGTGGTTGGCCATGTCCTGGGACGTGGCCACGAGGTCCGCGGGATGCGTTGATAGCAGCGCCACGATCCACCCCGGCAGGGGCGAGGTCGTGGCAGGGTCAAGCTGTACTTCGTAGGCGGCCGTCCCGAGGCTCCCGGCAAGTTTCTCCCGGAAGAAGTTCTTGACAGTCTGGTCGAGAGGGCTCTCGACCTCGCTTAGACCCGGTGTCGTCGGCGTTGCCGAATGCACGAAATGGCGCGGGATTTCATGAACGATGAGCTTCTCGATCCGAACCTGGCCGAGGTCGAACAGCGACATGCCTGACGCTCCTTGCTGACCCCGTCATTCTGGTCGGAGGGTGTGACATTGTGGCGGACCGCCCGCGCCATCCCCAATCAAAGCCAGCCTGGACCGGGTACTCGACATCTACCTCGCCATCCGCCTGTCGCCGGGACCCACTTCCCCGGTCACGACCTCTAACACCCGCCCCCATGTTGTTTCTCGACGTCCGAGGCCGCAGACTCATCGGCGACCAGGTCGAATACCTCATCAAGCGCGTCTACCTGCGCGCCGAACTGCGGGCCCGGGGCGGCATCGACCGCCACCCGCGTTCATGGCGGCCGAGTGCGATCTGAGATCAACGCCTTAGGGCCATGGTCACAGGGGTCGTGAGATCATTGACGGAATGCGCGTCCGCCTGTTCGCACCCCCCGCCGCCCGGCGGACGAGCCAGTCACCTCCAGCAACTTGAGCTCGGGCACGCGTTCTCCCGCTGGTTGGCAGTGCTCCGGCAGGGAGGCAGGGTTGGGGTCGACCCCACCGCGGGCGCTGTCGATCGTCGTGCAACGCGGTGTCCGGCCTCCAGGAACTCGCACGTACCGGGCACCGGCACCCTCCGGTCGCCCAACGCCCACCGCACCGCTACTCAGGGGACCCGCCACTCGAGTAGGAAGATTGGCAGTGGTTGGGGTGGACGATTGTCGCTTCCGTCGACGGCACGTCGTAACTGCGTCAGGCTGCAACCTGGGAGGCCAGTCGTTCGGCCTGGTCCATGACGAGAGCGATGGCGGCGTCTTGCTTGTCGGGCGGGTAACGGTATTTGAGAAGGAGCCGGCGAATGTGGCGTCGCATCGAGGCCCGGACCTGCTCCTTCTTGTCCCAGTCCACCGCAGCGTTGCGGCGCACCGCCACCACCAGCTCCTGGGCGATCTTCTTCAGGGTCTCGTCGCCGAGTTCCATCACCGCCGAGTCGTTCTGGCACACAGCGTCATAGAAGGCCAGCTCGTCGTCTCGGAGACCGAGTTTGGCGCCTCGGTCGAACTCCATCTTCAGCTGCTGGGCCATCTCGACCAGTTCGGCGATCACCTCGGCGGCGGTGAGCGACCGGTTGGTGTAAGCCTTCATGGCCCGCTGCAGCATCTCGGAGAATTTTCGTTCGGCCACCACGTTGGTCCGGGCCAGTGTTCGCACCTCCGAGTTGAGGAGTCGGCGGAGCAGTTCGATCTGAAGGTTCGGGCGGGGGTCGGAGGCGGCTCTGCGGGCGAAGTCGTCGTCGATGAGGCTGAGGTCGGGCCGTTCCAGTCCCGAAGCGGCGTAGATGTCGACCACCCCTGAGGCAGCTACTGCCTCGGAGACGATCTGGCGGAGCGCGGTTTCCATCTCCACGTCGCCGCCTCCGCCTTCGTCGTCGCTCATGCGGTCACGACGCACTTCCACGGCTACGGCTGCGAAGAAGGCCAGGTCGTCCCGGTAGGAGGCGGCCTCGGGCAGTGAGGCGGCGATGGTGAACGTCTGGCGGGCCCGGCGCTCGTGGTGAACGAACCGGTCGGGCAGGTCCAGGTCGACGCCTCCGAGAAGATGGTTGAACGCTTCCATGAGCGCCTCGATGCGGGCCCGGTCGCTGCCGGAGTCGAGCGCCTCGCGCCACGGGCACCCGTAGAGCAGTTCGGTGCACACCTCGTGGGCCTCGACCAGCAACGTGAACGCCTCGGCGATCGGGGCTCCCACCTCGCGGGTTGCCTGATCCCGGGCGGTGTAGTCGGCAAGCGCCGAGCGGAGGTTCTCGGCGATGCCGATGTAGTCGACGACGAGGCCGCCGGGTTTGTCCCGGAAAGTCCTGTTGACCCGAGCTATGGCCTGCATCAGCGCTGCGCCCTTCATGGGCTTGTCGACGTACATGGTGTGCAGCGACGGCGAGTCGAAGCCGGTCAGCCACATGTCCCGAACGATTACCAACTCCAGCGGGTCGTCGGGGTTCTTGGCCCTCTCCTTGAGGTCGCGCAGCCGATCCTTGTTCCGGATGTGCTGGTTGTACTCCGGGCCGTCGGAGGCCGATCCGGTGATGACCACCTTGATCTTCCCGGTGGCGTCGTCGTCGGAGTGCCAGTCGGGGCGTACCTTGATGATCTGGTCGTACAAGGCGATGCAGATTCGCCGGGACATGCACACGATCAGCCCTTTGCCGATCTCGGCGGCCTGACGTTTCTCCCAATGGTCGACAATGTCGGCCGCCACCTGGGAGACTCGCTTGTCTGCTCCGACGATCGCTTCTACCCGCGCCCACCGGGCTTTCAACCGCTCGCCCTCGGCCCCCTCGGCGCCTTCGATGGCGTCGTCGGCGCCGGCGTCAAGGGCGTCCCGAGCTTCTTCGGGTAGCTCCACTCGGGCCAGCCGGGCCTCGTAGTACACCTTGACCGTGGCCTGGTCACGTACCGCCTGGGTCAGGTCGTAGATGTCGATGTACTCCCCGAAGATGGCCCGAGTGTCCTTGTCGCCCGCTTCGATCGGGGTGCCGGTGAACCCCATGAAGCTGGCATTGGGCAAGGCGTCGCGCAGGTTGCGGGCCAAGCCGTCGAGAAGGTCGTACTGGGTGCGGTGCGCCTCGTCGGCGATCACCACGATGTTCGACCGTTCCGACAGGGTCGGGAACCTCCGGTTGGCGTCGCGCTCGTCCTTTGACCGCCCGAACTTCTGCATCGTCGAGAAGACGATGCCGCCCGACGCCCGCTCGCCGAGCACCCGGCGCAGGTGGTCTCTCGACTCGGCTTGGATCGGGGTCTCGGGCAGGGTCCGGGCCGGGGCGAACACCTCGTCGAACAACTGGTCGTCCAGGTCGTTGCGGTCGGTGATCACCACCACGGTCGGGTTCGCCATCGCCGGATGGGCCATCAGCTTGGTCACGCAGAACAGCATCTCCAGGCTCTTGCCGGACCCCTGGGTGTGCCACACCACCCCGGCGCGGCCGTCATCGCGGGCCATCGCTCCCAGCACCGCGGTCACCGCCTTGTTGACGGCATGGAACTGGTGGTATTTCGCCAGCCGCTTCACCAGGCCGGAGCGTTCGTCGCCGAAGGTCACGAAGTTCCTGACCAGGTCAAGGACCCGGGCCGGATCGAACACCCCCCGGACCAGAACCGCCATCTCCGGGCTGCCGGCTGGGGCGAGGCCGTTGCCGTCGATGGTTTTCCACGGGGCGAAATGCTCGAAGCGTTCCGGCAGCGGGCCGATCCTCGCCTGGGTACCGGTTGACACCACGCAGCAGGCGTTGAACGTGAGCAGGGCGGGGATCTGGGCGGCGTAGGTGCGGAGCTGGTCGAACGCACCGCGGATTGTGGCCCGCTCCTGGCCGGGGACCTTCAACTCGATCAGCCCGACCGGGATGCCGTTGACGAAGGCAACAATGTCGGGCCGGCGGGTGTGATGGTCGCCTTGGACAGAGAACTGGTTGACCACCACGAAGTCATTGCGGGCCGGGTCCTCGAAGTCGACCAGCCGGGCCCGGTCCGACCGTACCGTGCCATCGCCCAGTCGCCGGTCGAACGGAACCCCACGGGTCATCATTGCGAACGCCCGCCAGTTCTCCGTCTTAAGGTCCAGGCTCTCGGGCCGGCGGAACGTTGCCACCACGTCCGCCACCTCGGCCGCCGACATGCCCGGGTTCAAGAGACGGATCGCGGCTCTCAGCCGGCCCTCCAGGAGCACATCCCGGTACGAGGCCCGCTCCGCCGCCGGCTCGCCCGGGCCGATTTGCGGGCCATAGAGCACCGTCCAGCCCAGCTCAGCGAAGAACTCCAGGCACACTTCTTCGACCGCTGACTCGGCGATGAACGAGGTCATACCGCTTCCCTGACCACGAGCTTGATGTCCCGCACCCGGACCGCGCCGGACATCAGCTTCGGCAGTAGCAGGTCGCGCAACTGCTCCAAGACGAGGTTCTCCTGCTCCGCCGCAAGAGCGGTGTGCCATAGGGGACCACACGTTCGGTCGAGAGCGGATAGCCGCTCATGCGTCGGCACCCAAACAGGTTCATCGAGGTGGTGCCGCCGAATGTGGCCCATTGTCGTCGCCTTGCCGGCGGCGACACTGGCGAAGTACGGAAGCAAGTCCAGAAGACGACCATGGAGGAACCACACCGGCAGATGCTCGGCCGGTATAACCCTGAAGGTGCTCAGTTAGCGGGGTCCACTACCTGAAAGTGGGGATCGTGTAGAGAGGGGAATTCCGACTGACGACACCCCTTCGGGCTCTGAGCGGCCAACCCCGGTCGAGGAACTGATCGCCGAGAATCTT
>JALYXV010000372.1 GCA_030947025.1 Actinomycetota bacterium | reverse complement strand
GACCGGAGGCCCGCCACCGGCAGCGTCGATACCCGCGCCTTGGTTGAAGCGGGCCTGGTCGGCGCGGCGGTCCTGAGCACCCTTCGAGTGCTGCGCCGCCGGCAAGCCCGGCTTCGGCCGCCAGGGCGTCGGATTCGCCTCCCGCGTCCGGTCGTGGCCGGCACCGAACTCGCTCTGCAACGCACCGAGACGCCCGCCCGAATGCCGCTGGTGGAGCGCGCCGTGGCCTCCTTGGTCAAGACGCTCCGCCAACAGTCCGCGATGCCGCCGGCGATCCTCGGGGTCCTCGTCGACGACGACACGGTTGAAGTCCTGCTGGCCAAACCCGCGCCGCCCCCTCCTCCCTGGACCGCCTGCTCCGAAGGCTTCCGTTGGCGAATCCATGCCTCCGCCCTGGCCGCCGACCCACTTGAAGAATCCGCGCCTCTTCCCGCCCTGGCATCGCTCGGGCGGGTCGCGGCGGGTACATGCGACGCCCTGATCAACCTTGAGGCGGCTGGGCTGGTCGGAGTCAGCGGTGATCCCGCCCGGGCCGCCGGGCTGCTCTACGCCCTGGCCACCCATCTGATCGGCGCTCCGTGGGCCCAAGCGGTCAGCCTCATCCTGGTCGCCTTCCCTCCCGGATTGGCCGCGACCGCCAACGTCCGGAGCGTGTCGTCGCTCGCCGACCTGGCCGACGAGTTGCGCACGACCGCCGAGGTCATGTCGGCCACGGTCCGGCAGCACGGATGCGACGACGTCTTCAGCGGTCGGGTACGGGGGATGGCAGGCGACGGTTGGCCACCGGTCATCGTGCTCTGCGCCCAACGGCTCCGCGCCGAGGAATTCAAGCTGCTGGCGGCGGTGGCCCAACCAGGCAACGGTGTGGCCGCAGTAGCCGTCAACGCCGGCGCGGGGGCCCGGTGGGAGATCGACGCGGGAGCCCAACCGTGCCCGGTCAACCCCCTCCGCCTGGCCATCGAACCGACGGTTCTCGACGCCGCCACGATGGCTGCGATCGAAGAGCTCGTCTCCGTTGCTGAAGACGACACCGGTGCCGGCCTGGCGGATCCGCCCTACGACCGGGTCGAAGTGAGCGTCGAATACCCTGGGCCCACGACCGGCACCAATGGATCCGGTATCGATCGCTTGACCCCACCAGCTGAGCCGTCGCTATCGGAACGGCTGGCGCGGGTGCATGGGTCCCACCGCGCCCGACCTGATGGCGGTGACCTGCCTCCCGATTTTGGCCGCCCCCCGATCCTGGTGCGGGTCCTGGGCTCGGTCGAGGTCGACGGGGCGACTGAGTTCAAGCGGGCCAAGTCCCGTGAGCTGGTCGTCTACCTGGCCATGCACCCCAACGGCGTTGGAGAGTCCGAGTTGGACGAGGCGCTGTGGGGATCGAGCGGTGCTCGCGTCGTGCTTTCCTCCACCCGGGACTCGACGGTCTCGGTGGCGCGCACCGCCCTCGGAGGCGCGGCCCGGCTCCTTCCGGCCCAGGGCCAGGGCCGCGAGAAGCGCTACCAGTTGGGGTCCGCGGTGCAGTCGGATTGGGGCCAATTCTGCGCCTTGCATCGCTTCGGACGCGAGCACCAGTCGGCGGCCGCCCTCCGGCGCGCCCTCGAGCTCGTCCGCGGTCGTCCCTTCGAGGCCGTCATCTCTGGCCGAACCTATGGCTGGATTCACACCGAGGGCCATGGCCGGCATATCGAAGCCGAGGTCGCCGACGCAGCCGACCTGGCCGCTGGCCTGTTTCTCGAGGCGGGCGATCCGCTGGCGGCACGCTGGGCGGCCCGACGTGGGCACCTCGCCGAGCCATACACCGAACGTCTCTGGGTCCGGCTGATGGAAGCCGCCGATGTACTCGGTGAAAGCCAGGAGATTGAGCGGATCATGGATGAGATGAACGTGGTTCTAGAGCTGGAGGGCGACTTTTCCGGCCTCCACCCCAACACCCTGGCTGCCTACGATCGACTCAGCCGCCGCCACCGCTTCCCGGCCGATACGTAGCTTCGGTCGCGAAATGTTCGCGGCGGCGCGCGGCCAAGACGCGCTTCGACCAGACCTACTCCGCCCTGGTCGACACGCTGTACACCAGTTTCAACGGCAAGCCGGATGCGCTGAAGGCGGCGGTCACGTCGATGTGGGACCTGAAATATCACGCCATCGCCCTGATGCAGCTCCCGTCACCGGTCGATCCGACCCACACCCTCGGCCCGGGATCCCACTACCTCGGTCCCGCAGCCCTCCCTCGCGCAACGCGGAGCTCCCGGCCCGCCCGGGCCAACCGTCCCACGCGTGGCCGCTGAGGACGGCGCGCCCTCGGCACCGCTACCGCAGGATGCCGACCGTCACCCGTGGTGGTAGCCCGGGAGCTTGAGTCGTTCGACCGGCAACCCG
Source organism: Actinomycetota bacterium (assembly GCA_030947025.1). Taxonomy (GTDB): domain Bacteria; phylum Actinomycetota; class Acidimicrobiia; order Acidimicrobiales; family Palsa-688; genus JALYXV01. The sequence goes on along the minus strand of JALYXV010000372.1, from coordinate 4,844 downwards.
GTCGCCTCGCTGACCCGGGACAGGGGCTCATCCCCCGCATCGTCGGGAACCCGAACGACCAGGATGGCAACATCGTCACCGAAGGAGTCACCCGCGAATCGCCGGGCCGACTCGATTATTCCGTCCGCGATTTCGTCAGCAGACATGCCGGTGAACTCCAGCAGGGCTCCGATGAGCCGGTCTTCGCCGAAGGTTTCGCCGCTCCCGCTCCGAGCCTCGGTGATCCCATCGGTGTAGAACACCAGGGCATCGCCCGGCCCCAATCCGACCCGTACGTCAACCGGTTCGATGGCATCGAACATTCCCAGCGGAAGGGCGGTACGGCCACGGAACTCGACCTGGCGTGACCGCCGCACCAGCACCGGCAGGGGGTGCCCGGCGGTGGCCAGGGTCAGCCAGGCCCCACAGGTATCGAGCTCCAGCCGTGAGAACACGGCCGAGCAGAAATGGCCGTCGAGGATGGCGTCATTGTCGGAAAGGATCGCGGCATTGACGTCGCACAGAACGTCACTCGGGTTGAAATGGTGGACCGACGAGGCGCGGATGGTCCAGCGGGCCAAGGCGGCCAACGATGCAGGACGGGCGCCCTTGCCGCAGGCGTCACCGAGGACGATGCCCCAGTCATTGCTGGCCAGGCGGAAGACGTCGAAGAAGTCGCCCCCGACCTTCAATCCCTGCTCCCCGGCGAGGTAGCGGGTGGCCAGCTCCATCCCGGGAAGGTCCGGCGCGCGCGGGGGCAGCAGGCTGGCCTGCAGGGCGTCGGCGAGTTCCTCGGCCTCGTGGCGCAGCCGCTCCTCGCGGGTGATCGTCCGCCGGGCGGCGAGGCGCAACTCGAGCTGGTCCATGACCAGTCCCGCCAGGTCTTCGAGCGTCGCCATCTCGGTCGCGGTGACTTCACGAGGTTCGCGGTCGATGACGCAAAGCGTCCCGAGGTTGTAACCGTCGTGGGTCGTCAGCGGTACACCGGCGTAGAACCGTAACCCGAAGCTGCCCGCAACCAACGGATTGGCCAGCGTCCGGTGATCAGCGGCGGCGTCCTTCACGATCACGGGTCCATCCTGCAGGATGACCGACGCACACAACCCAGGATCGCGGCCGATCTCGGAGACCTCAGGCAGACCGTGATGAGACTTGAACCAGATGCGATCGGTGTCCACGACACTCACGATGGCGATCGGCACGCCGAACAGCCGGGCGGCCAACGCCGTGATGCGATCAAAGGCACCGTCGGGTGGAGTGTCAAGTATTTCGTAGCGCCGAACGACCAAGAGCCGGGCCGACTCATCGGGAAAGACGTTGTCGATGATCGCAGTCATGGCCCCAACACCGCCCATACCATCTTGCCCTCCGCCGTCGACTTCACGCCCCAGCGGCTGGAGACAGCAGACACCAAGCCGAGACCGCGGCCGGACTGCTTCATCAGGTCCTCATCGCGTCGCCGCGGGAGGACCGAGCTGGAATCACAGACCGAGATGCACACCGCGCCGCGATCGCAAGAGAGGGCGACAGTGAACGCAGACCGGGCATGAACAAGTGCGTTGACGGCCAACTCGGTCAGCACCAGTGCCGCATCGTTCACGAGATCCTCGCCGTAACCATGCGAACGCAGTTGGTCGACGACGAAGCGGCGCGCCGCTCGTGGCGCACCAAACTCGGCGCCGAAGTCTCGGGTCACCTCCCAATGGCGAGCGTCAGGATGAACGACGGTCGAGTGCAGGGCGCAGACTTCTCTCAATGCATTCGAATGTTGGGATCCCGCCACCGCCTGACTCGGATAAGCGCAAAGGAGCGAAAACGGCATATCCCGGCCGAAATCGTTCCAACGCCCTTCGAGCTCAATGGCGGCCGCGACCTGACCCGCCTCCCACAGCAGCGTCACCATCTCGCCGTAAACCCGCATCCGCCGCCCCGTCGCACCCGCCTGTCCGAGCACTCCTCCGATTACCGAGTTGAACCGATCGCGATCAATTCGGCCGTCTCGGCGCAATTGGAACAGCGTGCTGGCGGCGTCGAGCGGAACGTAGCGCCCGTCGCCCCGGGCCTCACCCAATTCGATACCGGCCGACATGAGTTCGCGCTCGAAGGCGTCACGGTGGGCCCCAGTGGCAATGACCACCGCCGTCTCCCCGGCCCGGAGGGCGTCGAAGAGGTTAGCCGCAACGGTGTAAACCAGGTCGGCCTCGCGCTGGTAGAACTGAACGACGTGATCGCCGGCTCCACTCCTGATGTCTTCAACACCGATCGGCATGTTCCCCCGTCGCGGGCTGAGCCGGGCTGAGCCAAGGATGCCCCGATTAAGCTTAGCGTATGCCTCGCGTCGTGCCCCGGCACCGCCCAGAGGAGGGCTTACTCAGCCCGCGTCGAGGCGGCCGTTCAGGAAGTCGTCATACGCCTGCAGGTCGAGCAGCCCGTGACCGGAGTAGCCGAACAGGATGACCCGCTCCGCGCCCTCCTCCTTGGCCTTGAGGGCCTCATCGATGGCGGCCCGCACCGCATGGCTGGTCTCAGGCGCGGGGATCATGCCCTGGATCCGGGCGAATTGGACGGCGCTCTCGAACACCTTGCTCTGCGGATACGCCGTGGCCTTGATGCGTCCGGATTTCACCAGACTGCTGATCAGCGGGGCATCGCCGTGATACCGCAATCCCCCGGCGTGAATGGACGGCGGGACGAACTCGTGCCCCAACGTGTACATCGACAACAACGGGGTCAAACCGGCAGTATCCCCGAAGTCATATTCGAAACGACCCTCGGTGAGAGTCGGGCACGACGACGGTTCGACCGCCAATAATTCGACATCTCGATCAGGAACAAACGGCAGGGCCAGCCCACCGAAGTTTGAACCGCCACCGCAGCATCCGATCACGACGTCGGGCTTTTCCTCACCTGCTAATTCCAGCTGCTCCTTCGCCTCCAACCCAATAACCGTCTGATGCAGCAGAACGTGGTTGAGCACCGACCCGAGCGAATAGTGCGCCGCTGAGTCGGTGGCAGCATCGCGTACCGCGTCGCTGATCGCCGTGCCCAGTGAGCCTGGATGGGAGGGGTCGTCAACGGGCGACTGCTCCACCTTGGCTCCCCAGGTCTCCATCATGACCCGCCGGTAGGGCTTCTGCTGGTACGACGCCCGGACCATGTAGACCTTGCACTCCATCCCGAGCAGGGACGTGGCGAAGCCCAAGGCGCTCCCCCATTGCCCCGCCCCGGTCTCCGTCGTCAGCCGGGTCACTCCCTCGGCCTTGTTGTAGAACGCCTGCGCCACTGCGGTGTTGGGCTTGTGCGATCCCGCGGGCGAGACCGACTCGTCCTTGAAATAGATCCGCGCCGGCGTGTCTAGGGCCTGCTCCAGGCGTCGGGCCCGAACCAACGGGGTCGGCCGCCACAGTTTCAAGATGTCGAGCACCTCGCCGGGCATGTCGATCCAGGGCTCGACCGACATCTCCTGGCCGATCAGCGCCATCGGGAACAGCGGGGCCAGGTCATCGGGCCCGATCGGCTGCCGTGTCGCCGGATGCAGCGGCGGAGCCAGTGGCTCATCCAGGTGGGGGGCGATATTGAACCAGGCCGCTGGGATGCGGTCGCTCGGAAGGGTCCAGCGCATGGCACGGGCTCCTCTCATGATCTGGGAAAGGGCGGCCGTTGATACTAGCCCGTCGTCCCCCGTCGTCCCCCGTCGTCCCCCGTCGGACCTGGGCGGCGACCGGTCCCAGCCCGGCCCGGAGCGGCCCGGGAAACCACGTCTATCGTTGCGGGGTATGAACGGACTGAGGCGGTCGTCGATCCTCGCCAGCGTGTGTCTGGTGGCCACCGCGATGTCGGGTGTGGCGAGACCGGCGGCGGCGACCGCAGCCGGCGGCGGGGGCCCTCGTGCCCTGCTGGTGGGCCGCTGGAAGGGGACGGCCGGGCAGTACCCGTCGATCCAGGCGGCGACCAACGCGGCCCGACCGGGCGACTGGGTTCTCGTCGGCCCGGGCGACTATCGCACCCCGTCGACGACACCGGCCGGGGTGCTGGTCACGACCCCCGGGATCCACCTCCGAGGCATGGATCGCAACGCCGTCGTCGTCGACGGCAGCAAACCCGGCAGCACAGCCGCCTGCGGCGTCGGCGTTTCCGCCCAGGATTTCGGCCCGGCGGGTCAAGGCCGCAACGGAGTCGAGGTGCTCAGAGCGTCCGGGGTCACAGTCGAGAACCTGACGATCTGCAACTTCCTTTCTGGCGCTGGTGGGCACAACGGCAACCAGCTGTGGTTCAACGGGGCCGACGGAAGCGGCCAGGTTGGCCTGGGCGCATACCGCGCCGCCTATGTAACGGCGACCTCGACGTTCTTCTCCGGTAGTGGTCGGCCCATGGCCCTCTACGGCATCTTTGTCAGCAACTCGGGTGGGCCCGGCCTCATCCAGCACACCGCGGCCAACAACATGGGGGACTCGGCCTTTTACGTGGGCGCATGCGGCGATTGCCACGCCGTGCTCGACGACGCCCACGGCAGCCACAGCGCTCTGGGTTATTCCGGGACCAATTCCGGCGGTCACCTTGTTATTGAGCGATCCGAGTTCAATGACAATCTGGCGGGAATCGTTCCCAACTCGTTGAACAACGACGACGCCCCGCCCCCCCAGAACGGCGCCTGCCCGAGAGGCGCCATTGGCCCCACCGGCACTCACTCCTGCACGGTCATCCGGGACAACTTCGTGCATGACAACAACAACCCCAATGGTACTCGTTTACCGCCTAAATCGGGCGATTAAGGCCGGGCTCTTAGGGACCCGGTTTGCCCGTGAGGGGCATGGCGAGTGGCGCGATTGTCGGTTCCGGTGAGCGGAGGAGGTCGATCATGATCG
>JALYXV010000371.1 GCA_030947025.1 Actinomycetota bacterium | reverse complement strand
CAGCTCGACGCGGCCCTGCGGGAGGCGGCGCTGGCCGCGGGCGCCGTGCCCTTCGACGGCCAGGCCGTCGAACCCCTTGTCGGCGACCACGGGGTAGAAGGGTTCGAGTTGAGTGGGGTGAGCACCGGGGCGACACGGCTGCGGGGCGGCTTCGTCATTGGGGCTGACGGGGCGACGAGCCGAGTGGCCGAGGTCGCCGGAATGGTCGATCATCGGCGGGTCCTGTGGGGCTTCGCGCTGCGTTGCTACCTCGCTCAGAGCGTCGACGTGCCGTACATCGTGTTATGGGAACCGCGACCATGGCGGGCCCTTCCCGGCTACGGATGGCTGTTCCCCGGACCCGACGGGCGGGCCAACGTCGGCCTCGGAGTCGGCACCCTGGCCGAACGGACCTCCGCCGCCCGGGCGGTGCGCCTGCTGCCCTCATTCCTCGAACACCTCTACCATCTCGGCCTCCTCGCCGGTACGCCCGCACCTGGCACCCGGCTCGGCGGCTGGCTGAAGATGGGCATCATCGGCACCACGCCCGCGGCCGGTCCAGTCCTGCTCGTAGGCGACGCCGCCGGACTGGTCAACCCGCTACAAGGTGAGGGCATCGCCCAGGCGATGGGCAGCGGACGAGCCGCCGCCGAAGCCATCCTCGGCGGCGCCAACCCGGCCACCACCGCGATGCGCTACCGGGCCTACCTGGCCGAGGCCCACCTCCCATATCACCGCATCGCGGCCGCCGGCCAGGCCACCCTGCTACCGAGACCGGCGGCGATCTCCGCCGCCGGTCGAATCCTTTCGCTGCCCGGTATCGGCAGCACACTGGCCGGGGGGTGGGGCGTGTTCTGGAACGAGCTACTCGACGGCGCCGCCCCGGGCCAGGCCCGCACCACCGCCCGGGTCGCCACCACGCTCGGCCGTGTGACCACCGCTCGGACGACGACGCGGCGCTGGCTCGACAGCGTCGTCGGCAACGCCCGCCAGTAGTTTCACTCCAGCCGACGCGCAGCATCAGCTCGGTACGAGCCAGCGTGGAACGGACCGGCAATACTCTCAATCTCACAGCCCAAGAAGCCAGGCTTCCGCCAACGGGCCCGCCTGATCAGCAACATCACCGGTCACCTTCTGAACGATCAGTTCGTCGGCTGCAGCGCAGCCGCGATCGGTGAGCACTTCGAACCCGTCGGCATCGGGCAACCCCGGATCGACGAGCGACCACACCGGACTCTTGTCCGAATTCATTCGCCGGGCTTCGCCCAATGAGCTCGGCCATCAACGCGTCCTCCGGCATCCCTGCCTGCATTGTCAACACCACCCTGGCGATGATGTCGCCTGCGACGAGCGCGTCGGCGTAGGTGTCGTCGGCGAGTGGGCCGGGGCAGGTCTGATACAAGACCAGCGCTCCGAGGCGGGCCGCGCCGAGGTGGAGAGGGGAAAGCGAACACGGCGGCGATGCCCGAGTCGACCGCGGGTCCGGCGAAGGCTGGCCACCGGGTAGGCGCAGCGTTGATCAGGTCTGCTTCGAGAACCGGTACGCCGCTTTCGTAGGCGACGACCGCGGGTCCGTCACCTAGCGTGAACTCGAGTTCCGAAAGGCGCCGAACGGTCGGGTCCGACGCGCACATCGAGACTTGGACGCCGGCTCTGGCCATCGCGGTGATCCCAGCGCCGGCCACCGACAGGGTCTCGACACATCTCGAACACATGCCCGCTGACGTTGCGGGGCCGCCGTCGCGCGGCCCGGCGAGCGCTGCGGCTATCCGCAACCAGCGTTGCCGTCCCGCGCACATTGAACCGGCCGGCCCCGCAGGCTGCTACCTGACTCGGTGACCAATCCTGTCGCCTAGACGGCGATGCACCGGTCGGCGTGGAGTCCATCCTCCCGGATTCTCCTGCTAGGGGTGCGGTCTCAGGCTGGCGTAGCGGCACCTTTCGGACCGTCGCTGGTAGCCGAAGACCAACCCCGGCACTGATCCCGATCGAAGAGCCACGCCTGCGCCACACCTACCTCGTGATGGTGCTTGGTAGTTGTCGTGACCGTGGGGGCGTCTTCACTCTCGATGTCGAATCGGTCGGATGTCGGAGGCGTATGCAACCGGAGTTGTGGTCGTGGCGGCTGAGCGACGAAGTGGTCTGGGTTCAGCTGGCGTCGTCCCAGCCGATCACTCCTGGTGACCATCGGCGCGATGCCGCTGTTGATGGTTGGACCGGTCCGCAGAGCGAAACCACGCTGAGCGGCACCGCTGTCGGGCTGGGGAGGCGTCGGACGCCGACTGGCATGGGCGACTCATCCGCGTTGAGGTCTCGAACCGTCAGGGTCGGCTTGTGGGCGAGAGCGAGCTCCACGTCTTCGAGGTAGTGGGTCGCCTCGTGCAGCGCCAACCACGTGAGCTCGGCGGCGCTGACATCTTGGTCGGAGCGGCGGCGGAACCAATCCTCGGCGCTGGCGGAGGCGATGGTGACCACGAGACGTTCGGCAGTGTCCGCCGCCGAGGCCGCCAACCTGGCGATCCCCGGGGACTCGCAGGGCGCGTCGCCGACGGTGGTCCACGGTTCGGGTTCTGCGAAGAGGCGACGCAGCCTCCGGTCAGTCGAAGCCAACACGGCGAGCACCCGGCCGGCGGCGGCAGCCGTCGACTGGGCCCGATGGACGTTGGGGGCGGCTCGGGACGGCTTTGTCCGGCCGCGCCGGGCGAGGGTGGTGCTGCGCCGCTGCAGGAGACGCAGTAACGCCACGGCCTCCGTCGGCTGGAGCTCCTCGGGACGTTGACCGCATCCGCTGCAATAATCCTGTCGGTCCGGCATCGTCAGCGTCCTCCTGCGCCGGGGTCTGAACGGTGGTCTTTCCGGGCCTGGATCTCGATCGTGTCGGCGAACTCGCTTCGCTGGAGGGCCGCGAGGGTGTGCAACGGCGGTTCTCTCACGATGAACTTGGCGCCGTGGCGTCGGGCTCGACCCACGGCCGCGACAAGCACCCTCTCTGTTCCCGCTGCGAGGGAAGCCTGCGTCAGGTCGACCTCGACCGCCAGGTTCCCTTGGTCATCGATCAGATCGGCGAGCACAGCGTCGAGGAACTCACCGCCGAGTCGGTCGACGTCGCCGTGCACGGTGACGACCACCGTCCCCAGAGCCCGCCCCACGACCATTGACACACCGGTAGACGGCACGAAGGGCGGGTCAACGATGTTTCGGTCCTGGCTGTCGGCTCCGGACAACGGCCGTCGCGTAGCAGGTGACCCCTTCATGTTGCCTCCTCCGCTCGGTGCTGAACGGGTAAGAGTCACCGGGGTCCGGGGCGACATTCACTTCGGGCGGCGATCGGCGGGTCGCCAACGGACGGCTCAAAGGAGGCTAGACCTCGGTTGGCGGGTGCTCAAGGTCGAGAGGGATGAATTGTCGGTTACACCACAAGTCGTTGGTGTCGAATTTCGGTGCACCACCGTGGATGACAAGGCCTGCTGCGCGAGTCGGCCTGGGCCTCCATAGGATGCACGACGGTGACGGCGTAGGCGGCCGCCGCGTTGCGGTCCTCAGCCGCGAGACGCTGTGGTCCCAGGCCCCCGGGGTGGCGCCCGGCGGGAGGACCAGTTGCTCGGTCCCACGACAGGCCGGGGTCGAGTCGCGTGCAGGACTTCCCGCGCTTGATCGGATCGGCCTGTCAGGCCCCATCGGAATGACTGCGCGAGTTCGACGCCTCCACCCAGTCGGTGGCCGACGCGACCACGACCACCGCGACCACGACGACCGTGCCGCGTCGGGCGTCGGGCGCCGGGGCGCTTCGGTGTCCTCACGGCACGTCGAGGTGTTCGAAGGCTCTTTGGGTTGCGATGATCAGGAGGATGCCGGCGACGGTGAGCACGGCGAGCTGAGCGAGCCCCATACCGTAAGTGAGCTGGTTGTCACCGACCGAGTAGTAGAAGACGGAGAGGTAACGCAGAGGGTGCAGCCAGGCCACGGCGGGCGCGAGGGAGCTGAGCAGGTAGGAGGCGGCGGCGACGCCTGACGAGACGCCGAGGGCGGTGCCCCGGCTGCCGGTCTTGGAACCGACGAGCATCGCCAGGAGCCCGAAGTCGACGCCCAGCAGGATGACACCAACGGTGACACCGGCGAGTCCGCGCCCCGACCCCTCGGCAGTGGGGTACAGCTCGCTATCGAAAGGGAAGATGCTGACCAAGGGCAGGACAGACCGAATACGAGGGGCCGGGGGGGCGTGGCGTGAGTTGAGGTCCGCCGACGTCGTCCTGTGCGCCGGAACCTGGGATTTCGCACTATTGGTCTCCACGGTTTGAGCAGGCCGAGGCAGAGCGGGCCTCTTGGCTGCGGTCTCTCCGGGTTGTCATCGTCGCTCCGTCGATCCTCGGCGACTTCCGTGTCGCCCGCCAGTCCGATGGGACCACCTCTCCGCCAGTGGCATGGGACCGGGTCCGGGTGCCGTCAGCGTTGACTTGGGGGATGTTGCCCCGTGGTGCTGGTCGCGGTAAGTACGCCTGACTGGCCGGTGGTCGGTTGCAGGCGGGTAGAGACCCCGTGTGGGACCACACGCCGATATTGAAGCTGATCGAGCGGAAATGGAACCTGCCGCCCATGACTGAGCGCGACGCGGCCGCGTTGAGCTATTTCAAGTTCCGTGGCGGGCGACGCCTGGTGAGGCGATGAGCGGGTCGATGCTGCGCAGGGCGTCCAGAGCGTCCAGTCGTCGGTCCTCGCGGGCTGCTTCTCGCTCGTCGTAGGCCATCCACTGCGACAGCACGACTGCCACCGCGGCCAGCGCCACGAAGTCGCTGGCACCCCACATGATGGCTGCCCCGGCCTGCTGATCAGCGAGGGTGTGGGCTTTGTACAGCGGTGCTGTGCTGCTCAGCAGCGCCACCCCGACGACGGCGTGGAAGGGAATGGCCAGGAACACATACAAAAGACGCGCTCCGTAGGGGAGTCGCCCCCGAGTCGGGTCGAGCCCTACCACCGGCCAGAAGAACAGCATTCCGACCACCAGGAAGTGCACGTGGACGACGTCGTGCAGGACCGGATGGCGGACGGATAACTCGTAGAGCGGTGTGAAGTACAGGCCGATCATCGTGGTTCCGAAGAGTGGCCATGTGACCAGGGGATGAGTGAGGACGGCCACCGCCCGGGAATGGACAACGCCGAGAACGCGGCGCTGGATGGGGCGCCGACTGGCTTGTATGGCCAGCGTGACCGGGGCGCCCAGGGCCAGCAGAATCGGCGCCACCATCCCGAGCAGCAAATGCTGGACGACGTGCAGGGCAAACACGCTCTCGTCATAGGCGGCCAGGCCCGAGTCGAGGGCGATGAGGATGACGGCGAGACCGGCGAGGAAGGCCGTCGTTCGGCCGCCAGTCGAACAACGTCCGCCCGCCTTCACATGTCCGCGTGCCGCCACATACCAGACGGCGGCGGCGGCGACCGTCGCGGTCACCACAGGCGACAGTCGCCATCCCAGCACCAGCGTGCGCAGCGACACCGCGGGTGTTGTCGTGACGCCGAGACTGGCCGCGACCACGCCATGACTGTAATCCGTGGCGGGTCCGTGGACGTCGGCCTGACCGCGGATTAGCATCGCCTCCGGTGACCGAGTGGTGAGCGAAATTGCCGAGGTCAGCGCTGGGGGGGTTCGTCTTCATGACCGGCACCGTCCGACGATGTTGGCCGTCGGCACCACCGTATGGCTGGCGTCTGAACTCATGTTTTTTGGGGGACTGTTCGCTTCCTACTTCACCATCCGTGCCGCCACCCCCGTGTGGCCGCCCGCCGGCGTCAAGCTCGACACCCTGCAGGCCGGGCTGTTCACCGTGGTGCTGGTTGCGTCCTCGGCCACCATGCAGTCTGCCGCGCGGGCGCTTGGGGGTGAGCGGCGCGCGCTAGCTCGACGCTGGATCGTGCTCACCCTGGCGCTCGGCGTGGTGTTCATCGCCAACCAGGGGTACGAGTGGAGCCATGTGCCGTTTAGCGCATCCTCGAACGCCTACGGTTCGCTGTTCTTCCTCATGACCGGCTTCCACGGCCTGCACGTCATCGGGGGCCTGGTCGCGATGTTGGCAGTGCTCCTGCGCATGTCGGGCTCTCAGACCGACCCTGGGGAGGGGCCCGTGCTCGAGGTCGTCACGTACTACTGGCACTTCGTCGACGTTGTCTGGCTGGCGCTGTATGCCACGCTGTTCCTGCTCAAGTGACCCGGCGAAACCTCGGCCCCGCCCTGCTGGTGGTTGTTGCCGGTGCTCTGTTTGCGGCCGGCGCCACGCACGCCCGTCGGGCCGGGGCCCAGACGCCTCCAGTGCCCTCTCCAGCGCCAGCGGCGACCGGAGCGGCCCAGGACCCGGGGCGCGTGCTGTTCGTGCAGGCATGCTCCAGCTGCCATGGCCAGGTCGCCACCGGCACCGCCAACGGCCCCACCCTAGTCGGCGTTGGGGCAGCCGACGTCGACTGGTATCTATCGACGGGGCGGATGCCCCTGGCCACCCCGGCGATACAGTCACCCCGCAAACCCACTGAGTTCACCGCCGACCAGCGGGCCGCCATCGTCGCCTACGTGACCTCGCTCGGGCCCGGGGGACCGTCCATCCCGGTGGTCGACACGGTGGGCGTGTCAGTGGCGCGAGGCGGGGACCTGTTCCGCGCCAACTGCGCGGCCTGTCACGGCGCCACCGGGATCGGAGGGGCGCTTGCCTACGGCGCCTACGCCCCGTCGCTGCACCAGGCGACGCCGCTGCAGGTGGCAGAGGCCATGGGCATCGGGCCGGCCAACATGCCGGTGTTCGACGACCGTTTGAGCCCCGTTCAGATAGACGAGATCGTGGCCTACGTGAAGTACCTGCACCATCCTCAGGATCGAGGCGGGGCAGGGCTCGGCCACGTCGGTCCCATCGCCGAAGGGTTCGTGGGGCTGCTGTTCGGCGTCGCCGGCCTGATGCTCGTCGCCTACTGGGTCGGTGACCGCACCAGGGCCGAGGCCTGATAGGCGACGAGGAGGACAAGTGACCGAGCAGGAGCAGAACGACAACAGCGCCAACCTCGGCGCCGACCCGCCCGGACACCCCGACGGCGTCGCGGCGAGCGGCGAGCGGCACCAGCGGCGATCGGCGCGGTCCATCGCCGTCGGGTTCATCGTGGCCATCATCGCCGCGTTGTCCCTCGCCGGCGTCTACGCCGTTGGCGGCCAGCCGCAGGCCGAGGGCGCGTTGCTAGCCGTCGCCATCGGAGGTCTCGGTTTCGGGATCACGGCCTGGGGCAAGTACCTCATGCCCCAGGGACCCTACGTCCAACAACGCGAGCAGCTCACGTCGACCGACGCGGCGCGACGGACCTTCGGCGCCGCCTTCGAGCGGGGCGAAGAATCGATCGAGCGCCGCACCGTCCTGCGCCGCCTGCTGGTCGGCGCTGCCAGTGCGCTCGGCCTGGCCTTCGTGTTCCCCATCCGTTCGCTCGGCCCAAACCCGGGGCGGAGTTTGCTGCAGACGTCGTGGCGGCCCGGTTCGCGCATGGTGGACGAGAACGGCAAACCGATCCGAGCGGATGCGTTGGACGTGGGCGGCGTGGCCACCGTGTTCCCCGAGGGCCACACCGACGCGGCCGACTCCCAGGTCGTGCTGATCCGGGTCAGCGATACGCCGGTCGTGACCCGTCCGGGCCGCGAGACGTGGTCGCCCGAGGGTTACCTCGCGTATTCGAGGGTCTGCACCCATGCCGGCTGCCCGGTGGGACTCTACCAGCGAGACACCCAGCAGCTGCTGTGCCCCTGTCACCAGTCGCTGTTCGACGTCCTCCAAGGCGCCCGGCCGGTGTTCGGACCTGCCCCCCGCTCATTGCCCCAACTGCCGATCGCCGTCGACGCCGAGGGGTACCTGGTGGCACAGCGGGACTTTACTGAGCCGGTCGGACCCGGCTTCTGGAACCGGCGATGAGCGGCCGAAGCGGTCACCGGCACCGGTCGGCAAGCCGTCGTCGGCCAGTCATTGCCCGCGCCGCCCGCTGGGCGGATGACCGGCTGGCCGCTTCCCGATTCGTGGGGGCTGCGCTCGACAAGATCTTCCCGGACCATTGGTCGTTCATGCTGGGCGAGATCGCCATGTACTCGTTCGTGGTACTACTGCTCACCGGCACCTACCTGACGTTCTTCTTCGTGCCCAGCTTGAAGGACGTCGTCTACCAGGGCCCTTACGGGCCGCTGCGCGGCATCCACATGTCGGAGGCTTACAGGTCGACCATTGACATCAGCTTCAGCGTCCGGGCCGGACTGGTAATGCGCCAGATGCACCACTGGGCGGCCATCGTGTTCATCGGCGCCATCGTCGTGCACCTGTGCCGCGTCTTCTTCACCGGCGCCTTCCGCCGCCCCCGGGAACTGAACTGGATCATCGGTGTGGGCATGCTCGTGTTGGCCATCGTCAACGGCTTCGCCGGCTACTCGCTGCCCGACGACCTGCTGTCGGGGACCGGGCTGCGGATCGCCTACTCGATCATGCTGTCGATCCCGGTCGTGGGGACGTGGGCCGCGTTCCTCGTCTTCGGAGGCGCATATCCGTCCAGCTCGATCATCTCCCGGCTGTACGTGATCCATATTCTGATCGTCCCTGCACTCATCGTGGGCCTGCTGAGCGCCCACCTGGCCATCATGTGGCACCAAAAGCACACCCAGTTCGCGGGTCCGGGCCGCACCGAGGACAACGTGGTCGGTTCGCCGCTGTGGCCCACCTACGCGGCCAAGAGCGTCGGCTTCTTCGCTACCACCGCGGCAGTGCTGGCCGGGCTCGGCGGGCTGGCCCAGATCAACCCGATCTGGCTCTACGGCCCCTACAACACTGCTCAAATCAGCTCGGCCTCACAACCCGACTGGTACATGGGCTGGTTGGAGGGAGCCTTGCGGGTCTGGCCCAACTTCGAGATCCGCGCCTTTCACCACACCGTGGCCAACGCCTTCTTCCCCGGGGTCCTCCTCCCCGGGATCACCTTCACGTTGCTGGCCCTGTGGCCGTTCCTCGAGGCTCGTTTCACCAAGGACCGAGCGTCACATCACCTGCTCAACCGGCCACGGGACAGCCCCCTCCGCACGGCGATGGGGGTCGCCACGCTGACGTTCTATGTGGTGCTCTTCGCCGCGGGCGGCAACGACGTTTTGGCCACATACCTGCACGTCTCGGAGAACGCCATCATCTGGACCATGCGGGGACTGCTTGTCGGTTTGCCGCTCATCGCCGGGTTCATCGCCCATCGCCTGTGCCGAGAGCTGACGAAGTCGCGCGCCGGCAAGCGCCGACCGCCGAATGTCATCGTGCGCACCCCGTCGGGCGGGTACAGCGCGCGCCCGGCCGCACCCTTGGTCGTAGACGCCCCCAGCGAGCCGGCGATCACGCTGCTCCCCGACCAGCGCACCAGCACCAGCACCAGCACCAGCACCAGCACCAGCACAGGGCTCAATGTGCCGCTCCTGACCCTGACCGCCGGGGCCGGCGGACTGGCTCTCCTGCTGTGGGCGTGGCACCGAGTCCGACGTTGGTTCGAAGGCGTTCAGGCGTCCTGACCGCTGCCGCGGCGACTCTCGGCCGTCGCGCCAATCAGGGCGAAGACGACCAGCGCCCCGCCGGGGAGCGCGCTCCAGATCCCGAATACCAGCCCGACCAAAGACAGGGCAGCCCCGCCGGCCAGGGTCACGGGCCAGATGCTGGGCCCCGGGAACGTTCCCATCTCGCCCGCACCATCAGCCTGGACGGCGTCGGGGAGGTCCTGGGGTCGGGGGGACATGAGCCGGCTGCGCCACAACAAGAAGGCGCCGGGAACAACACCCAAGCCGGCGGCCGTGGCCAGCAGCACCGTCCCGGCGTCTTCGTAGCTCGTGAACCAGTAGATGAGGCCGATGACGACGAAGAACGCGGCCGTGGCGGCGAAGATGCGCCCTTCGGTTCTCATTTCTCCGCCATAGACCTGGGCTGGGGGGCAGGCGGGTGGCGGAGATCCCAGACGGGCCGGTCGGAACGGATCCGGGGGAGTGACGTGAAGTTGTGCTCCGGTGGCGGCGACGTGGTCGCCCATTCCAAGGTGTGTCCCTCCCAGGGATCGTCGCCGGCTATCACCGGCGTGCGCCACGACACCCACAGGTTCCACAGGAACGGCAGGGTCGAGACGCCGATCAAGAAGGCGCCGGTCGTGGAGAGCTGGTTGAGGAAGGTGAAGTGGTCCCCGGCCCCGTAGTTGAAGACCCGCCGGGACATGCCGCGAAGGCCGAGCTCGTGTTGGGGCAGGAACGTGAGGTTGAAGCCGACCAACAGGAGCCAGAAGTGCACCTTGGCCCAGCTCTCGCGCAGCATTCGCCCAGTCATCTTCGGGTACCAGAAGTAGGTGGCGGCGAAGCCGACGAACACGGTGCCGCCGAAGAGCACGTAGTGGAAGTGGGCCACCAGGAAATAGGTGTCGTGCACATGAAAGTCGATCGGCGGCGAGGCCAGCAGCACGCCGCTCAATCCCCCGAGCAGGAATACCACCATAAAGCCCAACGAGAACAGCATCGGGCTCTCGAAGCTGAGCTGGCCACCCCACATGGTCCCAATCCAGTTGAAGAACTTGATTCCCGTAGGGACGGCGATGAGAAAGGAGATGGCGCTGAAGTAGGGAAGCAGGATGGCCCCGGTGGTGAACATGTGGTGGGCCCACACCCCGACCGACAGACCGCCGATGGCCAGCGTTGCGTACACGAGGCCCTTGTAGCCGAAGATCGGCCGGCGGGAGAAGACCGGGAAGATCTGGGTAGCCACCCCGAACCAGGGCAGCACGGTGATGTACACCTCCGGATGGCCGAAGAACCAGAACAGGTGCTGCCACAAGATGGGAACGCCTCCGCCGTTCACGTCGAAGATGTGGGTCCCAAGGTGGCGGTCAGCGAACAGCAGGACCAGCGCACTGGTCAGCACCGGGAAGACCATGAGCGCCAGCATCGAGGTGACGAGCATGTCCCACACGAAGATCGGGAGACGGAACATGGTCATTCCGGGCGCCCGCAGCGTGAACACGGTGGTGACGATGTTGACGGCGGTGGCGACCGTCGACAGACCGGCGAGCAACAACCCGACAATCCACAGGTCGGCGCCTACGCCGGGGGAGTGGGTGGCGTTGGACAGCGGGGCATAAGCCACCCAGCCGAAATCGGCGGCGCCCCCGGAGGTCAAAAAGCTGGAGGTGAGGATGATCCCGCCACTGAGGTACATCCAGTAGGACAGGGCGTTGAGGCGCGGGAAGCTCATGTCGGGGGCGCCGATCTGCAGCGGGACGAAGTAGTTGGCCAGCCCGAACCCCAGGGGTGTGGCGAACAGATACATCATCATCGTGCCGTGCATCGTGAACAGCTGGTCATAGGTCTCAGGTCCGACCACATGGTTGGCGGGCCCGGCCAGCTGGCTGCGCATGACCAAAGCCATCAGACCGGCCAGGCAGAAGAACACGAACGCCGTCACCACATAGCTCTTGCCGATGACCTTGTGGTCGGTCGACGTCAACCACTTGAGCAGCCCGGTGGGATGCCCTCCCTCACGGTCAGGCTGGCCCGGTACGGTGCTCGGGAGGTCGACGACGACGGTCACGGGGCGGCTCCTGCGCTTGTCGTCGTGGTGGTGACGGGCTGGGAGTGGGGTTGAGCCGCCACCCAGGACCGGAAGTCAGCGAGGCTGACTGCCCGGACGCTGAACAGCATCTGGTAGTGGTGCAGGCCGCAGAAGCTCGTGCACCTGCCCACCCACTCGCCGGGCTTGGTCACATTGAAATCGAAGTGGTTCGTGATGCCGGGAATGGCATTGCGCTGGAACAGGAACCCCGGGACGTAAAACGAGTGCACGACATCAGACGAGACGAGTGTGATGCCCACCGTTGCTTGGACGGGGACCACCATCACCGGCTGCGAGAGACCATTGGTGACGACGGTGACATCGTCATCGACATAGTGGAACCGCCATCCCCACTGGAACGCGGTCACGTCGATGCGCACGTCCGGGTGGCTGCTCACGGCGTCCACCCGGTTTTGGGTGGCGAACGTCAGCCCGAACAGCACGGCCACCATCACTATGGGAACAGCTGTGTAGATGACCTCGATGGAGCCGACGAAGTGGCGCTGGGAGGGGACTTCGTCACTCCGGCGGCGATAGCGGACGATGACAAAGAAGATCAGGCCCCAGACGATTACGCCCACGACCAAGGCGGTGGTCACCTCGACCTGCCAGAGGTGGAAGGTGTCCCGACCCTGTGTCGTCGCCCCGTGGGGGGCGCCGTAGCCGGGCACCTGGCAACCAGCCAGGGCGAACGTCGGCACGAGGATGGCCACGACGGTGCCGGCGTAGCGGCAGAGGCGTACCCGCTCCCCGACACCGGGCGTCGCCCGGGTCACCAGAGACATCGTGCCGGCGGCCGCGGGCCCGGCCGGTGGAGGGCGCCACGGGGCAACCGCCCCAGCGTGGACGTGGGTCGGGTCGGCGGATGGCCGTCGTCGCCCGGGCGACAGGGCCCCGACGTGTGACCGTCATATGGGACGCACACCACCGCGAGCAGCCTGTGCGAGCGCCAAGCCTGCATTGGCGAGCACTCTAATCGGCGATCAGGGCTGGGCGCCTGGCCTCGCCGCGAGCCAGCAACTCGTTACGCTTGGCCAACCAACTCCTTGACGCAGCACAGCACGACGGTTGCCTGCTGCGCCTCGGCGCCCACCACATCCCGGGCGCCACAGCCCTCTAACAGGTCGCCAGCCGCTGCTCCAACCGCCGCGTTGTCCGCCGCTCGACGACGAACGCGAAAAAGGGCAAGAGACCTGCGGCGAACACGGCCACCGTCTGAAGCAACGTAAATCGCGCTCGGCGGCCGAGGTCGATGGCGGCTAGGAGGTACACGATGTAGAGGAATCCGTGGATTGGGCCGAGGACAGCGACCACGGCGGGCTCGCCCGCGCCGTACTGGAGCGGCATGCCCACAAACACGAGGACCAACAGCCCGACCCCTACGACGTAGGCCATCACGCGGTAACGGAAAAGGGCTCCCGTCAAGGCATGCCCTTCGGGTTCCGCCACGTCTTCGGTCTACCCCTGGCGGCCAACCCGCACAAGTCGTCGTTGTACGCCTGCAGTAGGGGGTCTTCGTCCTCGTGTTGGCGCCCCGGCTGGTGGGGTGAATTTGGCCGATGCGGTACCGAGCCGGGCGGCGAACTGCCGGCGGCGGCGCCGTTCGGGTGGTCATGGATGAGTTGCCACCAGAAATAGCCAGCCATGACAGCAAACACCGGCCATTCGACGGCGTAGCCATAGCTCAGCAGGTTGCCGGACACAGCCCGATTGAACTGCCACCACCCAGCGAGGAGGCACAGCGACGCGGCGGCGGCGAGAGCCAAGTGCAGCAGCACTGCCTTCCCGGACAACCATCGACGACGCACACCCGAACTGTAGAGGCGCCTGTGGGGTGCACGACCAGGATTTGCCTTGTGACCTGCGACGAGGCCGCGTGCGAGGATGGCGTCTGTGTGGGCCACGCTTCGGTTCCTCGTCTTCCGATGGGTGCTCAGGATGTTGCGCCTCGGGCCGAACGGCGCCGACAACGACGTCGAGATCGCGGTGCTCCGCCACCAGTTGGCGATCCTGCAACGCCAGGTCCCCCGACCCCGCTACAACGACAGCGACCGTCGCCTGCTGTCGATGTTGGCTCGGCGTCTCCCTCGAGAACGGTGGGGTGTGTTCCTGGTCACCCCGGCGACGTTGTTGTGCTGGCAACGCCAACGGATCCGCCGGTATTGGACGCAGCCACCGAGGCCGGCGCGCCGCCTCGACGACGACACGGTCGAGCTGGTGTTGCGCCTCGCCCGGGAGAACCCCCGCTGGGGCTACCAGCGCATCGCCGGCGAGTGCGCCAAGGTCGGCGTCAAGCTGTCGGCGACGTCGGTGCGCAACGTGCTGCGCCGCCACCGCCTCCCACCGGCCCCCCGACGGGACGGGCCGACGTGGGCGCAGTTCCTCCGGTCCCAGGCGAAAGGGGTGCTGGCCTGCGACTTCTTCAGTGTCGACACGATCGCCTTGCAGCGTCTCTACGTGCCCCTCTTTATTGAGCTCGAGCGCCGCCACGTGTGGCTGGCCGGTGTCACCGCCCACCCCGACTGCGACTGGGTGACCCAGGCCGCCCGGAACCTGTCGATGACCCTCGACGACCAGGGACGACAGTTCAAGTTCTTGCTCCGTGACCGCGACACCAAGTTCGTCGACGGCTTCGACACCGTCTTGGCGTCCGACGGCGTCCGGGTCATCAAGACACCGCCACGGTCCCCGCGCGCGAACGCGTACGCGGAGCGCTTCGTCGGCACCGCCCGGCGGGAATGTCTCGACTGGACGCTCGTCTTCGGCCGCCGCCACCTCGAAGTGGTGCTGGCCGAGTACCTGGCCCATTACAACGCTGCTCGACCGCATCGTGGTGTCAAGCTCGACGCCCCGATCCCGCTGCCCACGACAGTCGACACCGGTAACGCAATCGAGCGCCTGGACCGTCTCGGCGGTCTCATCCACGAATACCGACGGGCAGCCTGAAGCGGACCACGGTCCCCTCGGCCCAGCATCCCCGGCGGGGCGGTCCAGGCCACTACGGTCAACATTTGGCGCAGGCCGCCGCTCGGGTGATTAGACGATCCCATGCAACCCGCCGTTGGCCGGCAGGCTGGCTGGTGGGGGAGTACGGCGGCAGAGCGTCTCGTCGTGCCGGCGAAGCCTGCGGGCAGGCTGGTCAGGGCCCGAATCGAGAACTTGCACCCCACAGGGGCGCCCGCGTCGCCCTCGTCGACAAGGCCGCCTTCCCGAGGGACAAGGCGTGCGGCGACCTGATCGGCCCCCGCGGCGTCCAGGTCCTCGACGATCTCGGCATTGCCTCACCCGGCACCACGCGCGTCGGCGACATGGTCGTGA
>JALYXV010000346.1 GCA_030947025.1 Actinomycetota bacterium | reverse complement strand
GGCCGGCCCGGGCCGACCCGCCCGTCTGGACCGCTGGGATGATCGGGACCGGGTCGACCGGGTCGACCGGCTCGACCGGGTCGACCGGCTCGACCGGGTCGACCGGCTCGACCGTCCCGGTGCACGGGTGTACCGTCGCCGAAGGGCGGTCACCCTGTTGGCGCTGGCAGCCGTCGTGTTCGCGACCGCGACGCTCCTGCGCTTGGCGCTGGCCGGACTCGGTGGTGGGGCCCTCACCACTGCCGGGTCCTCCGGCGCTGCCGGGTCCTCCGTCGCCGCCCCCGCCGCCGGCGCCGCTCCCGGCGTGGGTCATGTCTATGTGGTGCAGCCCGGCGACAGCCTGTGGTCGATCGTGCTGGCTCGCGGTCACCGGGGCGACCCGCGGCCCGAGGTGGATCGCCTGGCCCTGAAGCTCAACGGCCGGCCATTGCATGTGGGCCAGCGCCTCCTGATCCCTTAACGGATGCGCCGCATGAGCGGCCAGCCGGGATGGGGACGGATATCGTCGGCTCCGTGCGCTGCCCGAGTTGTTCGAGCCTTGATGACAAGGTTGTCGACTCGCGACTGGCCGATGACGGCGGGGCCATCCGCCGGCGACGAGAGTGCCTGGGGTGCGGGCGGCGCTTCACCACCTATGAGCGCCTGGAGGAACTGTCGCTCATCGTGGTCAAGCGATCGGGCCAGCGCCAGCCGTTCGACCGGGCCAAGCTGGTAGCCGGTGTCCAAGCCGCGGCCAAGAACCGGCCCCTGACCCTCGCCGCCATGGAGACCCTGGCCACCGAGGTTGAGGAACAGCTCCGCCTCGACGGGCCCGAGGTCAGCAGCCAACACGTCGGGCGGGCGGTCCTCGACCGGCTGCGCACCCTCGACGCGGTCGCCTATGTGCGATTCGCCAGCGTGTACAAGGGGTTCGCAGACATCGGTGACTTCGAGCGCGAAGTCGGACTGCTCACGAAATCGACCGAGCCCAAGCAGCACTAATGTCCGGCTCATGCGAGTTGGGTTACTCACCGGCGGCGGGGACTGTCCTGGGCTGAATGCGGTCATACGGGCCGTGGTGCGCAAGGGGGAGACGATCTACGGGGACGAGCTGGTCGGCTTCCTCGACGGCTGGCGGGGAGTGATCGACAACCGCACCACCCCGCTCAACGTGGAGCGGTGCCGAGGCATCCTGCCGCGGGGCGGGACCATCCTGTTCACCTCCCGGACCAATCCCTACAAGATCGAGGGCGGGGTCGAGCGGGCCCTGGCCACGCTCAACGAACAGCGCATCGACGCCCTGGTCGCCATCGGCGGCGAGGACACCCTCGGGGTGGCCCACAAGCTGGCGGGCGAGGGGATCAATATCGTGGGCGTACCGAAGACCATCGACAACGACCTTTCGGCCACCGAGGTCACCTTCGGCTTCCACACCGCCGTGCAGATCGCCACCGACGCCATCGACCGCCTGCACACCACGGCCGAGTCCCATGACCGCGTCATCGTGTGCGAGGTCATGGGCCGCCACGCCGGCTGGATCGCCACCTACGCGGGGATCGCGGGTGGGGCCTCGGAGATACTCGTGCCCGAGGAGCCCTTCGACATCGAGGAGGTGTGCGACACGCTGAAGGCCCGCCACGCCAAGGGTCGCTTCGCCTCCATCGTGGTGGTAGCCGAGGGCGCGGTCCCGATGGAAGGGAGCATGGCCCTGCAGTCGCGGGAGGTGGACCAGTTCGGCCACGTGCGGCTGGGCGGGATCGCCAACCTGCTGGCCTCGGAGATCGAGGCACGCACCGGGATCGAGACCCGGGTCACCATCCTCGGCCATATCCAGCGGGGGGGAACACCGACCGCGTTCGACCGGGTGCTGGCCACCCGCTTCGGCATTGCCGCCATCGAGGCGGTTCACGACGCCGCCTTCGATCACATGGTTGCCCTTCGCGCCGACCAGATCGTGCGGGTCCCGCTGGGCGAGGCCGTCACCGAGCTGAAGACGGTGGACCCGGAACTGCTCCACGACGTGGCCGCCGCGTTCTTCAGCTGACCAACCCCGCGGTCGCGCCGTCCTCGATCAGGCGGCGCAGCGGCTCCATCAGGCCCGGTGCGGTCACCACCGTCGTGCCGTCCGTCAGCGTGGCCGCCTCGGCTCCCGCCTCCTCGGCGATGAGGACCCCGGCGGCCAGGTCCCACGGCTGCAGGCCCAGTTCGTAGAATGCACTGACCCGCCCGGCGCCCACCCAGCACAGGTCGAGGGCGGCGGCGCCGAAGCGGCGGATGTCGCGCACCCGGGGCAGCAGGTGGGCCAACACGCGGGCTTGGTGGGCGCGACGCTCAGGAAGGTAGGAAAACCCGGTCGCGACCAGGGCGGTCTCCAGTGGGGGGATAGTGGCCGGGAGCCGCAGGGCCCGACCGTTGAGGCTGGCACCCTGGCCACGAACTGCACGCCAGGTCTCGTCGCGGGAGGGGTCGACCACCACACCGACGGTGGCCCGGCCGTCGACTTCCGCCGCCACCGACACGGCGTAGGCGGGAACGCCGAACAGGAAATTGGTCGTGCCGTCGAGCGGATCGATCACCCACCGCACGCCCGAAGTTCCCTCTCGCGACGTCCCCTCTTCGGCCAGGATGGCGTCGTCGGGGCGGCACTCGGACAGGACCGCCACCACGCAGTGTTCGGCTGCCCGATCGACCGCGCTGACCAGGTCGGTGGGGGAGGATTTGGTGGACACGTCGCGATGGGCCCGTCCCGCCTCCGATTGAATGATCCTGGCGGCGGCGGCTGCGGCCGCGGTGGCGACGGCCAGAAGCTCCTGGGGCAGCGATGACGGCACCCGGTAGTTCTACCGCGACCCAGTCGGTAGCCTCGCACCTCGTGACCCGCCCGGCGGTCGACCTGCGCTCCGACACAGTGACCCGGCCGACGGCTGATATGCGCCACGCCATGGCCGAAGCGGACGTGGGCGATGACGTGTACCGGGAGGACCCCACCGTCAATGCCCTCGAGGAGGCCTTTGCGGAACGGGTGGGCAAGGAGGCGGCGCTGTTCGTTCCGTCCGGGACCATGGGCAATCAACTTGCCCTCCGGGTGCTGACCCGGCCCGGCGACCTGGTCGTGGCCGGGGGCCGGCAGCACGTGGTGATCTACGAGAACGCCGCCTCGGCCCGCAACGCCGAGGTGCAGCTGCACACCGTCGCCGACGCAGGCGGGACCATTGACACCGTCGCGGTCGAGTGGGCCATCCGGGCGCAGGCGCATCACCAGCCTCATGTCGGACTGGTCTGCATCGAGAACACCCACATGCCGGCCAACGGGGCACCCTGGCCGGTGGACCAGCTGGAGCGTCTGGCCGCCAGTTGCCGGGCCGGCGGAGTCCCGATTCACCTGGACGGGGCCCGCCTGTGGCACGCCGAGGTGGCCACCGGCGTCACCATGGCCGAGTTGGCCCAGCCCGCCACCACCGTGATGTGCTGCCTGTCCAAAGGTCTGTGCGCTCCGGTCGGGTCCTTGCTGGCCGGGCCGGGCGATGTCATCGGGGCGGCCCGGATCGAGCGCAGCCGCCTGGGGGGCGGGATGCGCCAGGCCGGGGTCATCGCGGCCGCCGGGCTGGTCGCCATGCGCACCATGGTGCGGCGGCTGGCCGAAGATCACGTCCGGGCCCGGCGACTGGCTGATGCGGTCGCCCAGCGGTGGCCCGACGCCGGTCTCGATCCGGCCGAGGTCCGGACCAACATCGTCGCGTTCGGCCACGGCGACACGCCGGCCCTACTGGCGCACCTCAAGGGCGACGGTGTCGTGGCGGGCACGATCGCGCCCGGCACGGTCCGGTTGGTCACCCATCATGACGTCGACGACGCGGGCATCGACCGGGCGTGCCAGGCCATCGCGAGCGCGCCGTGAACCCCGTCAGGTGAGCGGGTGCCTGAGGTGATGAGCCGGTAGATTCCCTGGCCATGGCCGAAGTCGTGGAGGAGGCTCCGGCGTCGGCCCTGGCGATCTACGCCCACCCCGACGACCCCGAGGTCTCGTGCGGCGGGACGCTCGCTCGGTGGGCGGCTGCCGGCACAGAGGTGATGGTGTGCATCTGTGCCGATGGAGACAAGGGTTCACTTGATCCGACGGTGGATGGCGCGACGTTGGCGGCGCTTCGGCGCGAGGAGGTGAACGCGGCAGGCGAGATCCTCGGTGTAGCCGGCCACCATTTCCTCGGATATGGCGACGGCGGGCTGGAAGACGATGCCGAGCTGCGGGGCCGCCTGGTCGCCTTGATCCGTGCGCTGAAGCCGGAGGCGGTGCTGTGTCCCGACCCCACGGCGGTGTTCTTCGGCCAGCATTACGCCAATCACCGGGACCACCGGGTGGTCGGTTGGGCCACCTTGGATGCCGTTGCTCCCGCCGCCGCCAATCCCCACTATTTTCCTGCCGCCGGCCCGGCCCATCAGGCGTCGGTGCTCTATCTGTCGGGTACGGTCGAGCCAGACGCCTGGGTGGACATCACCAGCATGGTCGAGCGCAAGGCCCAGGCGGTGGCGTGCCACGCCAGCCAAGTGGGGGAGCCGGGGGCATGGCTGCGCACCGTGGTCCGTCAGCGAGCCGAGGCGGGGGGCCGCCGGGCGGGCGTTGCGTACGCCGAGGGTTTCCGCCGGCTGCTGCTGCGCTCCTAGCGGGTCAGGTGCCCTCGGGCGGGGCGTCCTCGTCGCCGGGGGACGGGAGCGGGCTGGCGCCGGCGGCGGCCGCGATCATCGTCTCCAGCTCGCGCTTCTCCTTGATGGAGCGCCATTCGCCCATGGCCCGGAGGACCAACACCGCGATCACGGCCACCCCGGCCGCGGCCGACACCGCCCCGACGATGCCGCCCACGCCCTCGGGGGTGGCGCAGTTGCGGTGGCAGCCGACCTTCACGGCGCTGAACCCGATCAGTCCCCCACACACGCCGGCGATGACAATGGCCCCGAAGGCCAGGATTCGTGCCTGGACCGATGGTAGAGCCGAGATCGCCTTGGTGCCCCGCTCACCATTGACCATTGCCATGCCGGCCGTCATCGTAGGCTCTCCCGGATGCTGCGTTGCCTGATCGTGCTACCGACCTACCAGGAGGCGGCCAACGTGGCGGTGGTCCTGCGGCGCATCCGGGCCGCGGCTCCGGCGGCGAGCGTTCTGGTGGTAGACGACGGCAGCCCCGACGGGACAGCTGCCATCGCCCAGGCGGTGGCGGACGAGCTGGGCCACATTGAGGTGCTGCGCCGGGGGGGCAAATCGGGCCTGGGCAGCGCCTACCGAGATGGGTTTCGGTGGGGCCTCGAGCGGGGGTGGGAGGTCATCATCGAGATGGACGCCGACTTGTCGCACGATCCGGCCGACCTGCCCCGGCTGATCGCGGCGGTCGAAGACGGCGCCGATCTTGCCATCGGAGCCCGCTATATCCCCGGTGGCTCGATCCCGCGGTGGTCCTGGCACCGCCGCCTCCTGTCCCGGCAGGGCAACCGCTATGCCGCCTGGGCCCTGGGACTGGCGATCAGCGACGCCACCTCGGGTTTCCGCGCCTACCGGGCGTCGATCCTGGCCAAGGTGGATCTGGCCGCGGTGCGGGCCGACGGGTATGGGTTCCAGGTCGAGATGGCGTATCAGGTGGCAGGGCTGGGTGGGGTGGTCGTCGAGTTGCCGATCCGGTTTTCCGACCGCAGCCTGGGCCGGTCGAAGATGTCGGGCCGGATCGTGGTGGAGGCGTTGTTCCTGGTCACGTGGTGGGGAGTACGTGACCGCTGGATCAAGCGGGGGAGCGGCGACCGGCGATAGGGACGGGCGCGTGCCGCGTGCCTGGCCCGCCTTGCGCCTCGCGCCCGCGCCTCGCGCCTCGCGCCTGGGTCGCAGTTCGGGTCGCTGGGCTTTGTCACACTGTGATTGGTGGCCACCATTCTCCATGTCGACATGGACGCCTTCTTCGCCGCCGTCGAGGTCCGGTTCGACCCAGCGCTGGCGGGCAAGCCGGTGGTCGTGGGCGGGGCGGGTCGCCGCGGCGTGGTGGCCGCGGCCAGCTACGAGGCCCGGGCCTACGGCGTGCGCTCGGCCATGCCGTCGGCTCAGGCCCGCCGGCTGTGCCCCCACGCGGTCTTTGTGGCTGGCCAGTATGACCGCTACAGCGAGACCAGCCAGCGGCTCCACGAGATCTTCCAGGCCTACACGCCCAAGGTGGAGGGGATCGCCTTGGACGAGGCGTTTCTCGACGTGAGTGGAGCGAGTGGGCTGTTTGGCGACGGTCTGGCCATCGGGCACCTGATCCGCCAGCAGGTGAATGCCGAGCTGGGCCTGTCCGCGTCCGTGGGGGTGGCGGCAACCAAGTTCCTGGCCAAGCTGGCGTCGGAGGCGGCCAAGCCGCGGGCCAGCCTGACTGGCGTGATCCTGGGGGCGGGGGTGGTGGTGGTCGAGCCGGGGGAGGAGCTGGCGTTCCTCCACCCCATGCCGGTGGAGGCGCTCTGGGGTGTCGGACCGGTGACGTCGTCGCGACTTCGGGGGTTGGGAGTGACGACCGTCGGCCAGTTGGCGGCCGTGCCGGTCGGCACGCTCGAGCGCTCGCTCGGGTCGGCCAGCGGCCGACACCTCCACGAGCTGGCCTGGGCGAGGGATCCTCGCCGGGTCGAACCGTATCGGGCCGTTCAGTCGATCGGCCACGAGGAAACCTATCCCTGGGATCGGGACGACCGGGATGACCTCCGCCGGGAAGTGGTGCGCATGGCGGATGCGGTGGCCAGCCGGCTGCGGGCCACGGGGGTGACGGGGAGGACCGTGACGCTCAAGTTGCGGTATGGGGATTTCAGCACCATTACCCGGTCGCGGACGTTGAGCACCGGCGTCGATACCGGTCCCGCCATCGCTCGGGCGGCCCGGTCGTTACTCGATCAGGTGACCGTCGACCCGGGTGTACGCCTGCTCGGGGTTTCGGTAGCCAACCTGGCCCAGGGCGCCCCACATCAACTCGTCCTGGCCCTGGGTGCTCCGTCAATCACCGGCTCGGCTGCGGGTTCGAGTGCGGCGGCTGTGGTGGCTGGCGCCGCGGGTGTCGCGGGTGCCGCGGGTGCCGCGGGTGTCGCTGGTGCCGCGGATGTCGCTGGTGTGGCGGCTGCGGCTGGGGCTGGTACGCCTGCGGCTGGCGCGGAAGCCGCCGCCGCGGCGTCGTCCGAGTCAGTCGACGTGTCCTGGCACGAAGCCACTCGGGCGGTTGACCTGATCCGGGCCCGGTTCGGGCCGGGGGCGGTGGCACCGGCCGCCCTGCTGGCGACCGAAGGGCTCCGGGTAAAGCGGGTCGGCGACAACCAGTGGGGCCCATCCCGGCCCGACCCCGATGACGAAAAATCCGGCCCTGAAGCAAGTAAATGAGGCGGACTCGCTCTTACCGACCGGGTTGTGTTGTTGTAGCGTAGACGCAACGCGAGCGATCGATGGGCACGCGAGAAACCTGTGCAGAGAGGCTGAGCGGTGCCGCTTTCCGAAGACGAACAGCGGATACTTCATGAGATCGAGCGTCGTTTCTACGAGCACGATCCTGAGTACGCCAAATCCATCGAGAGTTCAACTCTGTACCGTTCCCTCGGGCGCAACTGCAAATGGGCCGCCCTGGGATTCCTCGCCGGCCTGATCATCCTGGTGGTCTCGTTTGCCTCGAGTGTTCTGCTCGGGGCGTTCGGGTTTGCGGTCATGCTGCTGTGCGCCATCATCATCACCCAGAACGTCCGCAAAATGGGCCGGGCTGGCTGGCAGCAGATGACTGAGCAGATGCGGTCGCACAACATGGGTGACCTGCTCGGCGACACCCGTCGAAAGCTGCGCGAGCGCTTCAAGCGCAACGACAACTGACCACCTCTTCTGCGCCGCTCACTTCCCCCGGGCACGGCGGATGCAGTGGCTGGCGGATGCAGGGTCGGCGGATGCAGGGTCGGCGGATGCGGGGTCGGCGGATGCGGGGGCTAGTGCGTCTTGACCGAGAACCTCGGGTCGACTGCGAGCCGTAGGCGCTGGGCACCGGTAGCCGAGCCCAGGAGTGCTCGCTTTATTGCCGCCAGGTCGCTGGCGCCTGCCTCGGCCTCTTCCTTCGTCATCACTCCCAGCCCGAACTCGGCCTTGGTGGCGGCGTCGGCCAGCGTGAGCAGGGAATGGACCGCCTCCGGTTCAATGCTCAGCGGTCGTCGGAGTTCGATGGCCGCCCGGTGGGCAAGCTCGCGATAGGTCTCCGACGGGAGGCGGCGCACGCCCCACCAGGCCAGCAAGTCGACGAGCTGGCTCCACGCCAGCAGCAATTCGGCCCGGGTTACGACGCTGGGCGGCAGCGGTGCGGGCCGCCCCCGCCACGGGAGGATCGGTCGCAGCCAGCCCAGCAGCACAATGGCCTTGAGACGCCGGAGGATTGTCGCTGCGACGGTCAGCCCCTCGGCTGACCAGTCCTGGCGGAACCGGGCAAAGCGGTCCCGCGGGGTGTGGCCGCCTTCCGACTCGAGTTCAGCCGCTTGATCAACGACCCGGTCTCGTGTCGCCACCCCGTGCAGCCATCGCAGCGCCACGATCAGGCCAAGAAGAAGCGCGATTCCTGCCAACAGTCCTCCGAGCCAGACAAGCGCCCGGGTCCAGCCGCCGCCACGGTGTTTGCCCGCGGTTGCACTGGTGGGCTTGGGGACAGACGACGTGGTGTCCCGCCTCCCGGCGACGGGCGTCGTCGCCCCCGGGACGGTGGTGGTCGCCGCGCTCCCGTTGGACGCGTCGGGCCCGGCCTGCGCCGGCGTGATGCCGGTGTAGTTCTGAGCCCCCGGGATGCCCCGGCTGGGTGTGGGCTCGAATGGGACCCATCCCACCCCGGTGAAGTAGACCTCAGGCCAGGTGTGTGCCTGCTGATCGCTCACCTGGTAGGTGCCCGGGCGGATTTCCTCACCCCAAGTCCACCCGACCGCCAAGCGGGTAGGGAGTCCGACGATCCGGGCCAGCGCGGCGAAGGATCCGGCAAACTGCTGGCAATAGCCCTCATGGGCGACGAGGAGGAAGTTGTCGAGGGGGTTCGGGCCTCGGTAGTCGTACGCCAGGTTGTACGTGAAGCGGGCCGGGTCGCGCAGGTAGTTCTGAATGGCGACGGCCTTGTCGTACTCGGTCGTCTTGCCGGCCACGATGCTGTTGGCCAGCGCGGTGACGCGGGGATTCAACGTCGGTAGTTGCAGATAGCGGTCGGTCGATCCCTTGGTCGGACGTGGGGCGGAACCCAAGCGGGCCGCTTCGGCGTCGCCTGAGCTGACCAGCGAGGTCACGTGATAGAGGACTCCGGCCAGGGAGTTGCTATCGGAGAGCAGGCTTCCCGATTGCGGATCATACGTGATGCCCTTGATTCCGCTGACGCCGACAGGGCGGTAGGCGGCGGGCAGCCACGGTGCGTTCAGATCGTTGATGGAAAAGTCCTGCTCGATCCGCTGGCCGCCGAGGGTCGGCGTCGTACCCCCGTCGAGCTGATGTCCGGCCGCGTGGTAGGTACTCAGGGCGTTCCAATCCGTGCCATTGAACGAATCCAACGCCGTTTGGCGCCAATACTCGGGTTGGCTACTGGTCACGGTGAAGACTGGGTTGGGGCTGGGGTTCAGAAGCCTGCCCCGCAGATCGACCAGCGGGCTCTGGGTGCTTCGAGTGCCCGCCCCGCCGTTGTCCGAGGCGCGCCACACGATCACGCCGTTGCGGGTCGCCCCCGGGAGTCGGAACCCCAGGTTGAGGGCCATTATCAGCGCGGCCAAGCCGATGATGGCACCGGTCGAGATGGCGCTGCGGAGTGCCCCTTCAGTCCGGTTGGCAAACCACGCCGAGGTCTCCTGATCCACCGTGGCTTGGTGGATCACCACAAAGGCGATGAGCGCGGACACCTCGGCAATCACCGCTGTGGTCCTCGATCCCCGGCTGCCTATGGCGGCGCAGAAGATGAACAGCGCGAACGAGGGCACGGTCGCCTCGAGTGTCGCCCTCATCCGGAACGCAGCCCAATCGGCCAGAATGGCGAGGACGCCGACTCCGAACACGGCGGCCAGGACGAATCCCTGGCTGGCTGGCGCCGGTGCGGTCACCCGGTGGAAGTCGGCCGTCGCCTGCTGGATCGCGTTCTCCATCGCGTGGAGTGTGTCCAACAACGGCAGCCCGTAGGTCGTCGAACCGGGCACGACCGTCCACGAGGCGAGAATGATCAGGCCCAGCAGCGACACCGCCGTGGCGACGACGGGCGGCCACCCCTGTCGCCGGCAGAACCAGGCGATGGCGTGCACGCCAACTGCTACGACCAACACCGGCCCCATGAAGGACCGTCCGATGAACAGCCGGGTCAGGCTGAACACGCCGGCCAGGGTGAGGATGGTCAGGGTGAGTGTGGAGATGGCATCATTGGCCGAAGTGCCGCTGGGAGTCTTGGCGGGGAGGCCGGTGGCCCCCGGGTTGCCGTCCTCACGGCGGGGCGAGTCGCCCGGTTCGACGCCCGGTCGGCCCCTGGTCGCGGTCGTGGTCATCTCGGCGCGGGCGCGGGCGCGGGCGCGGGCGCGGGCGCGGGCGCCGG
>JALYXV010000277.1 GCA_030947025.1 Actinomycetota bacterium | reverse complement strand
CCCCGACCCCGATCCCCACCGCCGACCAGACGCCGTCCGCCCACCCGGCTGCGCCCGTGCCCCACACGCCACGCGTCCACCGCCAGCACCCCGGCCAGGCAGATCGCTGCGGTCCACAGCCGGATGGCCACGATGATCGACGAGGGGAGCTGGGACACGCTGGCCAATACCGGAATGGTTCCCCAGCCCGCAGTTACCGCGCCGAGCAGCAGATACCGCCGGCCCATCCCGCCGAGTGTACGAGCCCCCCACCGGGCTCGCCCCAGGCGGCGCCGGCTTTTCCCCACCTGGTCGGGCTAGCCGGCTCGACCTCGGAGGGCGTCGAGGATCTCGATCGGGATGGGGAAGATCAGGGTCGAGTTCTTCTCGGTGGCCACCTCGGCGAGGGTCTGCAGGGTGCGCAGCTGCATGGCGCCCGGTGACGACGCCAGGGTGTGGGCGGCCTGGGACAGCTCCTCGCTCGCCTGCAACTCGGCGGTGGCGGCGATGACCTTGGCCCGCCGTTCCCGCTCCGCCTCCGCCTGGCGGGCCATGGCTCGGAGCAGCTCCGGCGGCAAGGTGATGTCCCGGACCTCGACCTGGCGCACCTCCACGCCCCAGTGCGAGGTGCTTTTGGCGATGGTCTCGCGCAGCTCGTTGTTGATGTTGTCGCGGTGGGCCAGCAGGTCGTCGAGCTCGTGGCGGCCGATGATCGACCGTAGGCTGGTCATGGCGATCCGCTGACTGGCGAAGCGGAAGTTGTCGACTCCGATGATTGCCTGCACCGGGTCCACGACCTGGAAATACACGACTGCGTCCACCTGAATGGTGACGTTGTCCTGGGTGATGACCGCCTGGGGCGGAATGTCGACCACCTCGACTCTCAGGTTCACCTTGACCACCCGGTCGACTGCGGGCATCCGGAAGACCACGCCCGGGCCCCGGGCGCCCGGTAGCACCTTGCCCAAACGGAAGAAGACACCCCGCTCGTACTCGGTGACGATGATGAGGATGGTTCGGAGGAGGACGAACAGCACAACGACGATGATGACGATGGCGACGACTCCGCCGCCGTTGCTCGCAGCCAGCATGCGCGGTCTCCTTCCGGCAGTCAGCCGATCAGAGGGCTGAGGGTGTGGGCCAAGGCGTTGGACGGGGGTGACGACGCGGCGGCGATGATCGCAATGATGAAGGCGCCCCCGGCCAGAAGGGTCAACCCGATGTTGATCCAGGCGATGATCTTGGCTGCCGTGAGCAGGCCCAGGCCGCCGACGGCCCCACCCGAGTCGTAGATGGTGCGCCGAGAGCTGGGAATCAAGGCCAGTGCCACCACCGCCAGGATGAGCGGACAGAAGACGAACGACCCGATCGCCAACACCAGGGCGACAACGGCGGAATTGTCGGTCCGGGGCGGGACGGCGCCGGGATAGCCATACCCGGTCGGGTAGCTGTAGCCGTAGCCGGGGCCGTAGCCGGGTCCGGGGCCGGGGCCGGGGCCGGGGCCGCCGTAGTTGGGGCCGCCGTACCCGGGGGGCGGACCGTACCCGGACGGGGGAGCGGAATAGCCTCCATAGGACGGCGGGGGCGGGCCGGGCGGGGGCGGGCCGGGCGGGGGCGGGCCGGGCGGGGGCGATTGCCAGCCGGAAGTCGTGGACTGCCGCTGGTCCGGAGGGGAGGGGTCACCGCCCAGGGGTTGGTCCGATCCCTCAGCCGGGCCGCCCGAACTCCACGACGGACCCATACCTTGGTTGGCCTGCGAGTCGAACCCCATACCCTCAGCCTCCCGAGACTCTGTCCCAGCAGGCGAGCGTATCGGAGTCAGTCCGTCTCTGGCCGGGTGGGCCAGCCAGGTGGCCGCCGGGCACCGTCAGCCCACGCACGATGGCCCAATCGGCTCTTTGTGTGGGATAATCTACGAAATACGCTGATAAATGACCACAAAGTTTGGAAGCGGGCTCCAGTCGCCCCCCCGGCCGGCCGCCTCACCGTCCTCAAGAGCGGCCCACTGGCGGGCTGATTCACCAGGCCATAAGATAAACTCGCCCCAGCGGGCCGTTTTGGGCTGACGCGCGGCGCCGTCGCAGAGCCGGCGGCGGCAGCAGGTTGCGGCCAGGACCGAGGAGGCCATGAGTGAAGCGGACGTTTCAGCCGAACAATCGCAAGCGAGCCAAGAAGCACGGGTTTCGCCACCGCATGGAGACCCGAGCGGGCCGCGCCATCTTGAAGGCCCGCCGGCTCAAGGGTCGCAAGCGGCTGTCGGCCTGATCTGGCGGGTCCGGGGGCGCAGCGCCTTCCGTGGCTTCCATCCGCCCCGCGGCACCTCCGCTTCCCAGCGACCGTCCCGGGCTCATATCGGGCCGGTCACGGTATCCTTTGTCAACGGCAATCCGGCCGAGCCCCCGCGCGTGGCATACGCCATTGGCCGCAAGGTTGGTAACGCCGTCGAGCGAAACCGGATCCGCCGCCAACTCCGATCCATCGTCCGCGACCTCGCACCGCAGCTACGGCCTGGCATGTACTTGATCGGCGTTGCGCCCCAGTTAGCCCAGCTCCGCTTTGGAGAACTTCGACTCACCGTTATGCGAGCCCTCGACGCCATTTGGGAACAGGAGACACGACATCGATCGTCGCGCCCCCACCCGACGGCTCGCGCCGATCAGGCCGCGTCATGAGCGCTTTGGTCCAGGCGGTCCGGGCGCCTGAGGCCGGAATCCCCTCGACTGCGCCCACTGCGCCCACTGCGCCCACTGCGCCCTCGGCTTTCCCGCAGCCGTGGGCCGAGGCACCCCAAGCCGAGGCACCCCAAGCCGAGGCACCCCAACCGGGGAGCCCCGAACCCGAGGCCCCCGCGCCTGCGACGCTCCCCGCCAAACTGCTCATCGCGCTGGTGCGCCTCTACCAGGCCGTCCGCCCCGGACGGCCATCGCCGTGCCGCTACGTCCCGAGCTGCTCGCAATACGCCGCTCTCGCCCTCCACCGGCATGGCGCGGCGCGCGGCAGCTGGCTGGCGGCGAGGCGGCTGTGCCGCTGTCACCCCTGGGGCGGCTTTGGAGCCGACCCCGTTCCGGAGCGTTCCGGAGTAAGGAACCCGTCATGATTTCGCTGATCCTGGCCAAGGGCGGTCTTTTCGACCCCATTGCCAAGCCGCTGGCGGCTGTGCTCGCCTTCTTCTACAGCCTCGTCCCCAACTACGGCATCGCCATCGTGCTTCTGACCGTCGCCATGATGCTCGTGCTGACGCCGCTCACCATCAAGCAGACCCACTCGATGCTGGTGATGCAGAAGCTGCAGCCCGAGATGAAGAAGCTGCAGGAACAGCACAAGAACGATCGCCAAGCCCTCAACGAGGCCATGATGGCGCTGTACAAGGAGCACAACACCAGCCCCCTGGGCGGTTGCCTGCCGATGCTCCTGCCCATGCCGGTGTTCTTCGCCCTGTTCCGGTTGCTCGAAGGCCTGAGCCATGTGGTGCACAACGGCAAGCTGACCACGGCAGCTCCGAAGTACCTGTCGCCCCACACCCGGATGTACCAGGACATCGTCAAGGCGCACGGCCAACTCGACGCCTTCGGGATGAACCTGGCCAAGTCGGCCCAGAGTGCCGGCGGCGGCTTCGTTCATTCGCTGCCCTACCTCGTGCTCCTCGGGCTGATGATCGGCACCCAGTTCTACCAGCAGTACCAGTTGACCTCGAAGAACCCGGCGGCCAAGAGCCAGCCGGGCCAGGCGATGATGATGAAGATCTTCCCGCTGTTCTTCGGGTTCATCTCCTTCCGGTTCCCGGCGGGCGTGGTGCTGTACTGGACCGTCAGCAACATGATCCGGGTGGCCCAGCAATGGGGCCTGTACCGCTACGACCCCAAAGTCAAGTCGTTGGTCGCCAAGGACGTCCAGGAGATCGAGGCCAAGACTCGGGAGATCGACGCCAGGGAGAAGCGGCCGCCGGGCCTGGCCCGGTTCCGTGGCCTTCTGGGCAACGGGTCCGACGCGGTGGCCGACCGTAAAGGCACAGGGGGGAAAAACGCAGCCAAGCCGGGAGGAAAGTCTCTGGGCGATAGGGCCGCGGGTGGTCGGAGGGGAGCGCGCTCCCAGCCAGGCGAGGCATCAGGTAGTACCCGCAACCCCAACAAGTCGCTCCGACCCGGGACGGCGGGCGCCAAGTCGTCTGGGACGCAGAAGGGCACGCCCCAGAAGCCGGGACAGAAGGCAGGAAACCCGAAGGGTGGGGGCCCGGTCAAGCCCGGCGGGCTGCCCAAGGCCGGCGCACCGGGAAAGCCCGGCGGGCTGCCCAAGGCCGGCGGACTGCCCAAGGCCGGCGGACTACCCAACGCCGGCCGACTACCCAAGTCGGGGACCCCCACCAAGTCGGGCGGCCTGCCCAAGGCGGAGGGCCCCACCAAGTCGGGCGGCCTGCCGAACGCTGCCGGCCAACCCAACGCTGCCGGCCAACCCAACTCTGCCGGCCAACCCAGGAATGGCGGCGCCCTCAAGCCCGGCGGCCCGTCCAAAACCGACGGCGTGGCGAAGCCGGGGGAGCCGCTCAAGCCCGGCGCGGCACAGGGGGGCACTTCCGCATCGGGGACACCGGCGCCATCGGACGCATCGGCGAAATCGACGCCCAACTCCACCATCTCGGCCCCTGAGACCGAGCCGGCCAACGGCACGAAGGGGGCGGCTGCCACTGGGGTGGGCGCCAACGGGGCCGGCGCACCGTCGGGCAACGGCGCAGCCAGTGGCGCAGAGGGTTCCGATGCGGCGGAACGAGCCGGTACGGGCGCTTCCAAGGGACGGACGGGCGGGGGCAGCGCCCGCAATGTGGGCAATCGCCGCCGGCGCCGGGGCAGGTAGAGCACCGTGGAGTGGGTCGAAACCACGGGCCGAACGGTGGAAGAGGCGAAGGATGCCGCCTTGGACCAGCTCGGAGTGGACGAGCAGGACGCAGAATTCGAGATCCTTGAGGAGCCCCGGTTCGGTTTGTTCGGTCGGTTGCGATCCGGAGCCCGGGTGCGAGCCCGGGTCCGTCCAACCAAGCCCCGCCCCAAGGAGGAGCGCCGCGACCGTCGCGGCCGACGCCGGGGGACAAGCCAGGAGGGCGCCCCGGCCGGCGCCGAAGACGACACCTCGGCCCTATCGAGCCAACGATCAGCCGGTCGGCAGCCCGCGGAACGGGGGCCAGCCAGTTCCAGTACGCCGGACCCCGCCTCTGCGATCGCAGCCGAGGCTGATGGACCTGACGACGACGGTGAGTCCGCCCCCCGCCCAAGCCGGCGTCCCCGCCAGGGGCGGGGTACTGGGCAGTCCCGCCCAGGCACCGGTCGCGACGAGAGCAACGGGGCGGAGACGCCCCGACGTGCATCGCGTGCTCGATCCGGTCGATCAACAGATGGCGAACGGAACTCCGACGACGACCCAATCACAAGCCCAGGAGGCGGGATGGAAGTATCACTCGACGAGCAGGGAGCGGTGGCGAAGGAGTTTCTCGACGGACTGGTCGAGCGCATGAGCCTCGACGCCAAAGTCGTTATTACCCAGCCCGAAGACGAGACGATCGAGCTCAACCTCGAGGGTCAGGATCTCGGACTCCTGATCGGCCCCAAGGGCGCCACCCTCCTCGCTATCCAAGACCTGACCAGGACCGTCGTCCAACGCAGAACCAGCGCCGCCAATGGCCGCCTGCTGGTTGACGTGGCCGGGTACCGGCGCAAGCGCAAGGATGCCCTGGCTCGGTTCTCCCGCCAAGTAGCCGAAGAGGTCCAGGCCAAAGGAACTCGCAGGGTGCTCGAGCCTATGAGCGCAGCCGATCGCAAGATCGTCCATGACACCGTCCATGACTTCGAGGGCGTGATCACCATCTCCGAAGGTGAGGACCCCCGGCGCCGGGTCGTCATCCTTCCCGTGCCCACTGACAGCTGAAACACCCGGCGGCTCGCTGCCCGAGCCATCTCGGCAGGCGTTGCTCGACTTGCTTAGGGATGCTCGCCGCCTCCACTTCCTCGGCCCAGGCGAAGTATCCGCTCACCTGGAGCACAGCTTGGCGTTCGCCCTCCTCGTCTCCGAACCGCCCGGCCGGGCCGTCGATCTGGGAAGCGGGGCCGGCGTTCCCGGTTTGGTCCTGGCTGTGCTGTGGCCGGCATCGACCTGGGTCTTGTTGGACGCCAACGCCCGGCGAACGGCATTCCTCGGCTGTGCCATCACCTCGCTGGGTCTCACCGACAGAGTCGACGTGCTCACCGATCGGGCTGAACAAATCGGTCAGGACCCCACCTGGCGGGCCCAGGCTGACCTCGTGGTGGTTCGGAGCTTCGGACCCCCCGCGGTAGTCGCCGAATGCGTCGCCCCCTTGATGCGCACGGGTGGAACGGTTGTGGTCGCCGAGCCCCCCGGAGGCGCACCCGGTCGTTGGCCCGCCCACGGCCTTGAGCTGCTCGGACTGGCTGAGGACGGCCGCACCACCGACCCAGTCGCCCTGCAACGGTTACGCCAGGTGGCGCCCTGCCCGCCTCGCTACCCCCGCCGCGTCGGCATCCCGCAGAAGCGACCCCTCTTCTAAAGGCCGTCGAGTCCCGGGGCGACATGGCGGAGACATCGTCGCGGAAGGCTTGCCGGGTACGACTCGGCCCGGATCGAACCGCAGGTTCCACGTGAAACGCGACGGGAACCGTGGCATCTTCGTCGTTCTTTGGCGACTTACCGGCAAATCTGCCAACAACTCGCCTCAGAACGATAAGTCGCCACGGAATGGGGGCCGAGCGGTACCCGACATCCCGGCATTGGCGGGGGAGAGTTAGCCGGGGCGACGGACCGAGGTCCACGGCAACACGGGGGGAATCGCAGGGCAAGGAATGATCTTGCCCGTGAAGCGCCAGAATTGACTTGTTTGCTCGAGTTCCGGCAACAATCGCCGGAATGTTTCACGTGAAGCACCAAAGAGGCTCTGCAAAGGTTTAAGCTAAAGCGGTACTGGTACTTGACCTTGACTCCTGCCGAGGGGAGGATGGTGGCTGTGATCGATCCAGATCAGCTCCGAGCGCGGGCTGAGGCGGTTTTCGAACAGCTGCGAGAGTCGCCCGCAGCATCGGGCGAACAGAGCTCGCAACCGCAGCCGGAGGAACGGGCCGAAGAACCGGTGCCCAGGCGAGCCCTCCCCCGCGTTCTGGCGGTCGCCAACCAAAAGGGCGGCGTGGGCAAGACCACGACGGCCGTCAACCTTGGCGCGGCGCTGGCCGAGTTGGGTTACCGGGTCCTGGTCGTCGACCTCGACCCCCAAGGGAACGCCACCACCGGGCTGGGGATCAACAGTCGCAATCTCGAGGCGACCATATACGACGTGCTACTCCATGACGTTCCCATGGAGGACGCGATCGAGCCGACCAGCCTGCGCAACCTCTTCGTCGTGCCCGCCACCATCCACCTGGCCGGGGCCGAGATCGAGTTGGTACCGACCTTCAGCCGGGAGCTGCGCCTGCGCCGGGCGATCGAGCAGGTCACCGACAACTTCGACTACATCATGATCGACTGCCCGCCATCGCTGGGCCTGCTCACCGTCAATGGCCTGGCCGCCGCGACCGAGGTGGTCGTGCCCATCCAATGCGAGTACTACGCCCTCGAGGGCCTCGGGCAGCTGCTCCGCAACGTCAACCTGGTGCAGACCAACCTCAATCCCGGACTTGAGGTCACGACCATCATCCTGACCATGTACGACGCCCGGACCCGCCTGGCCGAACAAGTGGCGCGAGAGGTCCGCCAGCACTTCGGAGCGAGAGTGTGCCGCCACCTCGTCCCCCGCACCGTGCGGCTCTCGGAGGCACCGTCCTTCGGGCAACCGATCATTTTGTTCGATTCCTCTTCCCGGGGGGCTACCGCCTATCGGGAATTGGCCAAGGAGGTGAGCGGTGGCGCGGCGCAGCGGGTTGGGTAAAGGGTTAGAGGCCCTCATACCGAACGATCTGTTGGGCGATCCCGGGTCGGCGTTACTGGACGTCCCGATCAACAGCATCCGGCCTAATCCCCATCAGCCCCGGAGCCACTTCGATGAGGAGGACTTGAGTTCGCTCACCGCGTCCATCCGGGCGGTTGGCGTTCTCCAGCCCGTCCTGCTCCGAAGCACCACCGACGACCAATACGAACTGATCGCGGGCGAGCGCCGCTGGCGAGCCGCCCGTCGAGCTGGCCTGCACACCATCCCCGCCCTGGTTCGGACGGTGGACGACGTCGGCAGCGTCGAGCAGGCCCTGATCGAGAACCTCCATCGCATCGACCTCAACCCCATGGAAGAGGCGGCCGCCTATCAACAGCTGATCGAGGACTTCGGCCTGACCCACGAGCAGATGGCATCCCGAGTCGGGCGCAGCCGGGCCGCCATATCCAACACGCTCCGATTGTTCCAGTTGCCTCCGAGCATCCAGCGGCTGGTGATCGAGGGCCAGCTCTCGGCTGGGCACGCCCGGGCTCTGCTGGGCACGCCCGACCGGAACTTCCAGGAGGCGCTGGCCCAACGCGCGGTCGCCGAGGAGCTGTCCGTACGGGCGGTCGAGGAAGCCGTTCGGCACCGGACCGAGCCCACCGCGATCGGCGGATCGGCGCCCCGCACGGGGCGTTTGCGCCCCCCCGGTGTGGTCGAGCTGGAGAATCTGCTGTCTCAGCACCTCGACACGAGGGTGAAGGTCGATATGGGAGCCCGCAAGGGCCGGGTGGTCATCGAGTTCGCCACCCTCGATGATCTTGAGCGGATTTACCGGGCCATGACTGAAGATTCACAGGGCTGACCAGCATCTTCTCGGTCCGGCTGGGTCCCGGCTGACGGTGAATCACCGCGTTTGGTGATCCACAACCTGTGCATGACAGTGTGGATAGCTCAATCTGGCGATGGAGGCGAGAGCGGCCCGGAGCGGCCCGGAGCGGCCCGGAGCGGCGGACTCAGGCCGAGGCTGGCGCCGGGGCAGGAGGAACGCTGGGCTCGTCAACAGGCGACGACGCCCAAACCGCCAGCGCCCGTGACAGGGCGGCGGCGACCGCCACCCCGCGTTCGACCACCACCGCGGGTGGACCGAGCTCGACCAGCACCGCCGGCATTCGCGTCTCCCGGAGGACTGGGATCCTCATGCCTCGGACACCGCGATCAGGGATGGCCAGCGCCGAGGGGACGGTCGCCTGGATCGTCTCGGCCAACCGACGGCCGCCGTCGGACCCAATGCCGTTGTAACCGACGAAGTAGTCGGTCCCGCATCCCGGAGCGTCAGGTTCGAAACGCAGCCCCAGGTAGACCTCACCATTGAGCCGGTTGGCCTGCCCCGCTTGGGCTGACTCATCGGGATCGTGCAGGGGATGGACCGAGCAACCGGCCCGGGCCAAGGCCCTCCGGACGCTTTCGGCCAGTGCCGCCAGACCGCCCGTCTCGCCCACCACGATCCTCCGGCCGATCAGCGTCCGGGGGGCCTCCCGCAGCCGTTGCCGCTCTCTGATCTCGGCCACGACGTCGCTGCCGTTGGCCCGTCCGCTGACCCTCAACAGCATCCTCAGCGTTTCCGGACCGAGAATGCCGTCATCGACGTTCAGTCCGACGTTGCGCTGGAAGTCCGTGAGGGCCAGGTTGGTCTGCACACCGAAGATGCCGTCCACCCGCCCGGCGTCAAAGCCCAGCGCGCCCAAACGCCGTTGCAGGTGCGCGACATCGTCGCCTCGCAACATGGGCCGCTTGTAGTACAGCAACCGGTCGCCCAGCTCGAGTCCCGCCTCCACCAAGGCGCTCCAGGTCTGTTCACCGCACACGCCGTCACAGCGCAGACCCCGCTCCCGTTGGAAGGCTCGCACCGCTTCCTCCGTGGCCGACCCGAAGCCGCCGCGAGCGTCGCCGCTCCAGGCGAAGCCCAGAGCGTCCAGCCGACCCTGGAGATCTCGAACCGACTCGCCCTGGCTCTCGATACGGAGCGGCAGGGTGCTGGCCGGTCCTACAGGAATGGATGCAACTCCTCCAGCAGCTGCCCTTTCCCCTTGGCGCCGACGATCCGCAGCTGGGGTTGGCCATCTTTGAACAGGATCAGGGTCGGAATGCTCAAGACCTCGAACCGCCGCGCTAACTCCAGGTTCTCGTCAACGTTGATCTTTCCAATCCGCAGCGTCTGATGATGCTCGGCCGCGATCTGGTCCAAGACGGGGGCGATCATTTTGCACGGTCCACACCACTCTGCCCAGAAATCTACCAAGACAAGCGTTTCCGAACCTTGGATCTCCTCATCGAACGTTTGTTCGGTTAACGTCAGCATGTCCAGCGCCACTACGTACGACCTCCTCCAACCGTCTGGGGCCAAACTAGCCCCGACAAGGTGAACACCGGGACTGCCACCCGGCATTCCAACGCTCAACTACCACTCCGTAGGAGTCTCGTTGATCTCCGCGGGGGCCTCACCGTGAGCTTCCAGCCACCGCTCGGAGTCGATGGCCGCCATGCACCCCGACCCCGATGCCGTGATGGCTTGGCGGTAGACGTGGTCTTGCACATCCCCGCAGGCGAAGACACCTTCGAGGTTGGTCTTGCTCCCGTCGTGGGTGATCAGATAGCCGTTGTCGTCCATGTCCAACTGGCCCTTGAACAGGTCGGTGTTGGGCACGTGGCCGATGGCGACGAACACGCCCGCCACGGGAAGGTCCGACTCCTCGTCGGTGACGACGTTGCGGACCTTCAGGCCTTCCACTTTGGTGTCGCCCAGGACATCGGTGACGATCGTGTCCCACAGGAAGCGGACCTTCGGGTTCTTGAAGGCTCGGTCCTGCATGATCTTGGAGGCTCGGAGTTCCTTCCGGCGGTGAATGACGGTGACCGAGTCGCCGAACTTGGCCAAAAACGTCGCCTCCTCCAGCGCCGAGTCGCCGCCACCGATCACGGCGATGTCCCGCCCCCGGAAGAAGAATCCGTCGCAGGTGGCGCAGGTCGAGACGCCGTATCCCATCAGGCGCCGCTCGGAATCCAAGCCGAGCATCAAGGAGCGGGCGCCGGTCGACACGATCAGCGCCTTCGATGCGTACTCCCGCTCGTCGCCGGTCGACGGATCGGGGGCCCAGACCCGGAACGGCCGGGACGACAGGTCAGCCCGTGTGACCTTGGAGGTCAGAAACTGGGCGCCGAACCGCTCTGCCTGGGCCCGGAACCGGCCCATCAGGTCGGGACCCATGATGCCGTCGACGAAGCCCGGATAGTTCTCCACGTCGGTGGTCAGCATCAGCTGACCTCCGGGCTGGTCGCTGGTCGAGGACGGCATGCCCTCTATCACTAGCGGCCGCAGATTGGCCCGGGCTGAATAGATGGCCGCGGTGAGGCCAGCCGGGCCGGAACCCACGATGATGATGTCACGGACCTGATCACTCATGACTGCTCCCTGGGTTGGGCGGTGCGCTTCCGCCACATCAACAGGCCGAGCGCGACAAATATTGCCCCGAGGCCCAGGTAGGAGATCCAGACACGCCGGCCTTCGGGGTGGAAGGGCAAGTACACGTGCAGCCGGAACACCCCGACCACCAACAGGATGAGCGCCGTGGCCCCCAGCAGAGCGGCAACCAGGCCGTACACGACGACCGCCGCGACCTTCTGAACGGGCACGGTGGTTTTGTCCCGGACGGCGGTGACCACACCCTCGATGCGGTCGGCCACCTCGGACGTCCAATCATGCCCAGTCCCGGGAGGGGGTGGGACCGTTTGCGCCATAGAGGAAGACTACTCTCGCTCATCGATGTCCCAGATGCCCGAGCCGGCTGACGGCCCCTATGCGCCGCCCGTGCGGGGGGGGCCCGTTCCCGTGGCACCCTCAGCGGCCGACGCGGGATCGGGCGCCGGAGCCGGGCAGCCCAGCGGGTCGCGGACGCGCTTGGTCGTGGGCACGGTGTGCGGGGCCGCATTGGCCGCGCTGGGCGGGCTGATCCTCGGAGAGTACCCGTTCACCGGTGTCATGCCCTACATCGCGGGGGTGCTCTTCGCCCTCGTAGTGGCCGAGGTGATGATGTCGGTCAGCCACCAGTCGGGTTGGGGCACGGCGATGGCGGCCACGGTGTGCACCGTCGGTGGCCTGGGATGGGCCGTTTGGATCTCGGTGGGAGAGGGCAAGGTTCCGATACCGATAGGCGGTTGGGTCGCGGTGGCGATCGGGGCCGTGGTGGCACTGGTCAGCGGTGGGCTCAGAGCGGGAGGACGGCCAAGACCGAGCAGTCGGCCGTCCTCATAATCACCCCCGCCAGCCCCCCCGGCTTGGCCAAGACCACCACGACCGACGGCTGACCCCGCCACCGCAGCATGGCGAAATATCGCACCACGGCACTGCCACCCGCGGTCAGCCCCACCGCCGCCCGGGCCTCGGCCTCGCAAGTTGCCGCGGGCAGCTGATCCGTGGGCAGCTGATCTGCGGGCGTCGTCGCCGAACGGGCCGGGACGGTGCTGGTGTCCTCGGGACCGGGCACTCTGGCCGCGCCCGCGCTCCCAGCCGGAAGAGCACCGACGACAAGCCGGGCGACGGTACCCGGGTCGGATTGGTCGCCCAGGTCAGTTCCATACGAGGTCCCGAAGCGGGGTGAACTCCGCGACGGCCCAGCCCCCAAGGCGGGCGACGAGGTGGTGCTGGATGGGTGGTTCGAGGTCCGCCGGGACAGCGCCACGACGCCGCCGACGACTATCACCGCCGCCGCCAACCCCGCCGCTGTCTCCAACCAGCGGTGCGAGCCGCGACCTTGCCGGGCCGGGCGGTGCGGCGGTGCACCGGCCGGCCGGGATGGGGTGGGACGCCCCCAGTTGACCGGCTCGGCGCCGCCATCGTCAGACGCCAACGACTCGACCGGAGCGACCGGCGACCAGCTCGCCACGGCCCGCTCGATGGCGGCGTCAACCTCTCGCTGGGGCCGAGGAGGGACCGGCCCGGCGACCGCCCGAGCCACCGTGGCCAACGCCGCCATGTCCTCCCGGCACTGCGGGCAGGTGTCCAGGTGGGCCCGGTCAGCCGCGGTGGCCTGGCCGTCCAGGGCGGCACTCAGGGCTTCTTGGTCGAGGTGCGGGATTGTCATGGCCGTTCGCTAGGACGCTCAGCCGGTCGGGCCGGGTTCCCGGCGAGCAACGGCACCAGGGCGGATCGGCCGCGGGCGATGCGGGAGCGCACGGTTCCCACGGGGATTTCGAGGATGGAGGCGATCTCGGCGTAGTCGAGCCCGCACAGGTCCCGAAGCACGACGGCGGCCCGAAAATCGGGCGCCAATCGGGTCAGGGCGGCGTCCACATCGATCCGAAGGTCGCTCGCGTCGGCTGAAGAGATGCGGGACGCGCCAGGCGGGTCAGCGGCGAGAACCTCGTCCAGGCCAGGTTCGGGGCGGCGCTTCCGGCGGCGCAGCTCGTCCAGCGACGCGTTCACCGCGATGCGATAGCTCCATGTGCTGAAGCGGCTCCGGCGGTCGAATCCCCGCAACCCTCGGACCAGGGCCAGCAGGGTCTCCTGGGTGGCGTCGGCGGCGTCGGCGTCATTCCCGGTCATCCGGCGGCACACGGCGTAGAGGCGGCTCTGGTGAGCGCGAAGCAAGGCGTCGAGCGCCCCGCGATCGCCGGCTTGAGCCGCCGCGACCAGGT
Source organism: Actinomycetota bacterium (assembly GCA_030947025.1). Taxonomy (GTDB): domain Bacteria; phylum Actinomycetota; class Acidimicrobiia; order Acidimicrobiales; family Palsa-688; genus JALYXV01. The sequence goes on along the minus strand of JALYXV010000277.1, from coordinate 8,411 downwards.
CGTCTTCGCCCCCGTCGATGGCGTCGTAGCGTAGTGCCGCCGCCCGGCCCGAAGTCAGCGTAGTGTCGCCGCCCGGCCCGAAGTCGCCGTAGTGCCGCCGCCCGGCCCGAAGTCGCCGGGGCGCCGGTCGTCTCGCACCGGCCGCGCCGTCCGGGCCTACCACGGCCCAACTCGTCCTCAGCATCCCGGTTTCCTGGCAATCCAGCGTTCCGCGTCAGTTTGAAGGCGCTGGACAACACTCCGCTGACGCGGAAACTGAAATCGCTGGGGTGGACGGGATTCAGCTGGCCGTGACCTCGGCGACCGACGCCTGAAAGGTCGGCCCGAGGTCGGTGAGCCACAACAGGACGGCGCTGCCCCGCTTTGCGCTCAGGTTGAAGGTGGTGGAGCCGCCGATGTTCTGCTGGGAGTCAACGGGCGCACCCCATGGGGCGAGTGAGGGAGGGTCGGGAACGGCGTCGGCGACATAGACCTCGGCGCTCCATCCCGTCGTCGCCGTCGTTACATTCAGCTTGTGCAGCGTTTTGGCCGAGTCGAGGGTCAGCGCCAGCCCGAGGCCGTGGCGAAGGTTGGCGAAATGGGGCCCGAAGTACCGATCCGTTTGCCATGACGTACTGGGGTTGCCGTCGATGGCCGAGCTGACGTGGGCGGAACCATCGGCGTCGCGTTCGAGGTGGAAGACAGAGGCATTCTGGAACCTGATCGGGGTGGCCGACTTGGTCGACAGGGGGGGCGACGAGCCGCCGGGACTGCTTGACCCGTGAGTGGCCACCACCGTCACGACCACGATGAGCGCCACCACAACCAGGGCCGCAACCATACGGCCCGCCCAGTTGGGACGTGGCAGTGCGGGGGGTTGGGTCGGTCGAGGCCGGCCAGGTGGCCCAGGCGCCCGAACGCGCGGCGGGCCAGGAGGGCCGGATCGGGTCGGGGCGACCGGACGAGGCGACGCCACCGTCCCGACCGCCGCGGCCGGGCGCGACGACGGGAACAGGCCGGGCGAGACTTGGTTCTGTTCGGTCGGGGCCGGGGGCAACGGCTCGCCCGGGGGCAACGGCTCGCCCCGCCCTCCCGCTTCGATCGCCGACAGGACCTGGCGAACGGCGACCGCGGAAGGGGGCCGATCCTGGGGTCGCTTGGCCAGCAACCCGGCAACCAGCGATTCGAGCGCCGGGGGGGCGCTGGGCCGCAGGTCCCGGATCGGGGCGGGGGCGTCGTTGAGGTGTTGAACGGCGACCGCCATTTCGGTCGGGCCCCGAAACGGCGCGACGCCCGTTATCAACTCGAACAGCACCACCCCGAAGGAGTACAGGTCGCACCGGGCGTCGGGCTCTCGGCCCTCGATTTGCTCGGGGCTCAGGTACTTGGGAGTGCCGAGGACCATCCCTGTCTTGGTCAACTCCAGGCCCAAGCCCTCGGCTGCCTTGGCGATGCCGAAGTCGGTGACCTTGACGAGGGGCACTCCGTCGGACTCCGAGTCGCACACCAGCACGTTGGCGGGCTTGATGTCCCGGTGGACCAGGCCGGCCGCGTGGGCATGGGCCAGGGCGTCGGCGATCTGCATACCGACCTCAAGGCAGACAAAGATCGGCAGTGGTCGGTGCTCGGCCGCGAAGGCGGAGAGGGTTCGCCCTCGGATGAGCTCCATCACGATGAAGGCGGTGCCCTCCGGGGTAACGCCGGCATCGAAGGTGGCGACCACGTGGGGATGGGCCAAGCGAGCGGCCGAGATGGCCTCCCGCCGGAAGCGCTCCAGGAACAGCCGGTCCGACGCCAGGTGGGGGTGGAGCATCTTGACGGCCACCGCTCGGGCCAGGACGCTGTCCTGGGCCTCCCATACCGACGCCATCCCACCGTGGGCGACCAGTCTGACCAGCCGGTAACGGCTGCAGAGCACGGTGCCGGCGCCAACCGGCTCGGTCGCGTCGGGGGCAGACACGGGACCACAGGCTATCGCCCGTCCTGCGGACCACTGAGGCGCCCACTACCGGACCTTGGGCGCCGAGCGAACAAAGGCCAAGACCTCGCTATATGCTTATCTGCATGGATGCGCAGGAAGCTGAGGTTCCCACGGACGAACAGGTCGCCGAGGCGGTCGCCACGCTGAAACTGGTGGCCGACTCAACCCGGCTGCGCATTCTGTGGGCGTTGTCGCACGGGGAGCATTCCGTCAATCGGCTGGCCCAACATGTCGGTGCACAACCCGCCGCCGTGTCCCAGCATCTGGCCAAACTCCGCTTGGGGCATCTGGTGCGAACCCGTCGGGAGGGCACCAGCATCTTCTACCTGGCCCAGAACGATCACGTCCGGCGCATAGTCGAGGAGGCGCTCTTCCACGCCGACCACGTCGTGCATGGCCTGGCCGACCACGATGAGCGGCGGCCCAGCCCGCGGCGGATCCCGAGGAGGGCGGAGCCAGCTTGACCGACCACCCGCACGCCGACCCCGACGACGACGGGTCGCCCCAGGGGCGCCACGACCAGGGGCGCCACGACCAGGGGCGCCACGACCACGGCCACGGCGGCCGCCATGACCATCGACCGAGTGGCGTCGGAGGTTTCCTGGCGGGCCTGTTGTCACCTCACCGCCATGACGCGGCCGAGTCGATCGACTCGGCGCTGACTTCCAGCGGCGAAGGACTACGGGCCCTTAAGCTCTCCCTCGTCGCTCTGACGGTCACTGCCGTCTTCCAGGTCGTCATTGTCGCCATCAGTGGATCGGTGGCGCTGCTGGGCGACACCATCCACAACTTCGCCGACGCCCTCACCGCCATCCCCCTCGGCATCGCCTTCTGGTTGGGCCGGCGCCGTCCGACCAAGCGCTACACCTACGGCTACGGGCGATCCGAGGACCTGGCGGGCATCTTTGTCGTGGCCATGATCGCCTTGTCGTCCGCGGTCGCGGCATGGGAGGCCTCCCAGCGGCTCCTCCACCCCAGGACCGTGCACAACATCGGCTGGGTGGCCGCGGCCGGGCTGGTCGGTTTTGCCGGCAACGAGCTCGTGGCCGTCTACCGCGTCCGGGTGGGCCGCAAGATCGGGTCGGCCGCCCTCATCGCCGACGGTCTCCATGCCCGAACCGACGGCCTGACCTCGCTGGCCGTGGTCATCGGCGCCCTCGCCGTGGCCGCCGGCTGGCGTCTGGCCGATCCCGTCGTCGGCCTGTTCATCACCGTCGCCATTCTCTTTGTCCTCAAAGGCGCGGCTCGGGACATCTATCGGCGGCTCATGGACAGCGTCGAACCGGAACTGGTCGACGACGTGCGCCGGGTCCTGGCCTCGGTCCCGGGGGTGCAGTCCGTGGAGAGCGTCCGCATCCGCTGGTTGGGCCACGAGCTGCGAGCCGAGACCGAGATCGTGTCCGACGCCGACCTGAGCCTGGCCGCGGCCCACGACATCGCCGAAGAGGCCCACCATCGCCTTCTCCATGACATCCGCCGGCTGGGTCAGGCCACCATCCACACCAGCCCGTGCGGACATGACGGACGCGACCACCACGCCACCACGTCCCACCACTTCCCCGATCGGATCCAAGCGGACGCTCCGTCGCAACCACGACGCTGACGGTCGACCCCCCACCCGAGCGGTCACAGGACGGCGAGCAGAACGGCAAAGACGGCGTAGAAACCGGCGCTCGCGGCCAGGCGACGCGGGGTGAGTCGATGGGCGCGGATGAGCAGCAACAGGTAGACGATCGCAGCCATGGTGATGGCGCCCGCGGCAATCAGAGGCGAATCGAACTTCCAGGGGGTGAAAAGAATCCCCAAGCCGCTCGGAACCGTCGCTTGGATCATCATCGCCCCGCTGATGTTGGCGAGGGCCAAGTCGGTCTTGCCCTGACGAACCCAGAGCACCGCGTTCATCACCTCAGGCAGCTCCGTCGCCACCGGCGACAGCAGCAGCGCGGTCACGGTGGCCGACAGGCCCAACTGGGGGCCGGCCCACTCAAGCTGGTGGACGAAGATCTGCGAGGCCGCGAAGATCACCGCCAACGTCCCGGCCGTCTGCGCCACCACCGCCGCGGTGGATGGGCTGGCGGCCCGGGGTTGAAGGCGGAGCCGGGCCAGGCCTTCGTTCTCGCCTGCACCTTCACGATTGGCCAGTTCGCGGGTGAAGTACACCACGTAGGTCGCGAAGAACAGCAGGCCCAACCACGCCTTGAGGGCGAACGCGACCAATCCCAGCCCCACCTTGAAGATGAACACGGCCAGGAACCAGGTCTGGTCCCGCCCCAAGCGACGCTCATCGATCCTGAGTTCCGCCTGCGCCCGCCGCCCGCGCAGGTTGGTCAACCAGACGACGCCGACGACCGCGTAGGCGATGGTCGAGAGAGCCAGCGGTCCGCCCATGGCCGCGCCCACGCCGATGTCCTTGCTGCCGGCACTCCGGCCGAAGACCACCGCGACGAAGGTGACCACGCTCTCGGGCAGCGCCGTTCCGATGGCCGCGAGCAGGGTGCCCACGGCCATCTTCCCCACGTTGAGGCGCAGGCCGAGCCACTCGACCGCGTTGATGAACCATTCGCACGCCAGGTAGATGGCGACCGCCGAACCGGCGAGTAGCAGCACGTGAACCACGGGAACCCTCCTCGGCCGCAGGAGGAGGCGAGCAACCCCTTCGCCGGAGAGCCTACCCGAGCAGCTCGTCCGGCCCGATCCACGCCACCCCGACGACGCCCGGCCCGGCGTGGGTTCCGATGACCGAACCCACCAAACCCACCAGCATGTGCTCGCGGCCTACGTCGGCTGCCACCAGGTCGATGAACTTGTCGATGTCGGAGGCGTCGCCGTGCATGATGGCGAGCTCCTGAACCTGGCCCGCGGCCGCGGCCTCGGTCACCTTGCCCGCCAGGTACTGCAGGGAACGGCCCCGGGTCCGCTGCTTGGACTCCTCGTGGACCACGCCGTCGCGGATCTCAATCACCGGCTTGATGGCCAGCATCGAGCCGAGCACCGCCTGGGCGCCGCCGATGCGCCCTCCTTTTTTGAGATTCTCCAGCGTGTCCAGCACTCCGTACACCTTCAAACGGGTGGCTGCGGCCGCGACGTAGGCCGCCACCTCGGCCACGCTTTTCCCCGTGCGGCCGTCTTCGGCCCAGCGCGCCGCTCCCAGGACCAAAAGGCCTTGGCCCAGGCTGACGCTGGTCGAGTCGACCACCTCGACCTTCACCTCTTGCTCAACTTGACGAGCGGCCGCTCGGGCCGACTCGATGGTGGCCGACAGCTTGGCCGACAGGGTGATGCACACCACCCCGTCCGCCCCGTCGGCGGCCGCCTGGCGGAAGACGTCGACGAACGCACCGGGCGCGGGGGCGGCGGTCTCGGGGAACACCGTCGACTGGCGGCACTTGACCCAGAAGTCCTTGGGCCCCCCCTCGGCCAGTTCCTCTGCGCCGAAGCGGACGGTCAGGGGGACGATCGGGATCCGGTGGCGGGCCACCACCTCGTCGGGCAGGTCGCAGGCGCTGTCGGCCACCACTCGGATTCCCGGCATGTCCCCTCTCGAAGTCAGGCTCGCAGGGGCGCGGCGGTTGCCGTCGCCGTCACGTTGTACCAGTTCTTCAGGGCCGAGATGCGGTGCAGGACGTAGGACCGGGCGGGGTGGTGCACCGTTACGGTGATGCTGCCGTCGGGCAACAGTGCGACGTTGGTCACGGTCGCGCCCCGGATGGCGGCGGCGGCGCTGGCCGCGTCATGGGCGGTGTCGAGGTTGCCCGTGGCGAAATAGTCGCGGGCGGCGACGCTGGCCGCGTCCTGGGCCGCTCCGGCAGCATCGGATCGGCTCCACAGGGGCGAGCCGATCTCGAACATCACACCCGCCGCGACAGTGACGATCAGGATGAACTTGATGAAGGCTCTCACCGTTGTTGGGGCTGGGGGAGGCGGCCGCGGCGCGGGAGCAAGGTGGTGAGTTCGGTGACCCCAAACGCTTGGGCCGCGGCCAGGTAGACGACCGCTCCGGCGACGACCCCACCGCCGACTTGGGCGATCAGCACCAGGTTCGACCCCCCGGTGAGCAGATGGGTGAGGGCGAGCACCGGCAGGGTCATGAGGGCGGTGGCGCCGGCCACCCGGACCAAGCCGGCCACGACGGCTTGGCTGTCGAGGCCCTCGGTGCGGCGGCGCAGGTGAACGAAGGCGGCGACGGCGCCGATCGTGTAGGCGCCGACCCATCCCAGGGCCAGGCCCTGGACGCCCAGCACCGGGTACAGGGCTCCGGCGAGAACGAGCGTGGCCATGTTCTCGAACAGGTAGAGCCAGAACATCGAGCGGGTGTCCTGCATGGCCTGGTAGGCCCGCATCATCAGGAGGTAGGCGCTGAATCCGGGCAGTCCGACCGCGAAGAGGGCTACCACCCGGGCGATGCGGTGGGCGTCGGCCGACGTGAACGATCCGTGGCGGAGCACCAGGTGGAGGAAGGGCTGGGCCAGCACGACATAGCCGACCGCCGCGGGCACCAGGACCGCCATGGTCAGTCGGAGGCCGGCCTCCATCTGCCTGCGGAACCCGGCTAGGTCCCGCTGGGCCCACTGTTCTGAGAGTTCGGTGGTGAGGACAGAGGCGATGGACACCGCGAAGATGGCGTAGGGGAGTTGGAAGAATTGGTAGGCCGTCGCGAACGCCGTGACGTCTCCCTTCCGGTGATCGGCCAGCACCAGGATGAGACTGAAGGAAATCTGGTTGGCGATGACCGATCCGAAGGTCCACAGGGACAGCCGGAGCACGGTGCGCACCGCCGGATGGGTCAGATCCCAGACGGGGCGCAGGCGGAAGCCGGCCCGGAACATCGGCGGCAGCTGGACGAGGAACTGGAGGAGGTAGCCGGCGGTTGTTCCGAGACCGAGGATCAGGAGGGCCGATTGATCGCGGCGCAGGCCGGGCAGGGTGAGGCTGGTGGCCACGACCCGGGCGGTGACGATGGCGCCGATGGCCACCAGGTTGTTGATCACCGGAGAGAAGGCCGGGACGGCGAAGTGGCGCCGGGCATTCAGCAGGGCGGTCGTCACCGCGATCCCGCCCAGGAGGAACAGCTGAGGCACGAACATGTGCAGGAGCGTCGTGCCGATCGCCCGCTCGTCCGCCGCGTTGGCCGCGTTGTTGAGCAAGAGGTAGAAGCGGATGATGGCCGGCGCCAGCACCCAGAAGACGGCCGAGAGGGCGACCAGGACGACGGTGATGGCGGTGATGACGGCCGAGATGGCCCGCCCGCCCTCGGCCCGGTCGTCGTGGTTGAGGTAGTCGACGAACACCGGGACGAGGGTCGCAGAGAGGATCCCCCCCAGAACCAGGTCGTAGAGGATGTTGGGGGCGGTGTTGGCCACGGTGTAGACGTCGGTCAGGCCGGTGGCGATACCGAACGCCCAGATCAGGGCCAGGACCCGGCCGAACCCGGTCAGCCGAGACAACAGGGTCCCGGTTGCCATGACGGTGGTGTTGCGGGATATGGAGTCGGTTGGCGTTTGGCCGGCGCCGTCGGCTTCGGGCCGGGTGGCAGGGCGGCGGGTGGAAAGGCGGCCGGTGGAAAGGCGGCCGGTGGAAAGGCGGCGGATGGAAGGGCGGCGGGTTGGGCGCGACGGGGTGCGGGGTGGGGGAGGCGAGGTGACCGGCCGCGGGGTCGTGTCTGGTGGGTCGACCGCGACGATGGGGATGGGCTCGGTGTTGAGTCGGGACTGGTCCTCCCAGAAGCGGTGGTCGTGGCCGGGCCGGTCGAGAGCGACGCTGTCCGAGCGGCCGCCGACCGCCGCAGTGGCGCGCGAGGGCGCGTCGACCCTGTCACGGTCGGCCGCCCCGACCCTGGCCGGTACGGGGTCGATCAACTCGGGGCCGACCCATCGGGGAACCAGGCGGCGGGCCCGGCGGCCGTGGAGGACGTTGCGGACCCACCACACCGCCAACAGCAGCGCCGCCCCCACGGAGAGGAACACACCGACCCCCGACGCCGCAGTGCTGCGAACGGTGTCCTGGTTGGTGGCCAGAGTGAGCACCCCATCAGGCGAGTCCAGCGCCACCGTGAGCGAGAACACCCCCGCCGTCTTGGCCACCACCGGGACCCGCAGCGTCGTGTTCTGCGCCTTCAAGTCGACCGTGCAGATTTCCGTCGTCCCCGACTCGGTGCACCCGCCGACGGGCAGCCCGACCGGGCGGAAACCCAATTTCTGACTCGTCACCCGCACCCGTACCCGCAGCGGGTACGGGGCGCTGCTCAAGATGGTGATCGGGATCAGCCCTTGCCGGGCGGTGAAGGTGATCGACTGGTTGCCCGGCAGTCGCACCATCGCCTTGACGTGGTCGATCAACTTGATCGCCTTCGCCACCTCGGCCGGACGAGCCCGGTCAGGGACATCAGCCGACTGGCTGATGAGGACCTGCCGGTCGATGGCCGCGATGGTCGGCGTGCTGGCCGGCACCACCG
>JALYXV010000274.1 GCA_030947025.1 Actinomycetota bacterium | reverse complement strand
GGCCGCCGTAGGTTGTGGCATGGTCGCCCGGCACGAAGGTGTCGGCCACTTCGGCCCGGGCCCAACAGGCGCCGATCGGCATCCCGTTGCCCAGCGCCTTGGCCATGGTGACCACGTCGGGGCGCACGCTGCGTCCTTCAAGGGCAAGGCCCTGGAAACCGAACCAGTTGCCGCTGCGGCCCAGCCCCGTCTGCACCTCGTCGACCATGAACAACAGGTCTCGCTCGTCGCACAGGGCCCGGACCCCGGCGAAGTACGCGGGCGTGGCCGGGTTGACGCCGCCCTCGCCCTGGACCGGCTCCAGCAGGATTGCCGCCACGGTCGGGTCGATCGCCGCCTCGAGCGCCTCGAGGTCGTCCCAGGCCACATGGCGGAACCCCTCCGGCAGGGGCTGGAACGCCTCGTGCTTGGCGGGCTGCCCGGTGGCGTGCAGGGTGGCCAGGGTGCGGCCGTGGAACGACCCGTAGGCGCTGATCACGCCGAAGCGACCGTAACCCCCCCACTTGCGGGCCAGTTTGACGGCGCACTCGTTGGCCTCGGCGCCGCTGTTACAGAAGAAGACCCGGCCCCCACCGCCCACCAGGCGGTCGAGGGTGGCGGCCACGTCGTGGCCCGGGAGCGAGCCGTACAGGTTGCTGACGTGAACCAAGGTGCGGGCCTGGTCGGCGATGGCGTCGGCAACGGAAGGGTGGGCGTGGCCCAGCGAAGTGACGGCCAGACCGGAGAGGAAGTCGAGGTAGCGCCGCCCCTGGTCGTCCCACAGGTAGCTGCCCTCGCCCCGCACGAAGGTCACAGGAGGGGGCGGGTAGGTGTGCATGAGGACGTCGGGCCGGCTCACGGCGAAACCATGGTGCCGTAGCCCTCGTTGGTGAAAATTTCGAGCAGCAGGGCATGGACCGCTCGGCCGTCCAAGATGTGGGCATGGTGGACGCCGGCCCGGATGGCCCGCAGGCACGATGCCACCTTGGGAATCATTCCTTCGTTCACGGTGCCGTCGGCCAGGAGGGATTCGAGCTCGACCACCGTGATGGACGAGATCAGCGTCGAGGGGTCGGTCCGATCCCGCCGGATCCCCTCCACGTCGGTCAGGTAGACCAGCTTGGCCGCGCCCACCGCCTCGGCGATGGCGCCCGCGGCCGTGTCGGCGTTGATGTTGTACGCCTGGCCGGCCACGTCGCTGCCGATGGTGGCCACCACCGGGATGAGGTTCTGGGCCAGGAGCCGCTCGAGGATGGCCGGGTTGACCTGGGTGACGTCACCCACATAACCCAACTCGGGTGAGCGCTGGGTGGCCACGATGAGCCCGGCGTCCTCGCCCGAGACGCCGACCGCGATGGGGGCGTGGACGTTGATGGCCGAGACAATCTCCCGGTTGACCTTGCCCACCAGCACCATGCGGGCGATGTCCAGGGTTTCGGCGTCGGTAACCCGGAGGCCGTGGCGGAACTCAGGGACTTTGCCCAGCCGGGCCATCAGTTCGCCGATCTGCGGGCCGCCGCCGTGGACGACCAACGGTCGCATGCCGACCGAGCACATGAGCACGATGTCCTGGGCAAAGGTCGCCAGGGTGGCCGTCTCCTCGTCCCTCGTGCCGTCCGTTGCACCGTTGGTGATGCCGTTGGTGATGCCGTTGGCGGCGGCCGACTCCAGGGCGTGACCGCCGTATTTGACCACCACGATCTGGCCCCAGAAACGTCGGATGTAGGGCAGGGCGTCGACCAGGATGCCCGCCTTGACGGCGGCATTGAGGGTGGTGGGGTCGAGGGTCACGATGTCGTCATGTTCTCGTCGATGTAGCCGTGGCCCAGGTCACAGGTGATCATTCCCGCCTCACCGGCGCCCAGGCCGAGGTCGGCAACCAGCTCGATGGTTTTGCTGCCCATGATCGCCTTCAGGGCCGCGGTGGCGGCCGGGTCGGTCGCCTCGACCCCGCCCCGGCACACGGTGACGCCGCCGTAGCTGATCCGGACCCGGTCCAGCTCGAACGCGATACCGGCTGACCCGAGCTCGCTGACCACCCGGCCCCAGTAGGGGTCCTGGCCATAGAAGGAACACTTGACCAGCTGGCTCTGGGCGATCTTGCGGGCGCCGGCCGCGGCGTCGCGGTGGTCGGCGGCACCGACCACCCGGACCCGCACCACCTTGGTGGCGCCTTCCGCGTCCGCCGCCATCTGGCCGGCCAGGTCGGCGCACGCCTCCCACAGGGCGTCAGTCAGCGCCACCCCGGTGGGCGGTGGGGCGGACGCGTGGCCGCTGGCCAGGACGATCACGGTGTCGTTGGTCGACGTGCACCCGTCCACGGTCATCTGGTTGAAGCTGCGGCTGACCGCGTCGGTCAACGCTCGCCGGAGAGTGGCCGGGTCGGCAACCGCGTCGGTCGTCAGCACCGCCAGCATGGTGGCCATGTTGGGGGCGAGCATGGCCGCTCCCTTGGCCATCCCGCCCACGCTGAAGCCTGGGCCCGGGACCACGACCTGCTTGGACCGGGTGTCGGTCGTCATGATGGCGTGGGCCGCGGCCTGGCCCGCGGCCACGCCCCCCGCCCGGGCGTCCACCAGGGCGGGGATGCCAGCCACCACCTTGTCGATCGGGAGAGGGATGCCGATCAGGCCGGTCGAGCACACCAGGACGTCCTGGGCCGAGCAGCCGAGCCCGCGGGCGACGAGGGCGCACATTTGCTCGGCGTGGGCGTCGCCCACCGCGCCGGTGGCGGCATTGGCGTTGCCGCTGTTGAGGACCACGGCAGCGGCGTGGCCGGCGGTGGCTTCCAGGTGGCGGCGGCTCACGTTGACCGGCGCTGCGGTCGCATGGTTGGTAGTGAAGGTGGCGGCGGCGGGCACGGGCCGGCCGTCGGCCGTGGCGACCAGCGACAGGTCGTCGGCCCCCGAGGCCTTCAGGCCGCAGGCGGCGGCGGCGGCGACGAACCCCGCCGGCGCGGTGACGCTCACGGGTACAGCCCCGCCACCGGCAGGCCCGTCGTCTCGGCCACGCCGAGGGCGACATTGGCGCACTGGATGGCCTGGCCCGACGCCCCTTTCACCAGATTGTCCAGGGCGCACACGACCACCACCCAGCCGCTGCGCTGGTCGTAGCGGGCGGTGAGGTGGGCCGTGTTGGAGCCAAGGGTGGCTTTGGTCGAGGGCGACCGGGCGCTCACGACGACGAACGGTTCACCGTCGTAGAAATCGAGCAGGACGCCCAGCGGGTCGGGATCACCCGCGCCCCTCCCGGCGGGGCCGGCCGGGACGGACGGCCGGGCGTAGCAGGTGGCCAGGATCCCCCGGTTGAGCGGCGCCAAGTGGGGTGTGAAGATGATCTTGGCCCCGATGGCCTGCTCGATCTCGGGCGTGTGGCGGTGGGTCAGCAGCCCGTAGGCGTTCAGGTCCTCGTCGACGGTGCAGAAATGGGTGGAGTCCTTCAAACCCCGGCCCGCCCCGGACACGCCGGTGATGGTGTCGACCACGATTCCCGCCGGCTCGATGAGGCCGGCATCGACCAGCGGGGCCAGGGCCAGGGCGGCCGCGGTGACGTGGCATCCCGCCGCCGCCACCAGGCCGGCGCCCACCAACGTTTCCCGGAACAACTCCGGGATGCCGAAGGCGGCATCGCCCAGAAGGTCGGGGTGGCGGTGCTCCTCCCCGTACCACGCCGGGTACAGGGCCGGGTCGTTGAGGCGGAAGTCGGCGGCCAGGTCCACCACCAGGCCAACCCGCTTGCGCAGGTCGGGGACCAGGTCCTGGGACGCCCCGTGGGGCAGCGCCAGGAAGACCACGTCCAAACCGTCCGCCTGGGCCGGGTCGGGGGGCGCCAGGACCAGATCGGGGTAGGCCGCCGCTAGGCTCGGATACAGATCGGCGACCCGCTGCCCGGCCCTAGCGTCGCCCGTAGCCAGCGCGATGTCGAGGTCCGGATGGCCCGCGGCCAGGCGCAGCAGTTCGGCCCCGGCATAGCCCGACGCCCCGAACACTCCCGTGCGCATCGCATGATCATACGGTCAGTCTAATAGTCATGCAACTCAGTGGATGCTCAGCCCGCTCCCATAGGGCTCCTAAGCCCGAAGCTGGGCCTGGAACGCCTGCGAGACCGCGTCGATCATAGCCTGCCGGACCGCCGCCACCTCGGCATCGGTGAGGGTGCAGTCGGGCGCCCGGAGCCGCACGTGGTAGGCCAGGCTGCGGCGTCGATCGCCCAGGGACGGGTCGCGGTACACGTCGAACAGGCCCACCGACTCCGCCCGTTCCCCGCCCGCTGCCCGCAGCGTCTCGGCCACATCACCGGCGGCGACGGCCTCGTCGACCACGAACGCCAGGTCGATGTCGCTCGCCGGGAACCGGCTGATCGCCTTGGCCTGGCTGTCCCGCCGGGGGGCGGCGAACAGCGGCTCCATCTCGAGCGATACCACCCCGACCCGGCCGTTCAGTCCGTAGGCCGCCAGCGCGGCGGGGTCGACCTCGCCCACCGCGCCCAGCACCGTTCCCGTGGCGGACACCACCAACCGGGCGCAACGGCTGGGGTGCATCCCCGGCACTGGCACTCGCACTGGGCCCGGCACCAGCCGGATTCCCTCCAGCCGCAGTCCCTCGGCCAGCACCGCCCACAGCCGGGTGGCAAGCGCGGCGTCGGCACCTGCACCGGCGACCATGATCGCCAGGTCCTCACGCTCGTCGGGCAACGGCACAAGGGCGCCGGCCGCGGGCGGGGCGAAGACATGACCGATCTCGAACAACCGCACGTCGGGCGCCTGGCGGTCGGCATTGAATCGCACCGCCTTCAAGAGGCCGGGGATGAGCGAGGTGCGAAGGAGCGATTCGGAACGATCGAGCGGGTTCTCGACCTCGACCGCCTCGTCGGGGAGGTGAGCGCGCTCGAGGTCACCGGGACCGAGGAAGGTGGTCGTCCACGCCTCAGATACGCCCGCGCCCACCAAGATGTCGCGGACCAGCCGGCGCTGGCGCTGGTAGGCGGTCAGGCCGCCGCCGGTGCGCACGCCCGGTGGCAAGGATCGGGCGATGTTGCGGTAGCCGTGCAGCCGGGCAACTTCCTCGATCACGTCGATTTCCCGGGTGCTGTCGGGGCGCCAGGTGGGGATGGTGACCACTTGGACGCCGTCGTCGGCCGGGGCGGCGGCAAATCCAATGGGTGCCAGTAGCCGGGCGATGTCGGCGTCGGTGAGCGAGGTGCCCAGGATGTCGTTGACCCGGGCCGTGCGTACCGCCACCGGACGGGGCGCGGGCAGGTGCTCGGGTGAGGCCACGTCGAGCGTCGCCCGCCGCCGGACGCTGTCACTCTGAGAGGCCGCACCCTGAGAGGCCGCACCCTGAGAGGCCGCCAGCAACGAGACGAAGCGGTCGACCGCCCGGTCGATCATCTCGGGGTCGACTCCCCGCTCGAAGCGAGCCCGGGCCTCGGTGTGCAGGCCCAGGCGTTTGCCGGTGCGGGCGATAGCCATGGGCGTGAAATAGGCCGCTTCCAGCACGACCGTGGTCGTGGCATCGGAGATCTCCGACGAGGCGCCCCCCATGATCCCGCCGATGCCCACCGGGGTGTTCTCGGCGTCGACGATCAGGCAGTCGTCGCCCTCCAGCCGCCGCTCGACGCCGTCGAGGGTGACGAGGCTCTCGCCCGGCCGGGCCCGACGCACACCCAGGCCGCGGCCAGCGAGCCGGTCAAGGTCGTAGGCGTGGTTGGGTTGGCCCAGCTCCAGCATCACGTAGTTAGAGGCGTCGACCACGTTGTTGATGGGCCGCATGCCGGCCAGGGTGAGCCGCCCGGCCAGCCAGGCGGGCGACGACCCGACGGTGACGCCGTCGATCACGGTGGCGGTGAACCGGGGGCACAGATCCGGGTCGGCCACCGTCACGGGCGCCCGCTCGAGGCCATCATCGACCGGCGGGGCCACGTCGGGCAGCCGGAACGGGACGCCGAGCACGGCGGCCAGGTCGCGTGCCACTCCCGCCACCGACAGGGCGTCGGGCCGGTTGGGCGAGACATCCAATTCGAAGACCACATCCGCTTCGAGCCCGAGGGCTTGGCGCAGCGGGGTACCGGGCACCGCGACGTCCTTCGCCAGGACCAGGATGCCATTTTCCCCGTCTTGCTTCAGGCCCAGTTCACCGGGGGAGCACAGCATCCCGTTGGACCATTCCCCCCGCACCTTCCGCCGGGCGATCCCCAGCCCGCTCGGCATGACCGTGCCGAGGGTGGCGAGGGGGACCAGGTCGCCGACTGCCATGTTGAAGGCGCCGCACACGATTTGGCGGGGCTCGCCCTCGCCCGCATCGACGTCGACCAACTGGACCCGGTCGGCGGTGGGATGGGGGCGCAGCCCGAGGACCCGTGCCACCACGATCCCGTCGAGGCCGGCGCCGATGCTCTCGACACCGTCGACGACCAAACCAAGGTTGGAGAAAGCCGCGGCCAGATCCTCAAGGGCCCCCTCGATCGGCGCGAAGTCGCGCAGCCAGGACAAGGGAACGCGCATCAGAACTGGGACATGAAGCGCAGGTCGTTGTCGAGCAGGATGCGCATGTCTCCGATCCCGTGGCGCACCTGGGCCAGCCGGTCGATCCCGAAACCGAAGGCGAAGCCCGAGTACTCCTCGGCGTCGATGCCGACGGCGGCGAACACCTCGGGGTCGACCATGCCGCAGCCGCCCAGTTCGATCCACCCCGATCCCGAGCACGTCCGGCACCCCTCGCCGCCGCAGATGGGGCAGGTCACCTCGAACTCGGCCGAGGGCTCGGTGAAGGGGAAGTAGGAGGGCCGCAGCCGGGAATGCATCCCAGGCCCGAAGAATGAGTTGGTGAACGCCTCGATCGTGCCGGCCAGGTCGCCGAAGGTGATCCCCCGGTCGACCACCAACCCCTCGATCTGGTGGAACACGGGGAGGTGGCGGGCATCGGGCGTATCCCGCCGGTAGCAGCGACCGGGCATGACGGCGTAGATCGGCGGCTTCTGCGTTTCCATCAGGTGGATCTGGACGGGCGAGGTGTGCGTTCGCAGCAGCACGGTCTCGGGGAGGCCCAGCTTCAGGTACAGGGTGTCCCACATGCCCCGGGCGGGGTGGGCCGGGGGCATGTTGAGGGCCTCGAAGTTGTACCAGTCGGTTTCCGCCTCCGGTCCCTCGGCGACCGAGAAGCCCATGGCCACGAAGGTGTCCTCGAGTTCGTCCCTTGTCTGGGTGACCAGGTGGAGGTGCCCGCGGTCGAGGACAGACGGGTGCGGCGTGATCCGGAGCGATTCGGTCAGGTCGAGCCGGTCGACGTCCAGCGCCTGCACCCGGTCGGCCGCTTCCAGGTCGGCCCGCCGGTTGGCCACCTGAGCGGTCAGCCGGGCCCGGGCGCCGTTGATGGCCTGGCCGACTTGCCGGCGCTCTTCGGGCGAGAGGTCGCGTAGGCCGGCGTTGAACTGGGCCAGGGCCGACTTCTTACCCAGCAGTTCCGTTTCGGCCGCCTTGAGGTCGGCGGTCGTCCTCGTGCCCCCCAGTCGTGCCGCAGCCTGGGCGGTGGCGGCTTCGAGCCGATCGAGCAGTCGCGGTGCCGGCTCCGCGGTCGGGCCCGGCTCGACTGTCGGGCCCCGCCCCGGCACCTCGGCGGGCGGGTGTTGCGTTGGTTGTGAGGCACTCACGGCCGACGCAGCTCCTCCGGTTCGATCAACGGGAGGGTAAAGCGAAATGACGTGCCCTGCCCGGGATTTGATTCCGCCGCCAGCCGGCCGCTGTGGGCCTCCACCAGGCCCCGGCTGATCCACAGCCCGAGCCCGGAGCCGGTCGGACGGCCCTCGGAGCGCCGGAAGAACTTTGTGAACACCTTGTGCAAGTCGGCGGCGGGGATGCCTTCGCCCTTGTCGGTGACGGTGACCGACACCTCGTCGCCCGGTCCCACCTCGCCCACCAGGCGCAGGCCCTTGAGTGAGGCGTACTTGCAGGCGTTCTCGACCAGGTTGGTGAGCACCTGCTCGATCTTGTCGGGGTCGGCGAAGACCTTGGGGAAGTTGTCGGCAAAGGAAATGCGGGCGTCGAGCTCGGGGTACTCGAGCTTGACCTTCTCCACCACCATGGCGGCCAACCGCGACAGGTCGACCAACTGGGGCCGCAGGACCAGGCGGCCGGTCTCGAGGCGGCTGATGTCGAGCAGCTCGGTGACCAGGCGGGTGACGCGATCGGCGTCGTGGTTGACCTGCTCCAGCATCATCTGCTTTTGGTCGTCCCGGAGCCGGCCCCAGCGGTTGAGGAGGAGACTGGTGTAGCCCTTGACCGACGTCAGAGGCGAGCGCAGCTCGTGGCTCACGGTGGACACGATCTCGATGCCGGTCGCGGCCTGGTGAGCCCGGCGACCAGCCTCTCGCAGCACCAGGACGATGCCCGTGAGCTCGCCGTCGTCGTTGCGCTGGTACGACCCGGCTACGAAGGTCTTCACGTCCCGGCCCGAGGCGGTACGGATGGTGATGTCCTGCTCCGGCATGGTGCGGACCGACCGGAGACGGGTCGAGGAGTGCCACCCGTCGGCCCACACCTGACGGCCGTCACGGCTGCGGGCCACCAGCAGGGTCCGGCAGTCCTTCCCGATCAGGTGTTCCGGGGAATAGCCGGTGAGCCGGCAGGCGGTGGCGTTGGCGGCGAGGACGACGTGGGCGAGGTCGAGTTGCAGCACGGCATCGGGGAGGGAGTCGAGCAGCGTGGCCGGCGGTGTTGAGGTCATCGGGTCGCCCCGACGGGGGACCGGTCGCCCGTCTCGACCGTCTCGATTTTCTGGCGGTCGTGACGCTCCCGCCGCTGGCGGGCCGCCTCGAAACACAGCACGGCGGCAGCCATACCGGCGTTCAACGACTCGGCCCGGTCCGCCATGGGGATGGTGATCCGGCCGTCGAGGAGCGCCTCGAGTCCGTCGGGAAGGCCGTGCGCCTCGTTCCCGAGCACCAAGGCCACCGGTCCGGTCAGGTCGACGTCGGTGTAGCTGACGCCCCCCCTCGGGGCCGACGCCAGACGGGTCAGGCCCCAGGACCCCAACGCGGCCAGCACCTCGGCTGGGTCACCTCCGGCCACGACGGGCAGGCGAAACAGCGCCCCGGCCGACGCTCGGACCGTCTTGGGGTTGAACAGGTCGACCGAGCCGTCGCAGCAGACCACCCCGGTGGCGCCGGCCGCCTCGGCGCTGCGCAGCACCGTCCCGGCGTTGCCCGGGTCCCGAAGGTCAACGCACACCACCACCAGATCGGCGCGATCGTTGGTGCCGGTGCCGGTGCCGGTGCCGGTGCCGGTGCCGGTGCCGGTGCCGGTGCCGGTGCGTGCGGCGGGTCCGGCGCCCGGGTTGTTCAGCGCACCGAGGGGCACGTCCATCTGGCGGACCACGGCCATGACCGGCTGCGGGGTCACGGTATCAGCCACCCGGGACAGCACCCCGGGGGCCAAATCGAACACCCGGCTCCCGGCGGCGTGGGCCTCCGCCATCAGACTGTCGAGCGCGCCGTCGGAGCGCGACCCGGAGCGGTCGACGTAGACGGATTCAACATCCATCCCCGAGGCCAGTGCTTCCCGGACCACCTTGACCCCTTCGACCACGAAGCACCGCTCGGCCAGGCGGGCGCCGCGGTTGCCGGCCAGGCGGCGCACGCGCTGGACGCGTTGATGTTTGTAGGTCAGCGGAGTCAGCGGAGTCTCCCGGATTCCTAGGATCAGCTGGCCGCCTCGGCGTCGGTCACAGTCGGGGCCTGGCGGGCCAGCTCGACCAGGGCGGCGAAGGCGGCGCGGTCCCGCACGGCCAGGTCGGCCAGGATCTTGCGGTCGATGTCCACCTCGGCCGCCTTCAGCCCGGCGATGAAGCGGCTGTAGCTCATGCCGTGCTCACGAGTGGCGGCGTTGATCCGTTGGATCCACAATTGCCGGAAGTCGCCCTTGCGAGCCCGGCGGTCGCGGTAGGCGTACTGCAGCGAGTGCATGACCTGCTCATGGGCGGCGCGGTAGCTGCGACTCTTGTTGCCGTAATACCCCTGGGCCTGTTCGAGAACGGCGCGGTGGTGTTTCTTGCTGGGTACGGCGCGCTTCACCCTGGCCATCGGTGCGCTCCTTTCGGTTCAGAGTATGGGGAGATGGGCTGCGGCTGGGGCCGGCCTAGAGGCCGAGCAGTCGCTTGACGGCCCGCCGATCGCCGGGGGCCACGTCGGCCTCCCGCCCTAGGCGGCGCGTCCGGGACGACGCTTTCTTCTCGAGCAGGTGCGACCGAAACGCCCGGCGCCGGCGGAGGCGGCCGGTGCCGGTCACCTTGATGCGCTTGGCGGCGCCCCGATCTGTTTTCATCTTCGGCATTGACTACGTCTCCTCAGCGGGACCCGGGGCACTCGTCGCCCCGGTCGTCGGGGTGGGACTGCCGGGCGATCGCCCATTGGGTGGTGGTGATGTAGGTGGTGGTGATGTAGGTGGTGGTGATGTAGGTGGCGGTGATGTGGCGGGTGCAACGGCGTCGCCGCCCGCGGTAGGAGTAGCCGACGAGGTGCTGGCCGCTGGGGCGGCGGTGGCGTTAGCCGGGACAACTGGAGTTGGCCCGGTTGCGGTGGTCGGGGCTTGGGTGGTTGGGATCGGGGTGGTCGGTAGTCGGCTACCCGGTCGAGTCCCGCTCCGGGGAGCGGAGGCAACCTGAGGTCCGGACCGTCGGTCGGGAGCAAGCACCATGATCATGTTGCGGCCGTCGAGCTTGGGGGCGGCTTCGATTTTGGCGATGGTGCCAACCTGCTCGGCGACTTGATCGAGAAGCTTCTTGCCTAGTTCGGGATGGCTCATTTCCCGGCCTCGGAACATAATCGTGATTTTGACCTTGTGACCCTCGCCGAGGAACTTGGTTACCTGCCTCGTTTTGGTGTCGAAATCGCCGATCCCGATCTTCGGTCGGTACTTCATCTCCTTGATGCTGCTGCTCGTGGCCTTGCGCCGCGACTCCTTGGCCCGCTGGGCCTCGTCGAACTTGAACTTCCCGAAATCCATGATCCGGCAGACGGGAGGGTTGGCATTGGGTGCCACCTCCACGAGGTCCAAATCCAGCTGGCGAGCTATGGCGAGCGCATCGGGGAGCGGCTTGATCCCAAGCTGCGTCCCGTCCGGATCGACCAGGCGAACCTCCCTTGCCCGAATACGGTCATTGATCCGGTGCTCGTTGTTGTCGGGTGCAGGGGCTATGAGGCATCACTCCTTCGAATCCGGGCCCAGTACGAAAAAAGGGCGGGCGTTGGAAGCAACGCCCGCCACCGGCGGTCGATCGACCCGGCGCACGAACGTGTGGCCGGGTGGGGGCGGAAGGCCCCGCTTCCCGTCTTCTGTTTTCATCGTAGGGTAGCGCAATGAGCACCCTCTGGACACCCGACGGCGAGCGACCCATACGTCGTGATCCCGCGCCCGCCGGTGGCCCCACCCCATCGAGTCCGTCCCCCGCCGGAGCGCCAGCTGGCGGCCCGGTCGGCCCGGGCGGCGAGGAAGTGTCGGCCGAGGACGAGGCCGCCATGGCCGAACTTCAAGAGCAGCTGGCGCGAACCCCGGTGGAGTTGGTGATCGCCAACCACGCCTTCGGCCTGTTCGAACTGGCCGCCCTCCATCTCTCCCTCCAACCACCGCAGCTCCCCCAGGCCCGCCTGGCCATCGACGCCCTCGGGGCCCTGGTCGAGGGGCTGGCGGGCCGGCTGGGCGACTACGAGCGGCAGCTGATCGAAGGCTTGGCCAATCTCCGCATGGCCTACGTGCAGATCCGGGGCGCCCCGCAGGGCGAACAGCCCGCCGAACCGGGCGCCGCCAGCCCCTACCCAGGGCCGCCCAGCTCGTAGCTCATCGAGAGTCGTAGCTCATCGAGAGTCGTAGCTCATCGAGAGTGCCGGCGCCCGGCCCCCGTTTGGCCGGTGCCCGGAGCGTCCAGACGACGATTGAGCCGGATCTGTGGCAAGTTCAGCGTTCAGTGGGGAGTTGTCGGCACTATTCCGGATAACTCGCCAAGGTACGTTGAACATGCCACCGTTCCCGTCGGACCCTCGGGGACCCGGCTCAGTAGGCCCTGAGCGCCGCCGCCTCCCATCGACCCAGGTGCCCGGCGACAACTTCGAAGGCGACTCGGGCTCCCGGGTCCACGGCCCGGGAGCCGTCCGCCACCGCCGTGCAATGGAAGGGATAGACCCGCCCACCGTCATCCCGCACCGTCCCCAGGCCCACGACCACGTCGAACTCCACCACCTCGCCCCTCCTCGGCCCGGCCGGCATCAGTGGACGATCTTGGAGATGGGCAGTTCGATGATGCCGGTGGCGCCGTGGTCCTTCAGGGCGGGGATCAACCGGTTGATCTCGGACTTGGGCACGACGGTCTCCACCGCGTACCCACCCTCACCGAACAACTGCGACACCGTCGGTGCCTTGAGGGCGGGCAAGAGGGCGATGACCGCATCGAGGTCGTCACCACCGACGTTGAGCTTCACCAGTACCCGCCCCCGGGCCTCCAGGGTCCCTTGCAGGAGGGTGTGGAGCTGACCCATGGCGTGGCGCTTCTCGGGATCCTGGTAGGCGACCGGGTTGGCGATGAGCTCGGTGAACGACACCAGGATGGTGTCGACGATGCGCAGCCCGGCGGCCTTGAGCGCCCGGCCGGTCTCGGTGATCTCGACCACCGCATCGGCGATCTCGGGGATCTTGGCTTCGGTGGCACCGTAGGACAGGAGAATCTGGGCGTCGACCCCATGTTTGGCCAGGTACCGGCCCGTGAGCCCGGGGTACTCGGTCGACACCCGCACGCCCTGGGGCAAGTCCCCCGGGGCCTGCACCGGTGAGTCCGCGGCCACCGCCAGCACCACCTTGATGGGGCGAGCGCTGGCTTTGCTGTAGTGGAGCTCGCCCAGAGAAACCACGTCGCTGCCCGTCTCCTCGATCCAGTCACGCCCGGTGACACCGAGGTCGAACAACCCCTCGGCCACATAGCTCGGGATCTCCTGGGGGCGAAGGATGCGGACCTCGGCGATGCGCGGGTCGTCGATCGTGCCCCGGTAGTCGACCTCCGAGGCGCGCCGGACCGCCAGGTCGGCGGCGTCGAACAACTCGAGCGTCGCCCGTTCGAGCGAGCCCTTGGGCAGGACTATCCGCAGCACGGTGCTATTGCGCGCTCTTGGGGAGCTGGCGCAGCAGGTCCACCATCTCGATGGCGGTCATCGCCGCCTCGAAACCCTTGTTGCCCGACTTGATGCCGGCCCGCTCGAGCGCCTGCTCGGTGGTGTCGGTGGTGAGCACGCCGAAGACCACGGGGATCCCGGTGTCCAGCTGGACCCGCTGCAGGCCGGCCGCGCACTGGCCCGCCACGTGCTCGTAATGGCCCGTCGCGCCCCGGATCACCGCGCCCAGCGCGATCACGGCGTCGAACTCGCCACTGGCCGCCAACCGCTCGGCCACCAGGGGCAACTCGAATGCTCCCGGCACCCAGGCCTCGGTGATCGATGCCTGGTCGACCCCGTGGCGGATCAGGCCGTCGCGCGCCCCGGCCCGCAGCCGCTCGGTGATGAGATCATTGAAGCGGCTGCAGGCCAGTGCGATCCGTATTCCCTCGCCCCGCAACCGGCCTTCATATGTCGTCATCGAGCCCATCCAACAAGTGTCCCATCTTTTCCCGCTTGGTCCGCAGGTAAAGGAGATTCTCAGGATTACTGGTGAGCTGGAGGGGCACCCGCTCGACCATTTCCAGTCCGAACCCGTCAAGGCCGCCGTACTTGGCGGGATTGTTCGTCATGTACCGCATGGTCGTGATCCCGAGATCGACCAGGATCTGGGAGCCGATCCCGTACTCCCGGCGGTCGGCGGGCAGGCCCAGTTTCAAGTTGGCCTCGACGGTGTCGAGACCGCCATCTTGGAGCTGGTAGGCGAGCAGCTTGTTGTGGATGCCGATGCCCCGGCCCTCGTGGCCCCGGAGGTAGACCAGGACTCCCATCCCCGCCTCGGCGATCTTGGCCATGGCGGCCGCGACCTGCTGGCCGCAGTCGCAGCGAAGGGAGCCGAACACGTCGCCCGTGAGGCATTCGCTGTGCACACGGACCAGCACATTGTCCTGGCCTTGGGGCGCACCCATGACGAAGGCCAGATGCATCTCCTGGTCGAGGATGCTCTGATAGGCGTAGCACGTGAACTCGCCCCACCGGGTGGGGATGCGGGCCTCGGCGATGCGCTGGACCAACTTTTCCCGCTGCCGGCGATAGCGGATCAGGTCGGCGATAGAGATGATGCACAGCCCGTGGGTCTTGGCGAAGCGCTCGAGCTCAGGGAGGCGGGCCATCTCCATGCCGTCCTCGGTCACCAATTCGCACAACGCCCCGGCCGGGTAGAGGCCGGCCATTCGGGCCAGGTCGACCGCGGCCTCGGTGTGGCCGGCCCGCTTCAGGACCCCCCCATCGCGGGCCCGCAGCACATGGATGTGCCCGGGACGGGTCAGGTCGTCGGGTCGGGTGGTTGGGTCGATCAGCGAGCGGATGGTCATGGCCCGGTCGGAGGCCGAGATGCCGGTCGTGGTGCCGTGCCGGGAGTCGACCGTCACCGTGAACGCGGTCCGCTGCGACTCGGTGTTGCGGGGCACCATGAGCGGCAGGTCCAGCTCGTCGGCCCGCTCATTGGTGATCGGGGCGCAGATCAGGCCTGAGGTGTGCTTGACGAAGAAACCGATCTTCTCGGGCGTGGCGCACTCGGCGGCCATGATGAGGTCGCCCTCGTTCTCCCGGTCCTCGTCGTCGACGACCACCACGATGTCGCCCTGGCCGATCGCCTTGACCGCCTCTTCGATGGTGTTGAACGCCATGTCCGTTACCTCTCCCCTGTGCTTTCGGCCTCGGCCTCGGCCTCGGTCGGGGGCGTGGGTGCCAGCAGTCGCTCCACGTACTTGGCCACCAGGTCGACCTCGAGGTTGACCGACTCCCCCGGTCCCTTTTGCCCGAGGGTGGTGACCCGGGCGGTGTGGGGAATGACAGCCACGGTAAAGCCGTCGTCGAGCGCGGCCACGATCGTCAGGCTGGCGCCGTCGATGGCGATCGAGCCTTTCTCCACCACGTAGCGCAGCAGGTGGGCGGGCGCCCGCACCCGGAGGTCGGGTGCGGGGGTGACGACCTCGCCCACGGCGTCGATGTGGCCCTGGACCAGATGACCGCCCAGGCGATCGGCCAGGCGCACCGGTCGTTCGAGGTTCACCGGGTCGCCGGGCTCGAGCAGACCGAGATTGGTCCGAGCCAGCGTCTCGTCCACCGCGTCGACGGCAAACCACTGGTCCCCGTGTTCGACCACCGTCAGGCAGCAGCCGTTGACCGCGATCGAGTCACCCACTTTGGCGTCGCCGGTCACCACCGCGGCGTCGAACTCGAACCGGCCCTTGTCGCGGCGTCGGACCTGTCCCATCTCTTCCACGATCCCAGTGAACACCTCTTATGCCGCGATCCCGCAACCGGCCAATTCGATTCGTAAATCGGCGCCCAGCTGTTCGATCGAAACCATGCGGCCCCGCCAGATGTCATCCATCGAGGCTGCGCCGGGCCCGGCGAAAACGGGCCGGCCGTCGTCGCCGCCGAAGAAGACCGGCGCCAAATACAGCACATACCGGTCGACCAGTCCGGCCCGGTGAAAATCGTGGGCAACGGTCGCGCCCCCCTCGACCAGGAGCTGCATTACGCCCCTGCCCCCGAGGTCGTCGAGGACCTGGCCGAGGTCCCCGCTCATCCCCACGGCCGGTTGCACCCGGGCCCCGTCGGGAATAGGCCCGAGGACGACTCGGAGCGGATCGCGCCCGTCGGCGTAGCGGACCGTGAGGGCGGGATCATCGGCCCGCACTGTGCCCGCGCCGACCAGGATGGCGTCGCTTTCGGCCCGCATGCGGTGAGCATCGGCCCGGGCCAGCGGACCGGTGATCCACCGGCTGGTGCCATCGGGGGCGGCGGTGCGACCGTCGAGACTGGCGGCCAGCTTGAGCACGACCCAGGGCCGGCCAGTCGTGCGCTGCTTCAGGTAGGGCGCCAGCTGATCGCTGATCTCGTCGGCGCACACCCCCGTCGTCACCTCGATGCCCGCCGCCTCGAGGCGCTCGATTCCCGCTCCCCGGACCTGCGGGTCGGGGTCGACGATGCCGATCACGACTCGGCGGACCCCCGCCGCGATCAGGGCGTCGGCGCATGGGGGGGTCTTGCCCTGGTGGGCGCACGGCTCCAGGGTCACGTACGCCACCGCCCCGGCCGCGGTCGGCCCGGCCAAGTCCAGGGCCACCGCTTCGGCATGGGGGCCCCCGGGCGGCTGGGTCGCCCCGATCGCGGCCGGCTGGTCTCCATCAGGCACGATGACGCAGCCGACCCATGGATTGGGCGAGGTGCGGCACCGGACGGACGCGGCGGATGCGATGGCCTCGCCCATCATCGCCCGGTCCTCGTCCGCGTCGACTGCTTGGCCCACCCATCCTCCCGTGTTGACCAGGCATTCTACCGGGAGGCCCTTCTGTGCCAATCTCCGCCGGCTGGTCGCCGCAGGTCAGTGTGGGTCAAAAATGATGCGTCGGTCGGTCGCCCAGCAGCGCCAGGGCATGGGGCAGGACGTCGATCACCGCGCCGAGGCACTCGGCCGCGCCCTGAGGTGAGCCCGGGGTGTTGAGGATGATGGCGTGACTCTTGATCCCTGCGATGCCGCGCGACAGGCGCCCCAGCGGATTGACCAGCCGCATGGCCTCGGCCAGGCCCGGTGCCTCCCGCTCGATCACTTCTCGAGTGCCTTCAGGTGTCTGGTCGCGCGGGGCGAAGCCGGTGCCGCCCGTCGTCACCACCACCCCGGCGAAGCTTGACGCCATGCGGGACAGCGCGCCCGCCACTGACACCACGCCGTCCGCCACGACCGCCGTCTCGACCACATCGAAGCCGTTGGCCTCGAGCACGGTCACCAACGCCGCGCCCGATCGGTCGTCCCGCGTCCCGGCCACGACACCGTCCGACACGGTGAGCACCTTGGCCCGGGGAGCGACCGCGGCGCTTCCCTCGTCCGGCGGCCCGTTCGGCACGCTCGCAAATCTAGCTACCGCCGCAGCGCCAACAGGAACATCCCGTCGGTGCCGGCCGCCTGGGGCAACAGGCGAGCGCCTCGCCCCACCCGGTCCCACGCCTCACTGACCGCAGGCTCGACCGCCTCGACTTCGGGGTGGGCCGAGGACAGCCACCCGTCGACTTCGGTGGTCTCGGCTCCGGTCAAGGTGCACACGCTGTACACCACCAGTCCGCCCGGCCGCACCAGCGTCAGGGCTTGATCCAACAACACCCGCTGCAGTTCGGCCAAGCGGGGCACATCGTCAGGTTGGATGCGCCACCGGGCGTCGGGGCGGCGGCGCAGTACCCCGAGGCCCGAACAGGGAGCGTCCACCAGGACCCGGTCGAACGTCGCAGGGGGGAAAGGGGGCCGCCGCCCGTCGAGCACGACGGTTGCAACGTTGCCGAGCCCGATACGCGTCACGTTCTCGCCGATGACGGCGGCCCGTCGGGAATCCAGATCGCCCGCCACCACCAGAGCAGGAGTATTCCCGCCCCCGCCATGGCCCAGGTAGGTCGCCTTGCCTCCGGGTGCGGCACACAGATCGGCCACTCGAGCCCCGG
Organism: Actinomycetota bacterium; assembly: GCA_030947025.1. GTDB lineage: Bacteria > Actinomycetota > Acidimicrobiia > Acidimicrobiales > Palsa-688 > JALYXV01. The sequence continues at coordinate 16,836 of JALYXV010000274.1, read as the reverse complement.
CGGGCGCGCCGGCGATCACGGCCTCGGCCGCCCACTGACTGGCCCGGTCCTGCACGTACCCGTCGGCCCGCACGGTGGCATGGGCGGCCACATTCATCTGCACCATGGCCGCGGCCGCGCCGTCGGTGCCCAGGGCGGCCTCGAGTTCGGCCGCGATCCACTCGGGGTAGCTGAGCCGCACCGCCTCGGAGGGCCAGGCGGGCCCGGCCGCCACGTCCTCGGCCACTCGCCGCAGGACGGCATTGACCAGACCGCGCGCCGGTCCTCTCACCTCGGCGACGGTGGCGGACACACCGGCGTGGGCCGGGGTGCCGAGAATTCCCAACTGGTAGGCCCCCAGCCGCAGCGCGGCCCGCACCGGCGGCTCGACCGGGCGCCGCAGATGACGGTCGACCAGCCAGTCGCAGGCTCGGCGCATACGCAGCGTCCCGTACACCAGCTCGGTCACGAACGCCCGGTCCCGGTCGGCCAGCCCACTCCCACCCAGCAGTTCAGGAACGACGATGTTGGCCCGCCCTCCCTCCCGGTCCAGATCGACCAGGGCTTGAAGGGCCAGGGACCGGGCCGTCCCCGACGGGGCCGGGGCCGTTTCCGGCCGCGGCGTCTTACTCCGGGTCGCTTCTGATGGGCGCCGGCCCGGGAGGTCGTCCCGCCCCCGGCCCGGGCGGTCGTCCCGCCCGCGGCGAGACGACGAGCGCGGCGGCGTCATGAGCCCAGCCGCTCCCCCGGCCGGGGCCGGGCGCCGTTGACCCACGCCCGAGCACCCATGGGCGCCCGCCCCTCGGGCTGAACCTCGACCAACTCCAACTCGCCGTCTCCGGTCGCCACGACCACCCCACGCATCTCCCCTGGCGCCCCCCCAGCAACCGTCTCACCCGAACCGGCGTCAGCGGTTACCGCCCCCCGCCGGTTGCCCGGGGCCGCTCCCGCCGCCATCGCGTCGCCCGAACCGACGCGTCCGGTTACCGCCCCGCGCCGGTCTCCCGGGGCCCCTCCCGCCACCACCGCCTCGTCCTGATCCACCACCGCGCTCCGTACCACCGCCAGCCGCCGGCCCCGGAACGTGGTCCACGCCCGGCCCACCCGGACAACCCGATGGAGCTGGGCGGCGGGCTCGGTCCAGTCCAGGCGCAGCTCGGCCGGGTCGATCTTGGGCGCGTACGTCGCCTCCCCTTCCTGAGCCACGCCGGGCGAGAGCCCATCCCGCAGTTGCGACAGCAACAGATCCGTCCCCACGGCGGTCAGCCGGGGCCGCAACTCGGCGGCCGTCTCGTCCGGACCGATCGCCACCACCCTCCGGCCCAGCACCGGTCCGGTGTCCAACCCCGCCTCCAGTTCCATCAGGCACACTCCCGTTTCGCCGTCCCCCGCCAGGATGGCCCGCTCCACCGGCGCCGCCCCCCGCCACCGGGGTAGCAGCGAGAAGTGCATGTTCACCATGGGCACCGCCGCCAGCACGTGCGGCTTGATCAGCTGGCCGAAGGCGACGACCACCCCCAACTCCGCTCCCGCCTCGATCACATCGTCGACCCGATGGCTGACGGGCAGGCCCAACTCGACCGCCGCCGCCTTCACCGGGCTCGGGAGCAGCGCCGCGCCCCGCCCCCGTCGCTTGTCCGGCCGGGTCACAACCAAGGCGATGTCAAAGCCCGCCTCGTGCAACGCCCGCAGTGGGCCGACCGCTGCATCCGGCGTGCCCAGGAACACCAGGCGGCGGGGCCGCAGTCCCGCCCGCCGGCTGTCGGTGCTCGCCGCTCAGAGCTCCCAGGCGTCGTGCTGGTCGCCCCGGGCCGTGCCCGCCCGAGCCATCTGCCCCGCCGCCTGGTCGCCCTCGACCTCACGGCGGCGCAACTCCTTGAGGGCCGACTTGCGTTGGTCCTTGTCCAGGTACTCGAGCAACAACCGCCCCTCGAGATGGTCGAGTTCGTGCTGGAACAGCCGGGCCAGCAACTCGTCGGCCTCGATGGAAACCTCCCGGCCGTGCAGGTCGTACCCGGTGAGGTGAACCTCCTTGGGCCGCACGATGGGAAAGAACAGGCCCGGCAGTGACAGGCATCCCTCGTCGAACTCCCACTCGCCCCGGGAATCGCTGATGGTCGGGTTGACCAGGACCGCGGGCTCGTCGTCCTCCCCCATCTGGTAGACGAACAGCCGCTTCTGCACCCCCACTTGGGGTGCCGCCAAGCCCAGCCCGGCCACCCCGCGCAAGGTGGTGATCATGTCCTCGGACAGCTTGACCAGGCGGCCGTCGATGTTGGTTACATCGGCTGCCCGCAGCTTGAGGACCGGGTCGCCAAAGATGCGGATGCGGTAAGGCGCCATAGGCCACAGGGTATCGGCCCCCGCCTCGCTACCCTGACTCGGTCGCCGACAGCCACTACTTCGATCCCGAACCCACGGTGCCATCTCGGCCGTCCGAGGTCCGCCTCGGCCCGGACACCCTGCTGACCGATCGCGGGGTGTTCTCGGGCGACCGGGTCGACCCGGGCACCGTCGAATTGTTGCGAGCCGTCCCGCCGCCCCCGGCCCGGGGCGACCTGCTCGACCTCGGGTGCGGCTATGGACCGATCGCGGTGACCATGGCCCGGCGGGCGCCCGAGGCCACCGTGTGGGCGATCGACACCAACCGCCGGGCGGTGGCACTCACGGGGGAAAACGCCGCCCGTCTTGGGCTGGGCACCGTCCGGGCGGTTGCGCCCGATGAGGTGAGGCCCGAGGTCCGGTTTGCCGCCATCTGGTCAAACCCGCCGATCCGCATCGGCAAGGAGGCACTGCACGGGCTGCTGCTGGCATGGCTGGCCCGTTTGACGCCCGACGGCCGGGCCTACCTGGTGGTGCACAAGCATCTGGGTGGGGATTCCCTGGCGGCCTGGCTGACGAGCGCAGGTCATCCGACCACGAAGATGGCCTCCCGCAAGGGGTACCGGCTTCTCGAGGTCGGGCCCGGCCGGCCCCGGAGGCCAGTGACAGAGCCCCGGTGAAGCAACTCGGCCCGACCGACCTGAAACGTCTCCACCGGGAGTGGCATCGCCGCACCGACGGGAGGGTGGCGCTGCTGCTCGACAGCGTGGAGTCCCCGTTCAACATCGGCGGCATCGTGCGGACCGCCGCGTCGTTCCGGGTTGAGCACCTGTACCTGGCGGGCAGCACGTTGTCGCCTGCCCACGGCAAGGCGGGAAAGACGGCCATGGGCACCGAGCGTTACCTCACCTGGACCACCTTCGAGCGCGGGTCCGACGCCGCCGACGGGGCCCGCACCGACGGGTTCCGGGTGGTGGGCCTGGAACTGGCCGCCGGTGCGGTTCCCCTCCATCAACTCGACGTGGGACCGGACGTCTGTATTGCGGTCGGCCACGAGGACCACGGGCTGTCGCCCGCGACCCTGGCGGCCTGCGACCTGGTCGGCTTCATCCCGCAGTTGGGCCGGGTGGGATCGCTCAACGTGGCCACTGCCACCGCCATCGCCATCTACGAACTGCGCCGGCGCCGCTGGATGACCGAGCCCGGCTCGCCGGATTAGCCGATGGACCAGCCGGGATCAGCGGCGCCGCGAGCCCACGAAAGCCAGGGCCTCGCGGGCCACGGCCTCCCACGTCTCCTCGTCGTCGGCGACCACGGTCACCCACTCCTGCATGGGCCGGCCCTTGCCCGCGTCGAACGCCGCGCCTGTCCCGCTCCCGATCAGACGGTCGACCCGGTCACGGGGCAGCTTCACCACCAGCTGGCCCCTGGTGAGCATGGCGAAGATGCAACCGTTGACCTTCAGGGCGGACGAACCGAACCCGCGCCGACCTGGTTCGCCCGGCCCGGTGACGCCCGGGTTTCCGACAAACGTCTCGACCAGCGCGGCGAAGCGGCCCTCTGGGTCCAAGACTGAAGTGTGACTGATCCCCATGACTTGTTGACCCGCACCGCCGCCCTCGAGCCCGTGGCCACCGCCACCGCCGCAGCCCACGCACCGAGCCTGGGTTCACATCGGACCGCGCCTTCGGCCTGTGGGCAGGGCATGCGCCTCATGCGGATCTCCGTGTCGAGCTGGCGCACGACCGAGGCTGACGTCGACCGCTCGGTCGCCGCCATCGGGGCCGCCCGTGAGCGACGCTCACAACTCGGGGATGTCGTCCAGGTCTAGCTCGTCCACTTCGAGGTACCACATATCGGCGCAGTCCCGGCAGCGGTAGGTCACGACCTGCCCCGGCTGCCAACCCATCTCAGGCGGGGCAAACGGTAGCCGATGGCACGGCCCGCCACAGTCCACGCAGACGATGGTGTCGGACACAGCCACCCCCTCATCTCAGCAGATACATGACGCGGGCCGCGTCGACATATCCTTCTTTCCCGGCGACCGCTGTTACAGCCGGAGCGGGTCGACCTCGACGCGCAGCCGTTGCCCGGGCGGCCGGCCAGCCGCGCCCAGGGCGTCGCACAGTCTCCGGTGATCGGACGCCTTCACCAGCCAACGGCCCCGGTCGGGGCCCAACACATCGACACTGCGAAGGGTGGCGACGAACTCCTCGGCTCCCGCCCCTGACACCAACGCCACCGCCGTCGCGGGAGGCAGGGCCAAGGCTTGGCGCAGGGCGGCCTCGCTGATGGCGAGGCGGCGGGGATCGGCAGTAAGAGCCGACACCACGACGTCGTGTTGGGGGACGCGGGTCTGGATCATCACCCGGCCCGATCGGGCCCGTCCGCCGACCAGGCGCGACGCCAGGGCCAGCAGGCTCAACGCCTCCTCGCCGGCGCGGTAACGCGGGGCCAGGAGCTCCTGGTCGAAGTCGAGGAACGCCACCGCGTCGACCTGGTCGAGGCGGCGCAACGCCGCGTCGGTGCCCACCACGACGGGGCAGTCAGGGATGACGTCGGTCTCGGACGTGACCTCGCCGACCGCCTGCCCGGCCAGGTGTTCGAGTTCCTCGCGAGCCCGGGACACGCCCACCCGCAACGCCCTCAGCCGCGTCGAGCCGCACGCCAGGCACACGGCGGGGCGTACGGTCTGGCAGCGGGCACAGGACAAATGCTCGTCCGCCCGTGCCACGGTGGCGCCGCAGCGCTCACAGCGGACCAGTTCGCCACAGGAGGCGCACGACGACAGCCGGATCCGGCCCTTGCGATTGAGGACGCACACCACCCGGCCACCCCCCCGGAGGAGCCCGACCAGCCGGGGCGAATACAGCCCGGCCTGATCGTCCCGCCCGCGATCGACCACCTCCAGCGCGGCCCAGCCCCGCCGTTCCTGTTCCCGGCTCGGGGTCAGCACCTGCGCCCCCGGCCACGCCAACAACTCGACGGTGGGACAGGCGCTGACGACCACGCACGGCACCCGGGCCCGCTGGGCCCGTTCAGCCGCGACCACCCACCCATTCCAGGTAGGAGCCTGCTCCTGCTGAAGCGACTCGTCATGCCCGTCCAACACCACAACCGAAGCCAACCCCGGACAAGGCGCCCACGCCGCCCCCCGCGCCCCCAAAACGACCGGCACCCCCGCAGCCGCCAACGCCCACTCCCGCGGCACGACCGCAACCGGAACCCCGCCGGCCCCCAACCGCCGCCCCAACTCTTCCGCCAGCCCCAAAGTAGGTGTGACAACCAACGCCGGCCCGAGTGAAGCCGCGCCCAAAACGACCGGCAACAGGTCAGCCGCCGGCGGCAACCGCAAAATCGCCGTCCCGGCTGCCAGAGCATCCGCGACCAGCCCATCCTCATCGGTTCCCGGACCGTTTTGTGCAATGAGGGAACGTATACGGTCACCAATTGCACACAACGGGCGAGCGGGGAGGCCCCGAACGGCAAAATCGGGCGACGCGGTCCGCAGCACAGCAGCCCGAGGCCCCGCCCACCGCCACGCCGCCCACGAAGCCAGCGCGATCACCTCGGCAGCAGGCCCAAACCCCGTGACCTTGGAAATAGGCCGCAGCGAGACACCCTCAGGCGGCGAGACACCATCAGCGACAACCCACCCACCGACCCGCCGCCCATGCAAGTTGATCCGAACGAGCGACCCCACCCGCACGGCAGAATCGAGCGCAGGAGGAACGAGATAATCAAACTCGCGGGTAATAGGGGCAACGTCCGGAAGCACGCGCACCACCCGGCCTGAAGAGGAGGAGGCGGTCACCTGTCGCGGCGGCTGCTCGTTGGCCGCGGGCAGCCAGAGCGACATGGGATTGCCAGGGCCAAAGCCATCAACGGCAGGCCAAGAAAAGGAAAGAGGCGAAGGCGCATCGAGGCGTGACGCGCGCCGCCGGTCCGCATTTCCCCAGATCAGAGATTGAGTTCGCGCTTGAAGTCGTCGAGGCGGGTGGCGTGCTCCCAGCTGAATTCCTTTTCGTTCCGCCCGAAATGCCCGTAGGCCGCGGTGCGCCGGTAGATCGGGCGGCGCAGGTCGAGGTCGCGGATGATGGCCGCGGGCCGGAGGTCGAAGACCTCGTCGATGGCGGTTTGGATGTGGACCGGGTCGACCGTCTCGGTGCCGAAGGTCTCGACCATGATCGACACCGGGCGGGCCACGCCGATGGCGTAGGCGACCTGGATCTCGCACCGCTTGGCCGCGCCCGCGGCCACCACGTGCTTGGCCACCCAACGGGCGGCGTAGGCGGCTGAGCGGTCGACCTTGGACGGGTCCTTGCCCGAGAACGCCCCGCCCCCGTGGCGAGCCGCCCCGCCGTAGGTGTCGACGATGATCTTGCGCCCCGTGAGCCCAGTGTCAGCGTGCGGGCCGCCCAGCTCGAACTTGCCGGTCGGGTTGGCCAGGATGTCGAACTTGTCCTCGAGGAACTGGGCGGGCACCAGCGGGAGGATCACGTGGTCACGCAGGTCGGGCTTGAGCAGGGTCTCGAGGTCGATGTCGGGCCCATGCTGGGTCGAGATGAGGACGGTCTTGAGGCGCACGGGCACGCCATTGTCGTACTCGAAGGTCACCTGGGTCTTGCCGTCGGGCCGGAGGTAGGGCAGCACGCCCGCCTTGCGCACCTGGGCCAGGCGCTGGGCCAGCCGGTGGGCCAGCCAGATCGGGAGGGGCATGAGATCGTCGGTCTCGTCGCAGGCGTAGCCGAACATCATCCCCTGGTCGCCCGCGCCCTGGCTGTTGAGGATGTCCTCACCCGACTTGCCGGTGCGCACCTCCATGGCGGTGTCCACCCCCTGGGCGATGTCGGGCGACTGGGCGTCGATGCTCACGGTCACGCCACAGGTGTGGCCGTCGAAGCCGTAGGACGAACGGTCATAACCGATGTCGCACACGACGCCGCGGACGAGCGACGGGATCTCGATGTACGCCTTGGTCGTGATTTCACCCGCCACGACCACCAGGCCGGTGGTGAGCAGGGTCTCGCACGCCACCCGTCCGGTGCTGTCCTCGGCGAGGATGGCGTCGAGAATGGCGTCGGAGACCTGGTCGGCCATCTTGTCGGGATGACCCTCGGTCACCGACTCGGAGGTGAAGGTCCAGCGTTTCACGGTCTAGCTCCTCTAGGGGGTCGGGGGGGTTGGGCGGTTCACTCGTGGGCGGGCAGGCGGGCCGCTACGGCATCTAGGACCGCGTTCGCAACTCCAGTCTTGTCAGTCCGGGCCACTTCGATCGAATCGCCGTCGGCCGTGACGATCACGACGGCGTTGGTTTCGTGGCCAAAACCGGTCCCTGGTGCGCTCACGTCGTTGGCCACGACCAGGTCGAGGTGCTTGCGCCGCAGCTTGTCCCGGGCGTTTTCCCGCAGCTGCGCACCGGCCGCGGTCTCGGCCGCGAACCCGACCACCAGCTGTCCCGGGGGCCGGGAACGGGTGAGGCGGGCCAGGATGTCGGGGGTGGGTTCGAGCACCAGATCGGGAACCCCGTCGGCCCGTTTCAGCTTCTGATCGGCCACTGCCTTGGGGCGGAAGTCGGCGACTGCGGCCGCCATGATGATCACATCGGCCCGGGCTGCATGGGCGTTGACGGCCGCGGCCATCTCCGCGGCTGTTTCCACCGTGACCACTTCGGCCCGGGCGGGCGTCGAACGCTCGGCCCCGGCGGTGGTGACCAGCGTGACGGCGGCACCCCGCGCCTCCGCCGCCGCGGCCAGGGCGTGGCCCTGCTTCCCGGACGACCGGTTACCGAGGAAGCGGACGGGGTCGATGGGCTCGCGTGTTCCGCCCGCGGTGATGAGCACCCGCCGCCCCGACAGGTCCTGGGGGCGCGGGGTGATCGCCGGGGCGGCGGCCTGTCTCGACAGGACCGCCTCGGCCGCGGCCAGGATCAGGGCCACGTCGGCCATCCGGCCCGGGCCTGCATCGCCCCCCGCCAGCCGTCCTACGGCCGGCTCGACCACGGTGACCCCGCGGCCCCGCAGCACCGCCATGTTGTCCTGCACGGCCGGGTGCTCCCACATCTCGGCGTGCATGGCCGGGCACACCACGACCGGCGCCCGTGTGGCCAGCAGGGTCGCGGTCAACAAGTCGTCCGAGATTCCCGCAGCGTAGGCGCCGAGAAGGCGGGCGGTGGCCGGGGCCACGACCACCAGTTCGGCCCACTGGCCAAGCCGAGTGTGGGGGATGGGATCGGGCCCGTCCCACAGCGAGACCCCCGCCGGGTGCCCCGACAGGGCCGAGAACGTCAGTGCCGTCACGAACCGGGTGGCGTCGGCCGTCATGGCGACCTTGACGTCGGCGCCGCCGTCCATGAGGCGCCGGCACAGTTCCACCGCCTTGTAGGCCGCGATCCCGCCCGATACGCCGAGCACGACTCGCCCGCCCGAGAGGGCGCCACGGCTCATCGGCCTACCAGCTCGCCGGTCAGGTCACCGCTCCGGTCGCCGCTCCGGTCGCTACTCCGGTCGCCGCTCGGGTCGCCGCTCCGGTCGCTACCAGTGACACAGGCACAGCCCGACACGGGTACCGCCCGAGGCTGACTCGGCTGACTCGGCTGACTCGGCGGGCTCGGCGGGCTCAGCGGGCTCAGCGGGCTCAGCGGGCTCGGCTGACTCGGCTGACTCGGCTGACTCAGCAGGCTCAGCAGACTCGGCCGGCTCAGCTGGCCGGTGGGTCGAGGCCGGCTTCGTCCTCGGTCTCACCCTCGGCCAGGCGGTGGTAGGTGATCTTGCCTACCGCGATCTCCTCCAAGGCGATGGAGAGCGGCTTGCGGGAGACCGACGTGACCTGGGGCGGGGCGATGGCGCCCAATCCCTCGCCCAGCTGGTTGAAGTACGAGTTGATCTGCCGGCCCCGCTTGGCGGCCAGGGTGACCAGGGTGAACTTCGAGTCGACGCGTTGCAGCAACTCCTCAACCGGGGGATCCATCATCGTGGGACGGCGCTCGGCCATGTGCAGGAATCCTGCCTCTCAACTCGAACCAACTATCGGTATCGGGCGATTATACCGGCCACTTCCCGGGCAGCCCGTTCGATGTCGTCATTGACGACCACAGCATCAGCGATCTTCCGGCCCAGCCGTTCCTCCTCCTCCCCCACCTCCAGGCGCCGCCGGATGTGCTGCTCGTTGTCCCCCCGGGCCCGCAGCCGGGCCTCCTGGTCGGCCTGGGACGGGGGCACCACCACGATGAGCTTGGCATCGGGGAGGCGCTCCTTGACCTGCTGGGCCCCATTGAGCTCGATTTCCAAGATCACATCCTGGCCGGGGGGCGGCTCGAGATTGGGCGTGCCGTAGAAGTGGCCGGTGCCGGGAAATTCGGTGTACTCCAGAAATCCGCCCTCGTCCACCCGGGCCAGGAACTCGTCGCGTTCCACGAAGGTGTAGGCGGATTCGGACTCGCCCGGCCGCCGGGGCCGGGTCGTCCATGACCGCGACAACCACACTTTCGAGTCCAGCGCCAGCAACCGGTCGACCAACGTCCCCTTTCCGGCCCCACCGGGACCAGAAATTATGAAGATCAAATGCCCGGCGCCGGCACGACTGGCTCAGGGGGCCAGTTTTTCCAGCAGCCGCCGCCGTTGCTGCTGACCGAGACCCTGGACTTTCCTGGTCTCGCTGATCCCGATTTCCTCCATGAGCCGCCGGGCTTTCACCTTGCCGAGGCCGGGCAGCGACTCAAGCACCGAGACCACTTTCATCTTGGCCACCACCTCGTCGCCGGCGCTCTGATCGAGGAGTTCCTTGAGGGTGAGTGAGCCCACCTTCAACTTCTCCTTGAGCTCGGCCCGCATACGCCTCGCAGCGGCCGCCTTGTCCAGCGCGGCCTGCCGTTGGTCCGGAGAAAGGGAGGGGGGCAGCGGCATGAGTGGCACGATAGCGCGCCGATCCGACGCCGTCTTTAGGGACTTGGGAAAACTGACCGATGGTACTTTTCGGCCTCGGTACGACATATCGGACGGGGGTGGAAGGGACCCTCCCGATCCCCCGGCCGAGTCGGCAATTCCAGATCAGGAGACGATTGAGCCGATCAATTGCGAGGCGGCCGCGGCCCGGTCGGGTGCCGCGGTCACGGTCCGGCCCACGACGAGCAGGTCGGCGCCGGCCGCGAAGGCCTCGCCCGGCGTGGCGGCCCGGCCATGATCATGGCGGGGGGAGCCCTCGGTCCGGATCCCGGGAACGACCACGGTGAAGCCCGGGGCCAACTGCTTGACCTCGGCCGCGTCGGTCGCGGCGCACACCACCCCCCCGCAGTTGGCTTCCAGGGCGGCCCGGACCCGGTTGCCCAGCACGTGTTCCGGGGCGCCGGTGTCGCTGGTCAGCATGGTGACGGCCAGCGCCATGGGCGGGTCGAGGCCGGCCAGACTGGCCCCGTTGGCCAGGCCCTCCACGCCGGCCCGGAGCATGGGGACGCCGCCGAAGCCGGCCAGGGTGAGGTAGGAGGCGCCCAGCGCGCCGATCACCCGTCCCGCCTTGCCCACAGTGGTGGGGATGTCGAACAGCTTGAGGTCCAGGAATACCTTCATGCCCTCGGCCAGGATCGACAGCACCGCATCGGGCCCGGCTGAGGTGAACAGCTCCAGGCCCACCTTGGCCACGCCGAACCAGGGTTTCAGTTCGTGGACCAGCCGGATGGCCTCCACCACGTCGTCGACATCGAGAGCCAGGATCAGACGGTTGCGCAACTCGGCGGGCGCCTCCTCGACCTCCAGGGCCTCGGCGTCAAATGCCTCGGCGTCAAATGCCTCGGCGTCAAGGAGCCCCGCGTCAAGTGCCTCGGCGTCGAAGGGCCCGGCGTCAAGGGGCCCGGCGTCAAGTGCCTCGGCGTCGAAGGGCCCGGCGTCAAGGGGCCCGGCGTCAAGGGGTCCCGCGTCGCGCTCGTCGCGGCTCACGTCGCCATTGCGGCCGAGGGGCTGGGATCGGTTGGCGTCGTCACGGCCGCCCAGGTCAGCGGTGCTGTGATTGCTCATGGGCCCGTCCTATCAGGTCGGCGAGGCGGGTGACGCCATTGTGACCGCACCAGCGCTCCAGCTCGCCCAGGATCCGGGCGGGCGCCCGGGGGTCGGCGAAGGTGGCGGTGCCCACTTGGACCGCGTTGGCCCCGGCCGCCAGCAACTCGGCCGCGTCCTCGCCGGTGGACACCCCGCCCACCCCGACGATGACCGCGTCGGGCCGGGCCGCTCGGCATTCGAACACCGCCCGCACGGCCACGGGATGCACAGCCGGCCCGGACAGGCCTCCCCCGCCCCCGCCCAGGCGGGCCCGTCCCGTGACCGGGTCGAGGGCCAGCCCCATGAGGGTATTGACCAGGGTCAGGCCGTCGGCGCCCGCGTCGAGGGCGGCAGCTGCGATCTCGGTGAGGTCGGTCACGTTGGGGCTCAGCTTGGCCCACAGCGGCAGTCCCGTCCCCGACAGCGCCGCCGCCGCCTCGCCGACCGCGGCCGCGGTCGCCGAGCACGAGTGGGCGAACATATGGCTTCGATCCTCGAGGTTGGGGCAGCTGACATTGGCCTCGACCGCCACGATCGCTCGGGCCGGTTCCCGTTCGTGGTCGGCGGCGTTGGCCCGGGAGTCGGCCCGGGAGTCGGCCCGGCAGTCGGCCACGGAGTCGGCCACGGAGTCGGCCGCGGCGTCGGCCACCGCCTGGGCCGCCCGGCCGTAGTCCCGGGTGGTGTGGCCCCAGATGCTGACGACCACGCGGGCGCCGGTGGCGGCCAGGGCGGGTAGGTCCTCGTGCAGCCAGGCGCCCACGCCCGGGTTCTGGAGGCCGACGCTGTTGAGCATCCCTGCGACCGCGGCGTACACCCGGGGGGGCGGGTTGCCGGCCCACGGGTCCGGTGACAGCGACTTGACCACGACCGCCCCTAAGGCGGAAAGATCGATGTAGGCGCCCAGCTCGGCGCCGTGACCGCCCGTCCCCGATGCCGTCATGATCGGGTTGGGCAACGTGAGTGTCCCGACCCGGGCAGTCAGATCAGGCCGATTCACAACTCGAGGCGCTGCTGACCGTCGGCCTGATACTCCTGGAGGCTGCGGACCACGAAGGGATGACGAGCCTGGTCGGCGATCCCGGCGGCTGCGGCCCGAGCCGCGGCCACCGTCGTGAGGCAGGCCACCTGGGCCACGTTGGCCGCCCGGCGGATATGGGCCCCGTCGGCCCGGGGCCCGACGCCGCGGGGGGTGTTGACGACCAGCTGCACCTTGCCCGACCGGATCAACTCGACGCCGTCCACGCCGGCGCCGTCCTCGCCCACCTTGGCCACGATGGTCTCCACTGGGATCCCGTTGGCCTCGAGGTAGGCCGCCGTCCCCGACGTGGCGGCGATCGAGAAGCCCAGCTCCACGAACCGGAGGGCGGCCCGTAGCCCGGCCGCCTTGTCGCGGTCGGCCAGGGACAGGAACACCGACCCCGATTCGGGCAACGGGTCGCCCGCCGCGGTCTGGCTCTTGGCGAACGCCAGCCCGAAGGTGGTGTCGATGCCCATCACCTCGCCGGTGGACCGCATCTCGGGGCCCAGCAGGGTGTCGGCGTCGGGGAAGCGGTCGAACGGCAGGACCGCTTCCTTGACGCTGACGTGGCTGCCCGTCCCGGCCGCGGGCAGGAGCCCGGCCGCCTCCAGTTGGTCGAGCGTCTCGCCCGCCATGACCCGGGCCGCCACCCGGGCCAGGGGCACTCCGGTGGCCTTGGACACGAACGGCACGGTCCGGCTGGCCCGGGGATTGGCCTCGATCACATAGACCCCTGCCTCTTCAGGATGAGCAGTGTGCTGCACCGCGTACTGGATGTTGACCAGGCCCCGGACGTCGAGGGCATCGGCGATGGCCCGGGTGTGGGCCTCGATGACCTCGATCACCGCGGGAGCCAGCGTCGGGGGCGGAATCACGCAGGCGCTGTCGCCCGAGTGGACGCCGGCCTCCTCCACGTGCTCCATCACCGCACCGATCACGACCCGGCCGTTGGTGTCGCGGATGGCATCCACGTCGACCTCGGTGGCGTCCTCCAGGAAGCGGTCGATCAGCACCGGCCGCTCGGCCGACAGCCCGCCCTCCCGGCCCAGGGACCCGAAACCGGCCAGCTCGGCCATCGCCAGCCGGAGCCGGTCGATGTCGTACACGATCTCCATGGCCCGGCCGCCCAGCACGTAGCTGGGCCGGACCAGGGCCGGGTAACCGACTCGGTCCACGACCGCGGCGGCCTGATCGAAGGTGGCGGCCATGCCGCCGGCGGGCTGCGGGATGCCCAGCCGGGCACACAGCGCGTTCCACCGCTCCCGGTCCTCGGCCAGGTCGATCGACTCGGGGGACGTGCCCAGGATGAGCTCGGGGGGCAGACGGGCCGCCAACTTGAGCGGGGTCTGGCCACCCAGGGCGACGATCACCCCGTGGACCGGGCCGCTGCGCTGCTCGGCCTCGATGACGTTGGTCACGTCCTCCCAGGTGAGCGGCTCGAAGTACAACCGGTCGCTCGTGTCGTAATCGGTCGACACCGTCTCGGGGTTGCAGTTGACCATCACCGTTTCGAACCCGGCGTCACGCAGGGCGAAACTGGCCTGCACGCAGCAGTAGTCGAACTCGACCCCCTGGCCGATCCGGTTGGGCCCTGAACCGAGGATGATGACTTTGGGCCGGTCACTGGGCCGGACCTCGTCGGTGTCCTCGTAGGTGGAGTAGTGGTACGGCGTGCGGGCGTCGAACTCGGCCCCGCAGGTGTCCACCGTCTTGAACGTGGCGGCCACCCCGCACGCCAGCCGGGCCGCCCGCACCGAGGCCTCAGGCACCTGCCAGAGCCAGGCCAGCTGGGCGTCGCCAAATCCCAGCCGCTTGGCCCGGCGCCACTCCCCCCGGGTCATGGCGCCCGGCCCGCCCTGACCCGGCGGCCCGCCCCGCTCGGTCAACCAGGCCCGGGCCTCGACGATGGCCAGCAACTGGTCCAGGAACCACGGGTCCACCCAGGTGGCGCGGTACAGCCGTTCGACCGAGACACCCCGGCGCAGCGCCGCTTCCAGCTGGAAGGGGCGGTCGGGCGTGGCGACCGCGGCCCGCCGGACCAGTTCATCATCGGACAAGGAGTCGTAGGCGCTCTCGCCCGGATCGCAGTTGAGACCCAGCCGCCCGTGTTCGAGCGATCGCAGCGCTTTCTGCAGGGACTCGGGGAACGTCCGCCCGATCGCCATGGACTCCCCGACCGACTGCATCCGGGTGCCCAATACATCGGGGATGCCGGGGAACTTCTCGAACGCCCAGCGGGGAACCTTGGTCACGACGTAATCGATCGTCGGCTCGAAGCAAGCCGGGGTCTCATTGGTGATGTCGTTGGCGATCTCGTCCAAGGTGTAGCCGACCGCCAAGCGGGCCGCGATCTTGGCGATGGGAAACCCGGTGGCCTTGGACGCCAACGCGCTCGACCGCGACACCCGGGGGTTCATCTCGATCACGACCATCCCGCCGTGGGCGGGATCGACCGCGAACTGGATGTTGGAACCGCCCGTCTCCACTCCGATGCGCCGGATGCAGGCGAAGGCGGCGTCGCGCATGTGCTGGTACTCGACGTCGGACAGCGTCTGGGCCGGGGCCACGGTGATGGAGTCGCCGGTGTGAACCCCCATGGGGTCAAAGTTCTCGATGGAACAGATGACGACGCAGTTGTCCGCCCGGTCCCGCATCACCTCCAGCTCGAACTCCTTCCACCCGGCGATGGACCGCTCGATGAGGATCTCCGAGATGGGACTGGCGGCCAGCCCGGTGGCCGCGATCCGGCGCAGCGAGTCCTCGTCGTGGGCGATGCCGGTGCCGGCCCCGCCCAGGATGAAGCTGGGGCGAACGATCACCGGGTACCCGATCCGCACCCCCACCTGCAGGGCCTCCTCGAGGTGGTAGGCGAATCCCGACTCCGGCGTGGCCAAGCCGATCTCGGTCATGGCCTGGTGGAAGTGTTCCCGGTTCTCGGCCGTGAGGATGGCCGTCGGGCTGGCGCCGATCATCTCCACGCCGAAGCGGTCCAGCACGCCGCGCTCATGGAGGCCCATGGCCAGGTTGAGCGCGGTCTGCCCACCGAGGGTCGGCAGCACCGCGTCGGGCCGTTCCCGCTCGATGATGGCGGTCAGGGCCTCGACCGTCAGGGGCTCGATGTAGGTCCGGTCGGCGAAATCGGGGTCGGTCATGATGGTGGCGGGGTTGGAGTTGGCCAGGATGACCCGGTACCCCTCCTCCCGCAGCACCCGGCACGCCTGGGTCCCGGAGTAGTCGAATTCGCACGCCTGGCCGATCACGATGGGGCCCGACCCGATGACCAGGACCGATTCGATGTCTTCGCGCCGGGGCACCGCTACAACCGGGCGCCGGTCGAGCCGGTCGAGCCGGTCATGAGCCGGGCGAACTGGGCGAAGAGATAGCGGGCGTCGTGGGGTCCCGGCCCCGCTTCGGGGTGATATTGGACGCTGAACGCCGGGGCGTCGTGGCAGCGCAGGCCTTCGATCACGCCGTCGTTGAGATTGATGTGCGTCACGTCGGCGCGCGACAGGCTGTCGACCGCCACCGCGAAGTTGTGGTTCTGGCTGGTTATCTCGACCGCCCCGGTCTCCAACCGGCGCACCGGGTGGTTGCCCCCGTGATGGCCGAACTTCATCTTGAACGTCTCGGCCCCGAGGGCAGTGGCCAGGAGCTGGTGGCCCAGGCAAATCCCGAACACTGGGACCCGGCCCAGCAGTCCCGCAATGGCATCGGCCGCCCCGACCACCGCGGCCGGATCGCCCGGGCCGTTGGACAGGAACACCCCGTCGGGCTGGCGGTCGAGCGCCTCCGACGCGGGCGTGGCCGCGGGAACCACCTCGACGGTCGCCATCCTCCCGAGGTGGCGGAGAATGGTGCGCTTGATCCCGAAGTCGTAGGCCACGATCCGCAGCGGTCCGTCGCCGATGGTGTAAGGCTGGCCGGTCGTGACCGTCGCAACCAGGTCCACACCCTCGGTGCCCGGCTCGGCCAGGGCCGCTTCCTTCAAGCTGACCTCCGACGCGGTCCCGAAGGCGCCCGCCATCGATCCCGCCTCCCGGATGTGCCGGGTCAGCCGCCGGGTGTCCAGCCCGGTCAGGCCGGGCACCCGGTGCTGGATCAAGAAGGATTCGAGGTCCAGAGCGGAGCGCCAGCTACTGGGCCGGCGGGCCAGGTCGCGCACGATGATTCCCCGGCAGTGCGGCCGCCGGCTCTCGTCATCGTCGGGGGTGACGCCGTAGTTGCCGATGTGGGGGCAGGTAAAGGTGATGATCTGGCCCGCGTAGGACGGGTCGGTGATGACCTCCTGGTAACCCGCCAGGACGGTGTTGAAGACCACTTCCCCCGTCGCGACCCCCCCGGGCGGCTCCCACCCCACTGCCTCCCCCTCAAAAGTCGTGCCATCCGCCAAGACCAACAGGCCCGGACGGCGGACCCCCGGGATGAGGCCGGCGTCGGCCCGGTCGGCCCCGGCGGCCCGGTCGGCCCCGGCGGCCCGGTCGGCCCCGG
>JALYXV010000268.1 GCA_030947025.1 Actinomycetota bacterium | reverse complement strand
GTGAGGCAACGCCCGGGCAGCCACCCCGCCGGTAAGGCCGCGGCGGGCCGCCACCCGCGGGACCGGTGGCGCCACCAGGTGCCCATGATGACCCGGCCGACCCGGGCGCCGTACGCCAGATTGCCGCCCTTCTTGGTCGTACCCGCGGTGCGCTGGTACATGGTGACCGGCACCTCGGCGATCCGGAATCCCCCGAGGGCGGCCTCGATCAGCAACTCGGTCGCCTGGTACTGGGGTTGGCGTAGCTCGACGGCCGCGGTCAGGTCGGCCCGCATGGCCCGCAGACCGTTGGCGGGGTCGGTGACCCGCTGACCCGTGAGCACCGAGATCAGGGCCCCGAACACCACCACTCCGGTGGCCCGGAACCGGTCCGACGTGTGGGCCGTCCCCAGCCGGCGGGACCCGGTCACGAAGTCGGCGGTGCCGGCCACCAGCGGTTCGACCACGGCGGCCAACTGGGCCGGGTCGTACTGGCCGTCGGCATCCATGGTCGCGATGTACTTGACGCCATGGTTCCGGGCCAACCGGTACCCCAACCGCAGGGCAGCCCCCTGGCCCCGGTTGACGGGGACCTCGCACACCAGCACACCGGCCGCCCGGGCCACGTCGGCGGTTCCGTCGGAGGCGCCGTCCACCACAACCACGGTGTCGACCAAGAGCCCGCACACACGGGCGGGCATCCGGCGCAACACCGCCTCGATGGCGTCTTCCTCGTTGTAGGCCGCGATCACGACGGTGACCGGGTTGAGACGGCGAGTCCCGAGCCCGGCGGCAAAGTCGGCGGCCGCAGCCTCGTCGAGATCGGCCCGCGGGGCCGCGATCATTTCCGACTCGAGGAACGCCAGGCTCATCGGCCTACGCCCGCCCGAGCCGAAACCGGCGCCGCAACGTGACGGCCACCGGGCCACGCTTTCCATACCTGCTTGAGACCCTCGGGCAGGAGCGTGACCGGCTGCCAGCCCAGCGAGCGGGCGTGTCCCACGTCGACGCTCACCTTGGGCATCTCCCCCGGTTTGGCAGGAACATGGCGCAGCGGCAGGTCGACGCCGGTGACCTCGCGGACCATGCCGGCCAGGTCGAGCACCGAGGTGGACACCCCGGAGCCGATGACCACCGGACCCGCCCAGCGGCCGTCGGCCACCGCCAGGCGCACCGCCGACACCACGTCCGAGACGTACACGTAGTCACGCAGCTGGTCGCCGTCGCCGTACACCTCGAACGTGGCGCCCGCCCCGGCGGCCTTGAGCAGGCGGGGGATGACGCTGTCCTTGTGGCCCATCCCGGGCCCGTAGACGTTGGTCAACCGCAGCCAGCTGCTGCGCACCGCGTAGACGGCGTTGTAGGTCGACAGCAGCATCTCGGCCGCCGCCTTGGTGGCGCCGTAGGGAGTCAGGGGCGCCAGCGGCGTGCCTTCATGGATGGGAAAATGCCTGGCCGGTCCGACCACGGCGTTGGTCGAGGCGAAGACAAACGTGGTGACACCGCACTGTCGCCCGTGTTCCAGGAGTTCGGCAGTGACACTCACGTTGGTCGCGACGGTCTCGGCCGGCCGGTCGATCGACCGCAGCACCGATGTGGCCGCGGCCAGGTGGACGATGGTGTCCACGCCGGGTTGCACCACGTGCGCGACCGCGCCGGGAGCCCGCAGGTCCACCTGCACCACCGTCACGTCGGCATCGGGGGAGGGCAACAGGTCAGCCACCACCACATCGGCGCCGTCCGACCGCAGGGCCCGCACCACGTGGGAACCGATGAAACCCGATCCCCCGGTGACGACGATGCGCCGGCCCGCCAGCGGTGCCGTCATCAGTCGTTCACCATCTGGGCGGCGGTGTCCCGCCAACGCACGTCGGGCAGCAGGGCATCGAGGTTGACCCGGTCGCGGTGGCGGTCGATGATCCCGAACATGGAGCTGAGCAGGGTCTCGCTCAGAAGGTGCGGCATCAGGCCCAACTCCAGTAGGCGGGTGTGGGCGGCCCGGTAGTAGTGGTTCTCGGCCTCGACCCGGGGGTTGTCGATCATGACCACCTGGCATTTTCCCGGGTACACCCGCGCGACGGTCTCGGCCACGCCCTTGATCGACATCTGCTCGGTGAACTGGTTGAAGACCCGGAACTCGCCCCGGTCGGCGGGACTCTCACAACTGAGCCGGATGCAGTCGACGGTGTCGACGATATTGATGAAGCCCCGCACCTGGCCGCCCTGCCCGTAGACGGTGAGCGGCTCGCCCAGTACCGCCTGGATGGCCATGCGGTTGAGCACCGTCCCGAACACGGCGTCGTAGTCGAATCTCGTCGCCAGCCTCGGGTCGAGCGTCGTCTCGTCAGTCTCCTGGCCGTAGACGATGCCCTGGTTGAGGTCGGTGGCCCGCAGGCCCCAGACCCGGCAGGCGAATTCGATGTTGTGGCTGTCATGCACCTTCGACAGGTGGTAGAAGGATCCGGGCCGCTTCGGGTACAGCACCCGGTCGGTGCGTCCTTTGTGGGTGATGTCGAGCCAGCCCTCTTCAATGTCGATGTTGGGCGTGCCGTACTCGCCCATCGTGCCCAGCTTGACGAGGTGGATGTCCCGGTCGATGTCGGCGATGGCGTACAGGAGGTTCAGGGTGCCGACGACGTTGTTGTGCTGGGTGTACACCGCATGGGCCTGGTCGATCATGGAGTACGGAGCCGATCGCTGCTCGGCGAAGTGCACCACCGCCTCGGGCCGGAACTCCTCGATCATCCGGTGGGTGAAGGCGGCGTCGGTCAGGTCGCCGTGGTAGTAGGCGATGTCGCGGCCGGTCAGGTCGCGCCAGGTGCGGATGCGCTCGGTCGGCGACTCGATCGGAACCAGGCTCTCGACGCCCAGCTCCAGGTCGTAGGACCGTCTGACCAGGTTGTCGGCGATGCCAACGTCGTGGCCGCGGGCCGACAGGTGCAAAACGCTGGGCCAGCCCAGGTAGCCATCGCCGCCCAGAACAAGAATGCGCACGCCTTCTCCTCAATCAGAAAGGTCTACAGGGATCGACACAACCGGGAACTCTTCGTTCCTTGCTGTTCGTAGCGGCGGGCCATGTCGGGTAGCTCTTACCCAGACAAGATGAGATTCCTATGAGAATACTTGGCGGCGAGAAGATGTTTTGTGCATTCACAGGTATTTTCGTGAGCATTGTTGTCGCATGAAGGGGTCCCGGTGGGCGCTGGTGGGACTGGGCGGCGTGGGCGTGGGGGTGACCGTGGCCGGCGCACTGGTCGTGTGGCGCCGGGGCCGGGGCCGGGGCCGGAGCCGGTGCCGGGGCGGCCGGACGGCTGGGTCGCCGGTGCTCGGTGCTCGGGCAGCCCGCAATGTGCTCGTGGCTCGCACCGCCACCCGGATCGGCCGCGGCTACGCGGCCGACTCCGCTCGCCAGATCTTCGCCCGCGCCGCTCGGAGGGAGGAACTGCACGAGCAGCGGCAGCTACGCACCGCCACCGAGGTGGCCGAGGTCTTGGGCTCCATGAAGGGGGCCCTGATGAAGCTGGGCCAGATGGCCAGCTACCTCGATGCGGGCATGCCTCAACCGGTGCGTGACGCTCTGGCCACGCTCCAGCAGGACGCGCCGCCAATGACGTCAGAACTGGCGGCCGGCGTGATCGAGGCCGAACTGGGCGCTGGGCCCGACCAGCTGTTCGAGACGTGGGACCCGGTACCGATCGCGGCCGCCTCGATCGGCCAGGTCCACCGGGCCATCACCCGCGATGGCATGGCGGTGGCGGTCAAGGTGCAGTACCCCGACGTTGACCGGGCCATCCGGGCCGACCTCGACAACACCGCCTCGTTGCTCGCCCTGGCCCGGATGGTGTTCCCCGGCCTGGACGCCAAGCCGCTGGTCGAAGAATTGCGGGCCCGCCTGACCGATGAGCTCGACTACCGGCTCGAGGCGAAGAGCCAGCAGCGCTTCGCCGAGGCCTTTGCGGGCCATCCGTTCATCCACATTCCCGCCGTCCGGGCCGACCTGTCATCGGGGCGGGTGTTGACCACCGAACTGGTGTCAGGCGCCCGCTATGAAGAGGCGGTGGCTTGGGGACAGCACGAACGGGACATGGCCGGTGAGACCATCTTCCGGTTCGTATTCGGCTGCCTGTACCGGCTGCACGGCTTCAACGGCGACCCGCACCCGGGCAACTACCTGTTCCACGGTGGAGGGCGCGTAACGTTCCTGGACTTCGGGCTGGTCAAGTGGTTCGAGCCGGCCGACGTGACCCTGCTGGCCCGGATGGTGGACACCATCGTCGTGCGGCGCGACGCCCACGCCTTTCGGTCCGCGGTGGAAGCGGCGGGCTTCTTGAAGCCCGCCCCGTCGCTCAGCGATGAGCAAGTGGTGGGCTATCTCAGCCACTACTACCAGATGGTGCTGGAGCCGGGAACCTCCACGTGTACCCCCGAGTACGCCAGCGAAACGGTCCGCCGATTCTTTGACGCCCGCGACGAGGTGGTGAAGCACGCCAACGTTCCCGCCGCCTTCGTGATCCTCCAACGCATCAATCTCGGCCTGTACGCGGTGCTGGCCGGACTCCGGGCTACCGCCGACTGGCGTCGTATCGCCGAGGAGATCTGGCCATGGGTGGGGGCGCCCCCATCGACCGACCTGGGCCGAGCCGACGCCGCCTGGCGCACCGGCTCATGAGCCCTATCGGCTGACCAGCTCCTGGACCCGGGCGAGGTAGGCGGGCTTCTGGTAGCGCTCGAAGTTGGCCCCGGTCGACCGGCACCCTCGGGTGACAACCGGCTGTCCCGTAACTTACGTTTGCCGGGTGCGGATGAAGGACTGCAACTGGTCGAGGTAGTGATCGGCGAAGCGAGCCGCAGCGTCGGGACCGAACAACCGGTTGCGGTAGCGAAAGCTCAGATGCAGCCGCCCTGAGGCCGTTGCCACGCCGATGGCCAGCCCGAGCGGCATCCGAGCAGGCGGCGAGAACCATACCTCGGTGATCGCGCCCACCTCGGGCCCGAACGAGGGAACATCCTCGAGCGAACCCAGGTTGGAGAGCATGGCGGTGTCCACCAGCCGATTGCCAGTGACTGGTAGCAGCATCACCATCACCTGCTTGGCCCACAGCGGAAGCAGCCGGGACCGACCCAGGAGTTCGATGAGCGCGGTGCCCATCCCGGTCTTCTTCTTGCGAGCGGTCTGGGAGGTGACCGTCTTCAGCGCCGTCAGGTTGCCCCGGCGGCTCCGGCGGTTCGTCGTCACCCGGGCCGGAAGCGAAAAGTTCCCGACCACGTCGTTGCGCCAGGCGAGGGGCCGGAGGTTGGCCGGCACCAGCACACCGATACGACCGCAGCGAACCCGGTGTTCGGCATTCCATTGGGCGATCGCTTGGTGCAGGGCGGCCAGCAGGACGTCATTGACGGTGCCCTGGTACGGCAGGTCCAGCAGCGCCTGGGTGTCGGCGGCCGTCAGCTGGACCAGATGGAAGCCATAGCCGGTTTCGCCGCTGGCACCATCGCCGGCCAAACGGGCCGGTGGCAGGATCAGATCGCGCATCTTTTCCAACAGGACCAGCCGGCGGCGGGTCCGTGTCGCCAGGTTGGGGGCGGCCAGCCGGGTGGGCAGATCCCGGGCCTGGGAAAGGTCCAGCGCCGGGGTCGGGTCCGCCTCGCCCGTGTAGGCGCGAGCCACGGAGCGCAGCAATCGCAGCGCGCCGAAGCCGTCCATGGCGGCATGGTTGACATTCAGCATCAGCACGTCGCCCTCGGGGTGGCGGGCCAGGCGGACCCGCAACGGGGGCGACTCGGCCAGCGGCACCGCCATGCTCTGCAGCTGGGCCCGGGCGCGACCGAGCGCCCCGTCGTCCGGGCAGTCGACCACGCTCAGCGGATCGAGGTCGACGGTGGCGGGGATCTCCCACCAGTCGCCACGCAGGTCGCGCCGGGATGGCTTCTTGCGGGCCCGACCCATTGGGTGCCGCTCGAGGGCGTCGACTACGGCGGGGCGCAGCCGTATTACGTCCAGTGCACCGGCCACGCGCAGTTCCAATTGGATGCTCCACGGCGCGGCCTCGGTGTCGAGCAGGTGGATCGCCTCATCGATGACGTTGAACGGCACGATTTCGGCAGGATGCGGTCCACCCCTTCCATCGGAGCGGACCGGCCCGACCGGTCCGCTCCGGGCGGAGGTCAAGCTGTCCCGGCCCCGGCCCCGGCCCCGGCCCCGGCCCCGG
>JALYXV010000232.1 GCA_030947025.1 Actinomycetota bacterium | reverse complement strand
GCGGGGGAGGGGTGCGCACGGTCGCCCTGTCCCGGGCCACGGCACACGCCCCCAACGCGGTGGCCGTGCTGCCCGAGTCGGTGCCCAAGGCCTCCAAGGTGGAACTGCTGCGCCGGGCCGACGAGGTGGCCCGGTCGGCGGGCCGCGCCATCCGTCAGGTCAGCGCGGTGTACGCCGACGGGCGCCGCCGGATCCTGGTGGCCAACAGCGACGGTGTGTTGGCGTCTGACGACCAGGTCAAGACCCGCTTCGCCATCAGCTGCGTGGCGGTGGGCGACACCGGGATGCAGACCGGCCGCGAGTCGGTGGGGGCAACCGTTGGGTGGGAGTTGTTCGACACCTACGACGTGGAGGAAATGGCCCGGCGGGCGGCGTCGCGGGCACTGGGCAAGCTGTCGGCCCGGCCGGCACCGAGCGGGGCCGTCCCCGTGGTGATCAAGAGCGGCGGCGGCGGCGTGCTCTTCCACGAGGCGTGCGGCCATGGGCTGGAGGCGGACCTGGTCAGCCGGGACGCGTCGGTCTTCCGCGGGCGGCGGGGCGAGCTGGTCGCGAGCGAGTTGGTCACGCTGGTGGACGACGGGACCATGGGCCCCGAGTGGGGCGCGTTCGCCATCGACGACGAGGGCCACCGGGCCGGGCGCAATGTCCTGATCCAAGACGGCGTGCTGACCGACTACATGTGGGACTGGATGCGGGCCCGTAAGGAGGGCCGTGACAGCACCGGCAACGGCCGGCGCCAGAGCTACCAGCACCTGCCCATGGTTCGCATGACCAACACCTACGTCCTGGCGGGCCGGGAGGACCCCGAGGAGATCATCCGCCAGACGCCGCGCGGCGTGTACGTGGCCCAGCTGGGCGGCGGCCAGGTCAACACCGCCACCGGCGACTTCGTCTTCGGGATGACTGAGGCCTATCTGATCGAGAACGGTCACATCACCGAGCCGCTACGCGACGCCAACCTCATCGGCAGCGGTCCCGAGGTGCTGCGCAACATCGACGTGGTGGGCGACGACTTCAACATGGGCTCACCGGGCACCTGCGGCAAGGACGGCCAGGGTGTGCCCGTCGGTGACGGCGTGCCCACCCTCCGGGTCCGGGCCCTCACTGTCGGCGGCACCGCAGCATGACCCGGCCCGGCCCGACCCGTTCGGTGCACTCAGTGTTCGTATACCGTCGCGATTTGCACAAAAACGCTTGGGAGTCAGCCCGATGACCGAGCTGCTCGACATCGCCACCCGGGTGGCGGGGTGGGCCCGGGACGGGGAGCAGGTCGAGGCGTACGTGGCGCGGGGCCAGTCGACCGAGGTCAAGGTGTTCGAGGGCGACGTGGAGTCCCTGTCCGTCGCCGAGTCGGCCGGGGTCGGGATTCGGGTCATCTCCGGCTCCCGCCAGGGCTTCGCCTACGCCGGGTCGTTGGACGACGAGGTGGTGGCCGAGACCCTCGAGGAGGCGCGGGACAACGCGGGATTTGGGACGCCGGACGAGTACCTGGGCCTGGCCGCTCCCGACGGGGTCGTTCCGGCAGAACTCAACCTCTGGCAGGACGAGCTCGCCCTTTTCCCCACTGATCAGAAGGTCGACGCGGCCCTGGAATTGGAGCGCCTGGTGCGGGCCGGTGACGGGCGCATCCGCCAGGTCGAGTCCTCCTACTGGGGCGACTCGGCCAGCGAATCGGCCGTGGCCACCAGTACCGGGATCGTGGGTTCGTCCCGGCGGACCAACTGCTACGTCTCCGCCTACGCCATCGCCGGTGAGGGGGCCGACACCCACACCGGGGGCGGTTACTCCGTCGGGCGGGCCCCGTCGGAGCTGTCCCTCGAGGTGGCGGCGGGCGATGCCATCATGCGGGCCACCCGCCTGCTCGGGGCTCGCAAGCCGGGCTCGGCCCGGGTGACCGTCGTGCTCGAACCCCGCATCACCGCCACCCTGCTGGGGATCCTGGCGGGCACGCTCGACGGCGAAGCGGTGCTCAAAGGCCGCTCGTTGTTCGCCCACCGGGTGGGCGAGGCGGTGTCGGTCCCCACCCTCACCTTGGTCGACGACCCAACCGACCCCGAGGCGTGCGGCGCGGCCCGCATCGACGCCGAGGGCCTGGCGTGCCGGCGCAACGTGCTGATCGACGGCGGCGTGCTACAGGGATTCCTGTACAACACCTACGCCGGGCGGCGGGCCGGGCGGCCCTCGACCGGCTCGGCGGTACGGGCCGGGTTCAAGAGTGGCCCCGGGGTCGGGGCCCGGGCGGTGGCGGTGCAGCCGGGGACGTCGTCGCCCGAGGAGATCCTGGCCACAGCGGGCCAGGGCCTGGTGGTCCAGTCCATCTCCGGGGTGCACTCTGGCGTCAACCCGGTGAGTGGCGACTTCTCCGTCGGGGCCGAGGGGATGATGTTCCGGGGCGGCACCCTGGCCGAGCCGGTACGGGAGTTCACCATCGCCTCGACCATCCAGCGGATGCTGCTCGACGTGATCGCCATCGGTTCCGACCTCGAGCGGCTGCCGTCGTCGGCGGCCGGGCTGACGCTGGCGATCGCCGATATCAGCATGAGCGGCGTGTAGCGATCCCCGCCGCCGTACGCTCTGGGTATGGGGATCTTCAGTAGTCACAAGAGCGAGATGGTCGGCGCTGATCGGGCCCTGCCCGGGCGGACCGAAGCCGTGGCGGTGCCCGCCACCCACTACGTCAACGGCCACCCGCTACGCCCGCCGTTTCCCGACGGCATGGAGCAGGCGGTGTTCGCCCTGGGGTGCTTCTGGGGGGCCGAGCGGGTGTTCTGGCAAGCGCCGGGCGCGTACACCACCGCGGTGGGCTATGCCGGGGGCTTTACGCCCAATCCGACCTACCGGGAGGTGTGCAGCGGCCAGACCGGCCATGCCGAGGCGGTGCTGGTGGTGTTCGACCCCACGGTGACCAGCTACGAGGCCCTGCTGAAGTTGTTCTGGGAGAGCCACGACCCGACCCAGGGGATGCGCCAGGGCAACGACAGTGGGACGCAATACCGTTCCGCCATCTACTGGACGACCCCGGCTCAGCGTGACGCCGCCCTTGCATCGCGCGACGCCTTCCAGCCGGTGCTGACTGCGGCCGGGCACCGGGCCATCACGACCGAGATCGCCGAGGCGGGACCGTTCTATTACGCCGAGGATTACCACCAGCAGTATTTGGCCCAGAACCCGGGCGGGTACTGCGGCCTGGGCGGCACGGGGGTTTCCTGCCCGATCGGGGTGGCGAAAGCAGGCGCCTGATCTGCCTGGGATGGAGCAACTGCATAGGTTTCATCCGTAGCGGCATAGGTTTCATCCGTAGTGGCATGCCATTAGCCGCATGCCATTTGTAGCGGCATGCCATTAGCCGCATGCCATTTGTAGCGGCATGCCTCCGGCGTTCGTCGGGGCGACCAGAGGGTGCATGGCGGCCCCGATCAGACATATCGCCGCCCGAGTACCATCATGGCCCTGAACCCACAGAGCCAGGGGCCGTCCCCGCCGGCGGGACGCGCCGAACCCGCCCGGCCGGCCCGGCCCTTCCGGCAATGGCCTCGCCGTGTTCTTATCGGCGTCACCGCTGTCACCATCCTCTGCCTGTTGGCCGCGGGCTCGCTGTACGCCTACGCCCGCTACCGCCTGGGCCAGATCAAGACCATCGACAACCTGCCGCTCAGCGCCGGGTCAGGTGGGGGCGGGAGTTCCGCCAACGGGCTCAGCCCCATGAACATCCTGCTGGTCGGTGATAACAGCCGGGTCGGACTCGACCCCAAGGAGGCGGCCAAGTTCGGCACGCCCGAACAGGCCGGCGGGTCCCACAGCGACGTCACCATGATCCTGCACCTCGACCCGAAAACCGGGGGCGCGGCGCTGCTGTCGATCCCCCGGGACCTGTTCGTCCCGCTGCCGGCCCACAACATCGCCGGTCGGGTCGGAAAGATCGACAGCGCCCTGAACGGCACCAGCTATCAGATCAATGACGGCGCCGCCCAGCTCATTTCCACCATCCAGGACGACCTGGGCATTCCCATCAACCACTACGTGCAGATCAACTTCGACGGATTCCAGCGCACTGTCGATGCGCTGGGCGGGATCAACATGTACTTCCCGACCAAGCTGTACGACATCGATTCCGCCCTCCGGACCTACCAGACCGGGTGCCTCCACCTCAACGGATCGTCGGCCCTGGCGGTGGTCCGCGCCCGGCACCTGCAGTACTTCACCCCGGGCAGCAACCCGTCGGCGCCGTCCTCGTGGCCCAAAGAGCAGCAGTCCGACCTGGCGAGGATCCGGCGCGACCACACGTTCCTGCGGGTCTTGGCGGCCAGCGTGACGTCGCAGGGCCTCACCGCTGACCTCGGGAAACTCAACAACATCCTGGGGGCACTGATCAGCCAGGTCACCGTGGACCCCGGACTCAAGTCGGAGCTGATCCCGCTGGTGAAGCGCTTCCGCCATGCCAACTTCGACACCATCCCCGAGCTGACGTTGCCGATCACCGTCTTTCCTGATCAGCAGTACTACTTCGCCGGGATCGGGTACGGACAGGTCGATTTCCCGGTTGAGCCGGCGGACCATCAGATCATCGCCCAATGGCAAGGGAGCGATCTGCCCAGGGTCGATCCCTCGTCCGTGACCGTCGAGGTGCGCAACATCTCCAATCTGGCCCGACAGGCGACCAGCACCGCGGCTGCACTGGCGAGCCTCGGCTTCCGCACCATCACCGCCGGCCAGGCGACCGTACCCGCCCTCACGTTGGAAACCATGGTTCGCTATCACCCCGGCTCGGCCGGTCTGGCTCAGGCCGAGACGGTGCAGCAGGCCCTGGCCGGTTCGGTGATGATGCAGGCCGACCCGACTGTGGCGGCGGGGACGGTGGCGCTGGACACCGGGACGACACTGTCGGTTCCTGGCGCGGCACCGAGCTCGGTGGGGACCTCGGGGGCCAGTTCCACCACATCGCCCCTCCGTTCCGGCCCCCAGGCGACCACCACGACGAGCACCGCCGGAGGGCGTTTGCCGGTGAGCTCGGCCCGCGACCAGCCCGCCCCGTGGGACCCGGTGGCGTGCTCGCCCGGCCAGCCGGTGATCGGCGGTTGAGCTGCTCGCCGGGCGTTGATTGGGCGTCGATCGGGCGTTGATTGGGCGTTTGATTGGGCGTTTGATTGGGCATCGATTGGGCGTCTGGTAGGCCGGTTACGGCTTGGTTAACCCCTCCGTCGTCGACCTGACCTGCTCTGGCGGGTTTGATCGGGTCGGCTAACTTCGCCTTCAGGACCCCGCGATCCCCCTGCCCCGAAAGGGACTCCTTCTATCGTGCTGCTCGCCGCCGCCCACCCGCTCAGCTTCTTTCAAGCCATCGTCATCGGCCTGGTCCAAGGAGTCACGGAACTGTTCCCGATCTCCAGCCTGGGCCACTCGGTGCTGGTCCCCTCCCTCCTTGGGTGGCACAACCTCGTCCAGCAACAGTCAAAGGGCGAGTCGTTCTACCTGGCCTTCATCGTGGGACTGCACTGCGCCTCGGCCGTCGCCCTGCTGATTTTCTACCGCAAGGACTGGGCGGCGATCATCCGCGCGTTCATCCGCACGTTACGGACCCGCCAGATCGAGACGTCCCAGGAGCGGCTGGCGTGGCTGATCGTGATCGCCACCGTCCCCACGGGCATCCTGGGCCTGGCGCTGGAGCACAAGCTGCGGCTGTTGTTCACCAAGCCCCTGGCGGCGGCGATTTTCCTCACCATCAACGGCCTCATACTGCTGGCCGGCGAGCGCGTGCGGCTCCGCTCGGAGGTGCGCGCCCTGGCCGCCCGTGAAGGCTTGGATGAAGACGGAGCCCGGCGGCTGGACACCCTCGAGTTCAAGGAGGCCGGGCTGGTCGGTGTGGCCCAGAGCCTGGCCCTGCTGGCCGGGATCAGCCGTTCCGGGGTGACCATGGTGGCGGGGCTGATCCGCGGGCTGGATCACGAGGACGCCGTCAAGTTCTCGTTCCTGCTGGCCACCCCGGTCATCCTGGCCGCGGGGCTGTACAAGGTCCCCGATCTGCTGGGCCCCAACGGCGACGGGATTCGCGGCCAAGTGGTGGCCGGCAGCATCGTGGCGGGGTTGGCCTCCTACGCCTCGGTGCGCTTCCTGACCCGGTACTTCAAGACCAAGACGCTCACACCCTTCGCCATCTACTGCCTCCTCGCCGGTGCCTTCTTCGTGGTCCACTCCCTGATCTACGCCTGATCCACGCCTGATCCACGCCTGATCCACGCCTGATCACCGCGGGCGTCGGCTCCGGGCCGGGTCGGTATTCCGTGGCAGATTTTGGGGACTGTGGCCCCATAACCTGACGCGGAACGGCCGGTGCCACATCCTGCCCTGGCCTGTCCCCACCGTCAGGAGGGCGGACGGGCGGCTGTTTTCTGGGCAACGGTGGCAGTTTCGGCGTTCTCTGGCGACTTATCGGCAATGCTCCGGATAAGTCGCCACAGAACGGTGAACATGCCACGGTTCTGCGGCCATCGTGGCTTGGCGGCGCGCCGACCCCCCTCCGACGCTGGAGGAACTTGCGGCTCTGTTGCTCGGATCCGGAGTGTTGATCAGTAATGTCGTGTGACGGCGTGACGTCGACAGAGTTCAGGCTTTCTCAGGGTTCTCCTAACGGGCCCGACGCCAGTGCCGCCCCGCACCTGCATCCCGGTGACGCGGGGATGGCGGGGATGGCGGCGAAGAGCAGGTCCCGGGTGCGGGACACGTTGGCGGCCAGGGTCGCGAACACTTGCTCCATGGTGACCGGCTTGATGCCCTCGACCCCTTCCAAGCCGGTGTCGTAGTCGGTGACCAGGGCCAGACCGCAGTAGCACATCCCCAGCTCCCGGGCCAGGTAGGCCTCGGGGTACTGGGTCATGTTGATCACCTGCCAGCCTGCCGCCCGGAACCACCGGGACTCGGCCCGAGTGGAAAAACGGGGCCCTTGGATGACCACGACCGTTCCCCGATCGTGTACCGAAAGCTCCGACAGCCCGGCGCCGGCCGCGGCCACGACGCCGCCCAGTTCGGGGCAGTAGGGATCGGCGAAGCTGATGTGACCGACGACGGGACCATCCAGGTAGGTGTCGAGGCGACCCCATGTCCGGTCGACCAGCTGGTCGAGGATCACGAACTGGCCCGGGGCGATCTCGGGTCGGAGGGATCCGACCGCGCACGGGCCGATGACCCGCTGCACCCCGAGGGTGTGCAGGGCCCACATGTTGGCTCGGTAGTTCACCTTGTGCGGGGGGTACTCGTGGGCCAGGCCGTGCCGGGGCAGGAAGGCGACCGGGCGGTCCCCGACCGTGCCGATGGTCACGGGCGCCGATGGGGCTCCGTAGGGGGTATGAACCGACACCTGCCTGGTGTCGTCGAGGAAGGCGTAGAAGCCCGAGCCGCCGACAACTGCAATCTCGGCGCGCTGCGCCCGGGCGCCGGTCATGTCGCCAGCCTAAGTCCTAAGACGCAGCCGCCTTGCTCTTGTCACCCTTGCTCGTGTCGACCTTCTTGTCGCTCTTGCTGTTGCCCGAGCCCGAACCCGACCCGCCCGAACCCGACCCGCCCGAACCCGACCCGCCCGACTCGGACGACGTCGATTTCGAATCCGAGGAGGTCCCTGACTTGGACGAACCGTCCGACGACTCCCCGCTGGCCCCGCCCGCGCCACCCGCCTTGCTATCCGAGCGGTTGTCGGTGCTGTAGAAACCCCTGCCCTTGAACGAGATGGCGATGTTGCCGAACACCTTGCGCAACTCCCCGCCGCAGCTCGGGCAGGTCGTCAACGGATCATCGGCGAAGTGCTGCTGGACCTCCTGGTGCTTGCCGCACGACCTGCACGCGTATTCGTAGGTGGGCATCGACCCCTCGTTCCTCCCGGCAGCCCGCCGATTAGCAGTCTCCAGCCGTGAGTGCCAAGTTTACCGACTGTGGCCCACTTCTAGCATGGGACGGGTGAGGCGGTGGACCAAAACCGGGCTGCTGGTCGCTTCCTACCTGGCCGCGGCCGTGGGTCGCCGCGGTCGACATGGCCAAGGGGGCGGCAGCCGCCCTGGCGGGCCAGCGGCGGGGCGCCCGGGGG
>JALYXV010000223.1 GCA_030947025.1 Actinomycetota bacterium | reverse complement strand
AGATGCTGACGCACCAGGCGAGTCTGCAAGAGCGACCCCTGGGGATCAACCCGACCCAACATGAAAGCCTCCGGGGAAGTGGAAGACCACAACTACAACCCTGTAATTCTCCCACACCGCGCTCGCGCTCGCGAGCACCCTCGCCGACTTTCTGCTCACTCACCTAGGCCATCCGGATCGCCCAGGCGGTCGCAAGCCGGTGCACCTCACCTGGTCGCGCGAGCAGGAATTCGCGAATGACTTCTACCCGACTATGTCCCCCACCCCTCGCCGGCCCCGGTGAGCTTCTGGCGCCCAGTGGGCAACTCGTTGAACGCCTTCTCTGTCGAGAGCGCCATCGATGACCTGGCTCTGGTGGGTGGCGTCGACCCCGCTGGCCTTCCGGCTGTCGATTATCGCCAGCCACGGGTGGCGGCCGGGGGCTGGCCGGGCGGCCATGCCCAGGGCCGCGCGCTGTGGACGGCGTACACCACGACCGTGGCCCAGGTCGCCGAGGTGTCGTCGCCCGCGGCGGGGGCCGTGAGGGTGAACAAGGTGGCCTGCGGATGCTCCGAATGCCGGACATGCCGGTGATCTCCGTGCGCCAGCGGCCTTGTCGCTGCAGGCAACGACCGATATCGTGCCGTCGAACGACCAAACGACCGCACTGGAATGACCCAGCTTCCCGTCAGGCCACCTGACCCCGCGCCTCCTGAGGCCGACTTCGTCGTTGTAGGAGCTGGGCTCGCGGGCCTCACCGCCGCGCGACTTCTCGCCGAGAAAGGGTGTTCAGTACTGGTATTCGAGGCGCGTGATCGCGTCGGGGGACGCCTCCTCAGCCGAATGATCCAGGACGGAACCACCATCGACCTGGGCGGTCAGTGGGTCGGTTCCCTTCACAACCGCCTCCGCGCCCTAGCCTCCTCCGTAGGCGTCGACATCTTCCCCGCGCCTGCCCATCGCCACGCGACCGTGTCCATGGGGCCGCGACGCTACAAATCCGGCGGTCTACTCCCTCGCCTCCCGTACCTTCCCCGGTTGGATCTGCTGCAAGCAGGGGTCCGGCTGTCTCGAATGATCCATGCCCTCCCTCTCGACTCCCCCTGGACAGCACGTCACGCCGCTGCGATGGACAGAAAAACGGCGGCCTCATGGATCAAGAAGAACCTCCTCACAGCCGAGGCCCGCGAATACCTGCGCACGGCCATCGAGGTCACTTTCGCGTTCGAGCCGGAAGACACGTCGCTCCTCGGCCTGTTGTTCGATGTCCGAGCGGCCCGAAGCCTTCAGGATCTATGGGAAGGTGCCCAAAGCGGCTTGCTCGCACCCGGGGCCCAGGAGGTCGCCACCCGCATGGCTCGCCAGCTCGGCGATCGGATCCGCCTCGGTCACCCTGTACATTCGATTATTCAGAAACACGAGCGGGTCCTGGTCTCAGCCGGCTCTGCCACCATAAGTTGCAACGCCGTAGCCGTGTGCATACCACCGAACCTATCCTGCCGGCTCAACTTCACTCCGTCCTTGCCCCCGCTCCGGCAGCGCCTTCTGGCCGGCCTTCCGCCGGGTAACGCCATTAAGTTTGTCGCGACCTATCGGCAACCGGTGTGGCAGCGCATTGCCGACAACAGCAGCACCATAAATAGCCAGTCAATGATCGCGGTGACCGCCGATGTCACTCCTCCGAACTCTTCAACCGGTATCCTTGTCGGCTTGGCCGTCGGATCGGGGGCCACACGCCTCCGGCGCCTCGCCGCGCCCGCCCGCGGGACCGCCGCCCTAACGGAGCTGGCCGACGTCCTCGGGCCGGCGGCGATGAAGGCTGATAGCGTCCACCTCGTGGACTGGAGCGACGAGGAATGGACCGGCGGCTGTTACGCCGCGCACTTTGTTCCAGGCCTCTGGACCACCGCGGGCCATCTTCTACGCGAACCCGTCGGCCGAGTTCACTGGGGCGGAACGGAAACTGCCCACGAATGGCATGGTTACATGGAAGGGGCCGTGCGCTCGGGCGAGCGGCTGGCGGCGGAACTACTCCACACCTACCGAGGTTGACTGTCACCCATTGACGAGGTCGACAACCAGAGTCTGAAGGACACACAATGGAGAGCGCGGGTTCGCAGCTCATTGCCAAGTACAAGGACGCCACCTCCATTCACGTGCCGTCCTGCAGTCTGGGCCAGCAGGCGGGACCACGGAGCACCACGAGGACCCTGCCCGACGCAGTGGACGATGCCATCGAGGGCGCACTCGCGGCGCTAGGCGAAACGAGCGTGCCCCGGGGGAGCAGCAAATACCGCTTCCGCTATGAGCAGCGCCATCGGAAGCAGGAACACGAGGTGGAAGGGTGGTTGCTTGAACTCCACAAGTCTTGGCGAGAAGCGGTGCCCGATGGAGAGTCCCTCGTCCTCTTCTTCGAGTACATCCGAATCCGGTATTACGAACTCTACGACCGCACCCTCGCTTACTCGACCCTGCGAGCATTAGTCCGTGCCGCGATTGCGAGTCTCGGCGATGCGGGCAACGACCGGCGGATCGGGGCGGACGACCGAAATCTGTTCATTATAACCCAGGAATTGCTCCGACTTCTCTTTGACGATGCGCACATCTTTCAACCGATCAACCGAGGCTCCACCGAGGGGGTCATCAGGGCTGTAGCCATGCCGCTGGCTGGACGACGGCAAACTAACCTCCATGGCGCACTGCCGCGAACAGAGGGGGTCCTGGCGCTCCTCGACCATTTCAGCAACCGACCTTCCACTGACTGGCGGACTGTTCTGTCGGAAGAGCTGCGAGCGGAGGCTGAGGCGCTCAGGCTGGTTTACGATGGAATCGGCCATGCGGCGGCTGCTCTCGACGGTCACGAAACCGCGCTGCGGAAACTCGTCCGAGAAGAGTCGATACGTACACACCGAGCGCCCAACGGTGGTCGAATTCCTCTCAGCCTCGAGACGGAGGTCTACGAGCGTCTGGTCGAGTCGCGCCAACACATCGCCACAAACATCGATCTTCTTGATAAGAACTGTGACGACTGTCACTTGAGCCCCCAGGTGAAGTCCCGAGTCTCTGAACTTTCGTCACGGCTCAGGCCGTGGAAAGTGATCCTCGACCAGATGGCGGCAACCGGCCAGGCTGGTCCCGACGTATTGAGTCTCCCGAATGTAACGATTCGGTACTGCTTTCCGTTTGCCGTTAAGGCCGACGAGGAGGATCTTCGTAAGCTCCACCCCGCCCTCGAGAGGAGAATGCCAGGAAGGGACCGGCACGAGCCGAGGTACGCGAACGAAGACGAGGGCACCCTCTTATCCGAACTGAGTCGATGCCTCGCCTCAGTAACGATCATCTCGGGAATCTCCATCCGCAACCTAAACCTGACCGAATTCTGGCAGGGCGTCGGGCATGAGATGTTCGGAGGTGTCAAGGTCGAGTTTCCAAGTCTGACCGACAGCGAGGAACCGGACGACCCATGGGTGGTGTGGGCGGAGTTGAGCCGCCTCGGAAATCACTGTTTATGCGTTGAACGGAAGCTGTCCAACCCTACCCCGCACGAGCTGTATGCCGCGTTGAGGAGTGGTGCACACTATTCGGGTGGGTGGTCATACCGATTCGGATGGGCGGTGGCCGACTCGACCCAAGCACCAATGTGGCGAACAGTTGACGATCTGAGCCATGATCTCATACTCGCAATAGCGCGAACGCTCGGCGCGGACCCGAATAACGAGCCGGATTACCTGCACGGCCCGTTTCACCAGTTGGTCGTTGTAACGGCCCGGGGGTCGCTGGGAAATGGACCCCAGGAGATTGCGGGGACACTCGGGGACCAATACGGCGGGAAACTATTGCGGACGAATCATTACCGCCTTGCGGCGACCCTAGAAGAGTGGGTCCGCTATGCCGTGATTGAGTCGGACGCAAGTTTGGCCGTTACTGCCGCCGAGTTCGGGTATTTCGACGATTGGTTGTTCAGTCTGGCGGAGATCACCGTGGTCGGAGTGTCTGGGAATCCCTCTTGGCAGACGCAGGCGTATGTCGAGGCATGCCAGTTCGCTGCTTCCTGGCGTCCGCTGCTCCTGATGTGGAACCGAGAAGTGATGGCGGCTCTCGAACCGTCATCACAAGAGTCGGCCGCGGAGCTGCGCGAGTTGGAACAGGAGGTCCGGCGGTCGATTCTCACCATATACTCCGAAGAGCTGTGCCGACTTCATGTCCATCGCCGCTATCTTGATGGTATGCTCAAAGCGGTCGGTACTAGCAGCATAATTCATGACCTCGAACGCCAGTTGGAATCGGCAGGGTCCTTGATCGCGAAACATGAGCGTGAGGACCAGGAGATGACGGACCGTACCCGTAATCTGTTTCTCGCCGTGTTGGCCGTATTTGGCGTGCTGAACGTCTCGACAGTGTTTGCCGTCTTGGACTTAGGGAACAATAGGGGTCTCATAACGAGTCATGCGTGGATTGTATGGGAAGGAGTGGTACAATTGGCCTTCTTCCTTGGAGCGATTGGTGTGCTGGGCATCGCCTATTGGAGGTCGCCAGGACGGAAGCCGGGGCGTAGGCGGTAGCATGATTACGATCGTTTCAGACAGTAATCTTATCGGCGGTCTGCGCGAGGAATTCGTCCGGATACTGGTCGAGAGTTTTCCCCCGGCAGAGCGTGACGAGCCGGAGCAGGTTGTGACGAATATTTCGGAGAACCTGAGACAGTGTTATCTCGCGTTGGACGACGATGCCTTGGTTGGCTTTGCCGTCCTACTTCCGCTCGATGATGTAGACGTGATACTGCTGGAGTATCTTGCCGTCAGTCGGGACCGGCGTAGCAGCGGGATCGGCGGACAGGTATTTGAGGCCGTGTTCGAGGCGATGGGACATACTGCGCAGCCTCCTCGAGGGCTTGTATTGGAGGCGGAGACGCCCGAGGGTGCTGAGGACGCGGTACTTGCCCAACGACGTATCGCATTCTACCAGCGCCATGGGGTGGTGGTTGTGCCCGGGGCGCGCGGTTACCGGGCGCCGAGCACCGTCGGCCCCGAGCTACTGAGCTACACACTCATGTGGCGCCCAATGCAAGCGGGGGAGGATCTGGCCGGTGAATTCCTTTCCCGATGCATCAGGGCGATCCTGATTCAGGATTACGAGCTCGCCGACGATGACCCACTGGTGGCGATCATCCTCGACGGTCTGAAGCCGTCATAGGATAGGCCGGCGTAGCTAGGAGGGCCACATGGAGATCGTTCTCTTCAAGATTCGACCAAGGGTGGGCCGCGACGACGCGGAGTACGAGCGGACGTTCGAGCAGATGTACGCCCTGGTGTCGGCGATCCCCGGCTTCATCGGCATAGACGGCTATCAGGGAGAGGATGGGAGCGAACTGGCAGTGGCCCGGTTCGAGTCGCGGGAGGCGATCGCCGAGTGGCGCGACCAGCCCGAGCATGTCCGCACCCAGCAGCGCGGCCGTGACGAGTTTTTCGCCGGATATGAGATCACGATCGGGACAGTCTGGCGGGAGTACAGCTGGCCTGAGCGATCCGCCCACCAGTTTGCCGCTCAACCGCCCGCGGCGGCGCCGTAGCCCCCCATTGCCGTCCGGCCAGCTGCCATCGACCATGCTCTGACCGATGGAGCTGTCCGTGTTCGACGAGGTCGCCGACGCCCTCCGCGGGCTGGTACCTCGCGAGTTGGGTCAGCTCCACTACCGGGCCCGCCGTTTCGGCATCAAGGTCTGGTTTGATGACGAGACGCCACCCCGGGAGCACTTCGAGGCGCAGATCGTCAGCCGCGACCATGTGGCAGAAGCAACCGTGGCGGCCCTCGAAGTCGGATTTCACGCTGAACACCCCCAAGACGCCGACAACGAGGCCGTCACCGCCCACCTCCTCGCAGCCGAACCCCAGTGGCGCCCACAGATCGGCGACGAGGCAAAAGTCGCGCCGTTCCTGGGCAGGCAGGGCTGGCGACGGCTGTCCGAAACATGGCCTGACCCCGACCTCGACGCGGCCGAGCTGCCCTTGGCGGTGGCCGCCCGCCTGACCGACTACATCATCGCAATTGAGCCCATCCGACGAGTCCGCTGAGCAGACCCAGTCTCGAGCCTCGGACATGACGCAGACTCCCGAGCCTCGCTGGGTGTTCACGAGACCTGGTGACGGAAGCCGGACCCCCGCAGACACGGGGGTCCGGCTTCGAATCGGTCATCTACTTCACATGAGCCCCGGGCCACCATCAATGCAGAACGCCAGGAGGTCCTCGTTTAGCGGACCGATTGGTCCGTTGCCATAGGTAAGATTCGCTGTCGTCTGCAGGTGCAGAATGTAAGCGCACGGCGTGAGTCCACTGATGTCGAACACATGAGGGCCGATCACTCCCGAAGCCGCCTCGACTGCGCCTGGTCCGTAGGCGGGAAGCGTGATGCTGACCGTGTAGGGACCGGCCACCGGCGGATAGGGAATACCCGGACCTTGCAGGAAGAGTTCGGCGCTGGCCAGGTAGGGGTGGTAGCAGGTAAAGAGCGCGGTCATCGTGTCGGTCAGCTTGTTGCAGCCTGTCCCCTCCCGTAGTTCCAAAATGTCGGCCGAGCAGACGGTCAACTTTGATACCGGTCCTCCGTCCCACTCGGTGTGAAGCTTGTACGCATACTGCGTGTTGCTGAACGCGATCGTCGGGAGCGTGTTCGTCGCGGTAAGTGTCGCCGCACCAACGACTCGCGCTTCGAACGTGATCGTGTACGTCGGTCTCGGAGAGAGATCGGCGGCGAGAACCGCGTCGCCGGCCAACAGAGCACCGAGGTCGATGTTCTCGTTGGTGAACTCTGTTGTTTCCAGGTTCATCAGGAGGTCGGTCCCGGCCAGGCCGCCACCTGGTTGGAAGACTCCGATACCTCCCTGAGTGTAGTCGTTCATTCGCGGAACGCGAATCCACCCGTCAGTACCGACTGGAATGTCGAGATCGACCGGCGGAAGGGTCGTGTTGCCCGGTTGCGGGATCGCATAGGACCCAAACGTCGTGTTCACGCCGACCTGGCGTGTGTCGACATACCAGACGTTCGTGCTGTTGTCGTACGCCCAGAACTCGAGTTGACCAATCGGTGTCGGGCCGACTTGAGCGCCCAGTGCAGGCGCCGGGGCGGATGCGGTCGGGGCGTTCTCGTTGATCAGGAACCGGTACTCATAGGCCAGTGATGACTGTCCGTTGGGCATGATGCCCTCGAGTGGAATCCCTCCGGTAAATGCGAGTCTCCCGGCGATCGTCGTGCCGTCAGCTGCGAAATCGCCGCTGGTCGGCGGGGTCACGGTCGGAATCCTGTAGATGCCGACACGGGTGAAAAGCGGCGTGGGTTCGGGCGGCGGGCAGACGCAGTGGCAGAAGATCTCGCAGCGCAAGAAGCACACCCAATGGCAGAACTGCAGGCAGAACCGCTCGAACTGCAGCTCCCTCACCAGCGCCTCGACCAGCTCGACATCCTGGCTAAGCGTCGCCGCGGCGAGCCGCTCAAGCGCGCCCGTGCCGACGCGGCCGGTCGCCTGGGC
This sequence comes from Actinomycetota bacterium, assembly GCA_030947025.1. Lineage (GTDB taxonomy): Bacteria > Actinomycetota > Acidimicrobiia > Acidimicrobiales > Palsa-688 > JALYXV01. The sequence goes on along the minus strand of JALYXV010000223.1, from coordinate 16,844 downwards.
GAACTCGCGCATCTCGTCGACCTGGGACTCGATCTCGTCAATGGGGAAGACCCGGCAGAACCGTAGACACACGAGCATGCACTGACAGGCGCAGAACCACTCGCAGATCAGGCGGCAGGACTGCCCGGCACCACCGGCCCCTAGGATGCTTGCCAGGGTTTCACAGTTGTTCGCCCGCACTGCCTTCTCGGCCGCGGAAAACGCCTCGGCGTTCGCCGCCAGGCTTCGCAGCGCCGTGCCTGCCGCCTGCAGTTCAGGGATCAGATGGGGCCGTTGCACCCTGACGGGTTGGCAGACGACGTCGCAGACGAGCCGATAGTGGACGGTGCTGACCCAGTGGCACAGCACGTGGTTGAAACGCTGAAGGTCGTTGTTGGCGATCAGCTCGTTCCAGGCGGACGTGTCGCGCTCCTGGACGGCAGTCGCCATCAACTCAACCATCTCCTCGTCGGCGGTGAGCTGCCCTACGACCTCCGCGAACCCGCGAAGGTCAAGCTCCTCAACCTCCAGCGGTGGCGGTCCGGCCAGCTCGAGACAGAGTAGGACGGCCTCCTTACTGCGCAGCCAGTGGCAGATGACCTCGCAGCGTTCCGCCTGCTCATGGCGCTCGAGCAAGCGGTGCATCGATTCACCATCTTGGGCCCGGAAGGCGTCTACAACCGCCTCAAACGATTCCTCATCCCTGGCCAGGCCGTCCATTACATGGGCTCCGAGGAGCACTTCGTCGAGCAACTCTCGGTCTGCGTCAGCCATCGGAATTCCTCCGCTCTCATTAGGACCTGTGGTCCTTGGAGATTCCAGTATCACCTTGGTGAGGGTCCTCCTGGCCAGGATTGGGCCGATCGAATAGAGCGATGTATCCGCCCTGTCTTCCGAAGTCGAAGTCTGACGCGAACGGTCAGAAGTCTGTATCGACCTGAAGATCGGGTGCTCTCTAGTTCACCGATCGGTCGTAACGATGCGACCTAATGACAAAGGAGTCATCTGAAATGAGAAATCACATGTTCCGGACCGTCGCAAGCGTCACGATCGCGGCGGCTGCCACGGTTGGCGTCCTCGCCAGTCCCGCTTCGGCATCAAATACACCTCCTCTACCCGATGCCGCCCTGGTGGGCACCTGGGTCAACGCCAACGCCAACACCCGAAGCGTCAAGCAGATCGTGGTCGAGCGCGATCGCACCGGCGGCATCACGGTCGATGGATTTGGCGCGTGCATCCCGGCGCTCTGCGAGTGGGGACGGGTACCCGCAATCGTCTATGGCCCAAATGTGTCTGCCAAGACTGGCGCGACCTTCCAGACGGACCAGGCGTTCCTCATCAACAAGACCGGGGAATGGTCTCGGACCCAACTCCTGGCCACCGTGCGTGTTGCCGCCACCGGTGCCAAGGCACTGACCGTCCGCGAGCTCACGGCGTTCGAGGATGCTTCCGGTCGCCACAACTTCACGGTCACCGAGACGTTCGTTCCGGGACAGGGTCTGCCCGCGACGACCGACGGGACCAGCGCCAGCGGATATCCGTTGGGCTTCCCCCCCAGCGCCGAGGCCGGCCTGGCGGGCACATGGACAGCCCCGGGCAACGCAGTGATCAAGCTCGAGATCAACCTCGTGTTCGGTAGTCCCCTCATCCACGCTTTCGGCGCCTGCTCGCCCAGTGCCTGTGACATGGGAACGGTCAAGGGCATCACCTACGGCCCCACTATCTCAGCGACGACCGGGAACGTCGTGCTGGCTCCCTTCTCGTTTGGGTTCAAGAACGAGCAGTTGGTGATCGTCTATGTTCGGGGCACGACCCCGGCCAGGGACCGCCTCCTGGTCGGCAACTACAACGAGTTCACCGACGGCAGCGGACGGTCCAACTATGTCGTGAACGAGACCTTCTTCCGGGCGTAAGTCGCATCTCTTTGGCAAGGCATTTCATACCGGCCCTGGACGCGATAGGCGACCAGGGCCGGAACGCGTTCGACCGCCCAACAGACGACGTCACCGGTAAATGTTCTCGATCGAAGGCAACTTCCTGGTGGGCTGATGCGTCAGATTGAGTGTCGAACGACGAAAGGAATCGGATGAAACGCATCGCCATCACGCTGTTCGCCACGGGCGTCGCGCTCTGCCTGGCGGCCGGAGCCGCCGGTGCCGCCCCCGGCCCCGCGCCCGGCGCCGCGATCGGGCCCAACCAGTTGTTCAATGGCTTTGTCAACGGGAGCCGCCCGACTGCCACCATCCGGATGGCCTGTTTCGGCCCCATCCGGCCGGGCCAGACCGGACATCCTTTTTCTGGGCAGGACGTGTCGGTGCAGCGCAGCGTGGACGTCCCGGGCGGCAACACTGGTGCGGCCGGGACATCGATCGTGGTCACTTTCGGACCGCCCGCCGCCGCCACCCCGGCGATCACCCTGACCCGCTACGGCTCCAAGGCCATACCGACCTCGCTGAGGCTGCCCTGCGCCGGTCAAGGCGTCGCGGTGTTCCGCCCCAAGCCCGGATCGTCCACCGCCCGTTCTGACAGGGTCAAGGTCACGTTCGTCGGCCAGCCCTGACCGGCCGTCGATGTCGTTGCCGGCGCTTCCTTCTGGTGGCGGCGACCTGTTCGTGACCGGAGGGCGGATGCAGCGGGAGTGGCAGCACAGCGTTCCCAAGGTGGCGTCCGCCGGTCCTCGTATAGCAAACGCCCTTCTTCACGGCCGAGTGCGGACAACGCTCGAAGCAATCGATTCCAGGAGGCGCACGGATGACTGACACTGCAAGATCCCATTGACGCCGGCACATCAAGCGACCCAACTTCGGGCTACCTTGGCGATGACGCGGCCGCCGAGGTGCCACAGGCGATGGCTCGCTGAATGACAGTGCGGTTGGCGATGCCCCGCCGGCCGACGGTGACAGCGGCGCCGTCCCTAAGGCACACACGGCAGCCGACCGGCCCACCGCGTCGGCCTACCGCGTCGGCCCGACGAAGCGGGCATAGATTCGCGGGTATGACGGGTCGCGAGGCGCCGCCCCGCTTGACCTGGGAACAGGTTCTGGCGTGGCGAATGAAACGCCAATGGCTCAGCGAGCCGACGACCGGGACGGCGGTGGCCGTCGTCCGCCGCCTGGCCGGAGTTCAGGCACAGGTGTCGTCGGCCGCCGTTGCTGCGGTGGCGCTCAGACAAGCCAACGCGCAGCCGGGCGAGATCGACCGACTTCTGGCCGAGCGGACCTTGATGCGGACGTGGGCGATGCGGGGCACCTTGCATCTGCTCGCAGTGGAGGACGCCGGCGCTTATCTGTCGTTGCTCGCGGCCGCCCGGATATGGGAGAAAGGGTCCTGGCAGCGCACATTTCTGGATGCCGAGAACCTAAATCGTCTGACCGGTGTCGTTCATGAACTGCTTGACCGGAAGGTGCTCAGCCGGGAGGAACTCGTCGCCGCCTTCGTTGAGCGCACCGGTGACGAGGCAGTGGGCGGAAAGGTTCGTTCGGGCTGGGGTGCTGTGCTCAAACCCCTTGCCTGGCAAGGTATTTTGTGCAACGCGCCCAGCGACGGCGCTCGCGTCGCATTTACCCGGCCCGACACCTGGTTCCCCGGCTGGTCCGGGCTCCCCGCGGTGGATGAGGCGGCGCCGGTAGCTGTCCTGTCCTACCTGGGTGCGTACGGCCCCGCCAGCGGTGCGACGTTCGACCAGTGGTTGAGCCGCGGCGCTTCGAAGACGGCCTCCGTGCGTGCTTGGTTCGCCGAGCTCGGTGACCGGCTGGCCGTGGTGGATGTAGAGGGCGAGAAGCTGTTCGCCCGCCGCGAGGACGTGGGCGACCTGGTTGACGCTGTCCCGGTGAACACGATCCGACTGCTCCCCGCCTTCGACCAGTACGTCCTCGGGCCCGGTACCAGCGACATCCGAATCATCGCCGCGCACCGGCGCCCCTTCATCAGCAAGGCAGCGGGTTGGATCTCACCGGTGGTCGTTTCGAGCGGCAAGGTGGTGGGCACTTGGCACGTCACGGATGACCGCGTCGAAATTGAACTCTTCCGCGAGCACGGTGACATTTCTGCCCAGGCCCTCACCCCCGAGGTCGAGCGTCTTGCTTCGGTCTCGGGGACTCGCTACACGATGTCGGTAACAACCGTGTGATACCTCGCAGTTGTCAACGCCTTTCGGAAGGCGGCAAGGGATTGAGCACGATGTGGATCCCCCGGACGACGTCACCGGCAACGTCGACCAACCGCAGGTTGTGATGCCGGGCATGGTTGCGCAGAACGCCGAAGGCCTGTTCCATCGTGAGACCGGACCGCTCAGCTACCACGCCTTTGGCTTGCTCGATGATGATGCGGCTGTTCAGCGCATTTTGAAGCTGTTCGTTGACGAGTTGGGCTTCGCGCGCGGCGCGGTGCTGGATGATGGCGATGGTGGCGACGTCGGCCAGGGCTTGGGCTGCGTCGATATCGGCTTGTCTCATGCTGCCGGGGTCGACGTGGAAGAGGTTGAGGGCGCCGAGGCTGGTGCCCCGCAGCCGCATGGGCAACGCATGGACCGAGTGGAATCCGGCTTTGAGCGCTTCGGCCACAAATCGGGGGGGCCAGCGGCCGTCGATCGTGGCCAGGTTCTGGTTGACCACCTGCACGGCAGTGCGGTAGCAGTCGAAGCACGGCCCCTCTTGGGACTGCAACTCGAACAGCTCGAGCATGCGCATCGTTTCGCTGGAGGAGGCCATCAGCCGTAGGTCCCCCTCGGGTGAAACGAGCATGAGCCCGGCGGCGGCAACGTCGAGGATGTCGATGCAACGGTCGGTGAGCAGGGTCAGCAATTCCACGACATCGAAGTCGTCGACCAAGGTGTCAGCCAGTTCCACCAAGGTCCGGGCCAGCAGGGCTTCTCGGGGCATCGCAATCTCCAGTCACCACGGCCGGAGCCATGGGATCGTCCCAGGGCTGGAGCCGCGCCGCACTTGCAATGGTACGCCGACGCCGTCAACTTAGAGCGGTCGTCCGTCAGGAGGATCTGCGTCTGGCCCGGGGTCCTTCTCGCCGGATCGGTCATCGAAGCGAAGGTTTCGGGCGACCACGTCCTCGGCTACCTCGGCGAGCGGGCGGCCACTGCCGAAGGCGTAGGCCCGCAGTCGGATGAGCGCTTGGCCTACGCTCACTTCGAGCTGGGCGGCGACCATGCCCGAGGCCTGGTGAACGACGTACCGGGAGTCCCCGCCCACCTCCAGCTGCGCCGCCAGCTGGCCCGCCGGTGCATGGGCTTGCATGACCAGCACAGCCTGAGCGGCCACGTCGGCCATAATCAGCGCATCGGTGTGCTGTTCGTCGGTCAGCGGCCCGGGTCGGTCACAGTACAAGTTGAGGGCGCCGAGGCGGACCGCCCCGACTCGTAGCGGGAAGCCGAAAACAGCCCGGACGCCTGCTTCCACCGCCGGGCCCCTGAATGCGAGCCACCGGGAGGTGATCGGCGCGAGCAGATCGGGCTCGAGCACCGGGCGATCCTCGTGATAGGCGTCCACGCATGGACCTTCCCCCAGCCCGAACTGCAGATCCTCGACCAGGGCGCTCACCGCGTTCGTCGTGCACACCGAGCCGCGGGGGACATCGCCCGACATGAGCATGATTCCGGCGCCGGTCATACCGGTGACCTCGGCGCAGACATCACACAGCCGCTTGGTTTCGTGCTCTGGAGTGCTCCGCACGAGGAGCTTCTTCAAGATGTTCATGCGCCGTTCGCCCGCCATGACTCAACCCGTCCGGCCGGCGGCCCGGCCCACGGAGCGGGCGGGGGAATCCCCTCGGCTGCTGATGGATTCGACTGACTCTCGCCCTGGCGGGACGGGTTCGGTCGCCAACGTAGACTCGGAACGAGCCATCGGCGTGGCCTCCTGGTGGAACACGTCGGGTAGGCGCGCTACCAGGGTCCGAAGCATCGCTCCCGAGCCAGCCGTGTCGCTGACTCAACACGTCAGTTCTGTGTTCGTGTCACTCTCACCGTACACTCACGAGCTCGGCGCCTCAGACATTTGGGGCCAACTCAGGTGCTCCCCCCGATGATCTGAATGGCGCCGTGGGTGGTTGAGCCGGTGACGACCAAGTCGCCCGTCGATTCGGCCACCGCCACGGTATTGGGCTGTTGGACCGTGGCATACAGCATTCGGGACGTCACCGACGCCGCCCGCAGTTGGAGCCCAAGGAGTTGATTGCTTCCCGTGAGGGTGACCCAGAGGGTCGAGCGCCGGTAGTCGTATGCCACCCCATACGGACTTGCCCCGACCGCGATGCGGGCGACTTGGTGCGGTCCGGTGGCCCCGACCCGGAAGGCCAGCACGGCCCCGCCGCCGGTATCGACCACCCAGTACAGGCCACCCTCGCCGGTCACGACATGGGTCGGGCCCGCTCCACAGTTGGCACTTCCGATCGTCGTCCCGTCCGGCCGATAGGCGGTGATACGGCGCCCGCGTACCCCGACCGCAACGACTGCGGACCCGTCCGCCGACGCCGCCACGCCACCGGGCTGGAGGGGAGCCGGCACCACCCGGCTCGTGGCGCCCCCGCGGATGACGTGGATCGTGTTGCCAAACTCGTCGCCGACGAATACGGTGCCGGCGCCCACGGCGGCGGCACCCACGGTGGCGGTACGCACCGGGGCAGCGTCGTGGGGTTGGTGGCCAACCGGGATGGATTGAAGGATTCCGCCCGAGGGCAGCGCCACCTCGACAAGTCGGTCGTCGGACTCGCTGGGAACAAGCACCGGCCCATCGGGGCCGGCCAGGGACAGGTGGCGGGCGGAGCCGGGAAGAGTGACGATCCGCCGGGCTGCCGGGGCTTCCAGGTTGAAGATCACCAGCCCATCGGGTTGGTGCACGTTGACGGCGACATATCCTGACCGGTCCACGACGACGCCCTCGGGGGCGCTCGCCAAGGCCACGATCATGCCCGGCAACTGCGCCTGGGCAGGCGGCGAGTTGGCAGGCTCAGGGGCCGAGGCCAGGGGAGTGGCGGCCTTCGGCGTGACCGTGCCCGCGCAAGCGCTCAGGGAGACAGCGACAGCGACGGCAGCGGCCGCCACCGCGGTTGCGATGGAGCCGGGCCTCAATGCCCTGTGGCCTGGGTGCCGCCGAGCTGGGTGCCCCCGAGCTGGGTGCGAGAAATATCGATGGGCAGGCGCACGCGGATTCGTCGCTCATCGCCGACCTGTTTGACCAGAACCGGAAAGAGGTTCCCATCCTCAATGCCATCGGCCTGGTCGATCACCCGGTACGCCGGGCAGTTGAGGCTGGCGTCCAGCGCATCGGTCATGCCAAACCGTGCCACAGCCCGGCCGCCGCCGCACCAAGGAGGCGTCAAGAAAGACGCCGGGCGGACCGAGCCGGCCCTTGCTCGGGCGGCAGTGCGGGCCGCAGGTGTACTGTCGCACCAGCTTCTTGACCAGCAGGGGAAGAATTGGGGGCCGCATGGACCCGACGCAATGCCTCATCAAACCGACTCGGTGACTGGCCGCCGTTGAGCCGTCGAGGTGGCAGCTCCGGCGACGGCCACAGCTCCGCCGACGGCCACCGCTCCGGCGACGGCCACCGCTCCGGCGACGGCCACCGCCCCGACCCCGGCGTCGACCCGACGGGCGATGCCGTGGCCGACTGGCTGGCTGAAGTGGACCCGGTGTCGTTCGCGGGTTGTCTGGCCAAGGTGGGCGCCGCGCTGGGCCGTCATCCCCGAGACGTCGCCCCTGTCCTGCTGCGCTGGAGCCGCCTGGTCACGCGAGCCAACTTCGCCGCCGCAGCCACGGCGCTCGGAGCCTCGACCGCCGGCCCATTGGCACCCGACGCCAAAGACCATCGCTTCGATGACGCCGCCTGGCAGGAGAACGCCGCCTTTTTGTTGCTCGAGCAGCTCTACCTCATCGCGGCCCAAACCACGCGCGAGCTGGTCAACGAAGCCGACGTCGACGCCCACACCCGGGCCAAGGCGGCATTCGCGGCTGGCGTGATCATCGACGCCGTCGCCCCAACCAACGCCCTGTTCACCAACCCCGCCGCCCTCCACCGGGCCTTCCAAACCGGCGGTCGCAGCATGTTGCGGGGATTTCGCAACCTTCTCCAAGACATGGCCAGCAACGGGGGCAAGCCCCGCCAGGTCGATACGTCCGCATTCCAAATGGGCCGGGATCTCGCCGCCACCCCGGGCCAGGTGGTCTATCGCAATGACCTGATGGAACTCATCCAGTACGCGCCTCAGACCGACACCGTGTTCGAAACGCCGCTGCTGGCCAGCCCACCATGGATCAACAAGTACTACATCATGGACCTCGCCCCCGGCCGGTCCTTCATCGAGTGGGCCGTCACCCACGGGCACACCACGTTCGCCATCAGCTACCGCAATCCCGACGGATCCATGCGGAACGTGACGCTCGACGACTACCTGCTAGGTGGCCCACTGGCGGCCCTGGACGTGATCGCCGATATCACCGGTGCCGACCAAGCCAACATCGCGGGCCTGTGCCTGGGGGGCACCCTCGCCACCATGCTGCTGGCCTGGTTGGCCCACGACGGAGGCGAACGGGTCCGGTCGGTCACCCTGTTCAACACGCTCATCGATTTCAGCGAACCCGGCGTGCTCGGTGTCTTCACCGACGAGTCGTCGGTGGCGGCGCTGAGCCGCAAATTGCGCACCCGGGGGTATCTGGACGGGAAGGAGATGGCTGGCACGTTCGATTTCCTCCGGCCCAACGACCTGGTCTGGAACTACGTCACATCCAACTGGTTAATGGGAGACGACCCGCCCGCGTTCGACATCCTGGCGTGGAACTCCGACAGCACCCGCCTGCCCGAGGCCATGCTCTTGTCCTACCTGCGGTCCTGCTACCTCGAAAACGCCCTGGCCCACGGCAACATGGAGCTGGCTGGTCGGGCACTCGCCTGGACGACATCGGCACCGACACTTACATGGTCTCGGCCCAGCAAGATCACATCGCCCCGTGGCGCGGCGCCTACCGAGCTACCCGACTCCTGAAGAGCCACGTTCGGTTCGTGCTCAGCTCGTCTGGGCACATCGCCGGCATCGTCAATCCGCCCGGTGGCAAAGCCCGGCACTGGGTCAACCAGGAACTGCCGGCCACCCCGGACGAGTGGCTGGCCGGGGCCACCTGCCACAACGAAACATGGTGGCAAGACTGGGCCGACTGGGTAGAACCACGGGCGGGGAAAAGAAAGCGCCAACCGCCCCCGATGGGTTCGCCGCGTCATCCGCCGGTGGCCGACGCCCCGGGCCGATACGTGCTGGAAAAATAGCGATCAACCTCGAGGAGACCCCTTTTCTATGGAACACGTTCGGGTGGCACTGATCACCGGCGGCACTCGTGGTATCGGTGCCGCCATCACCTTCGCGCTGGCGGCCGACGGCATGAATGTCGCGGCCGGATTCAGCCGCAACCAGGACGCGGCCGACCAGGTCGCGGCCGCCATGGCGGCCGAGGGGCACACGGTGTCGGTTCATCAGGGCAACGTCGGCAACCCCGAGGACTGCGAGCGGGTGGTCGAGGAGGTCCTCGAGCGCTACGGGCACATCGACTATCTGGTCAACAATGCCGGGATCACGGCCGACAAGACCGTCCGCAAGATGACCATCGAGGACTGGCACGAGGTCCTGCGGATCAACCTCTCAGGTGCGTTCTACATGACCAAGGCCGTGCTCGAGCACATGATGGACCGGGGGTTTGGTCGCATCGTCAACATCAGCTCCATCGTGGGCGAGAGTGGCGGCATCGGGCAAGCCAACTACGCCGCCTCCAAGTCGGGTTTGTTCGGCCTGACCAAGAGCCTGGCCCTAGAAACGGCCCGCAAGGGCATCACGGTCAACTGTGTCGCACCTGGTTTCATCGACACCGACATGGTGTCGGCCATCCCCAAGGAAGCCCTTGACCGTGTTATCAGCAACATCCCTATGGGCCGCCTGGGGCGCCCCCACGAAATCGCCCACGCCGTGCGCTTCCTGCTCCAGGACGACGCCGCTTTCATCACCGGCACGGTCCTGTCGGTCAACGGCGGCATGGAAATGTGAGCTCGTCCCCGCCGTCCTGCCGTCCTGCCGTCCCTGCCGTCCGTGCCGTCCTGAACGGCGCCTCGTCTTCGGCCTGAGGGGATGATGAGGACCAGGCTGACCACCAGGATGGGCAGCATGCTGACGCGGTACATGACGTCGGGGGTGTCGCCCCCTCGGTCGTGATGCTCAAACCGACGAGCCGAGGCCGCCGAGGGTCCCGAGACGGCAATGGTGACCGACTCCCAGCGGACCATGGCCCGCAGCTGGGCGCGCCCCCAACAGGACCACCCCAGCAGGTCCCATGGGTGGGTGTGGGGCGGGTGGCGGGGGCCAGATAGGTCCGCCCAACTGGACCGCGCCGGCGAAAACGCCGAAGCCAATGTCCCGGCGCGATGGCACCCGCCCGCCTGGGCGCGGCGATCGTCGGGTTTCACGTCTCCGCGGTAGGGGGAAGGGGGCGTCTGTCGTCACCCCAGCGGCGTCGTACTCCTATATCACGGGTACCCGGCTTCGGCACCGGCTGCCGCCAGGGGAGGACCCCGTCACGTCGTCGATCAGAACGCCGCCTTGGGGTTGGCCGCGGCATTGCGAGACTTCCGGCTGGCGGCGAAGTTGGGGCCGCTGACGTCGATGGTTGTCCAGTGCGGCGTTGGAGGTTCACCCACGGGCACGACTTGGGGCTGGCCGGCGGGATCGACCGTCGCCAGCCGGCCGAGGTTGCGCGCGTCGAAGGAAGTCCCGCTCGACGTCGGAAAAGACACTCGCCACCGCGACCCTATGCTCCTGCCCAGGCGTCAACCCGAATCCGTACGATGTCGGCGGTGCGGTAGCTGGCCACCCGCCGTGACCAGCAATCGATCACCGTCCGACCCGGGCGGGTCTGAAAGAAGGTCGTCAACGGGCCTTCCTGCTGGTAGGTGTCGGCGCCTTCGATGACCTCGGCCTCGCCGCCTTTCAACCGGATCTCGTAGGTCATGGTACGAGAGTAACGACACCGGCCTGTGGGCATCCAGAGGTCGAAGCCTGTGGATTTGCTCATGTTGTCCACAGGGTCGGTGGGCTTCGCACCCAGCTGGCGTAGGCGGTGGCGAACAGCGCGGGCAGGCCCCCGGTGTGCCAGAAGACCGTCCTGGTCGCCGGTCCGATCCGGCCGTCCCGGCGGGCCCCGATGAGTCCAGCCATGGCCTTCCCGGTGTAGACCGGATCGAGGATGAGACCCTCCCAGCGCGCCGCCAGGTCGAGTGCCTGGCGGCACGAGTCCGTGGCTGCGGCGTAGCCCGGTCCCACCAGGTTATGGTCGATCTGGCAGGCTCCGGTGGGACGGGGGAGCCCGGCCAGGGCCGCCACTTCGGCGGTCTTCAGCCGGACCTGCTCGTCCAGGTCGGGGCGGGCGCCCACGTCGATGCCGAGGACCGGGATGTCGTCACCGAAGCCCGCCCACAGTCCCGCGTGGGTACCTCCCGACCCGTCGGCGACCACCACCAGGTCGATGGCGTCCGCTTGCTCGGTGAGTTCCCGGGCGGCGACGACGTACCCCAATGCGCCCGTCGCAGTCGCCCCGCCCACCGGTATCGGGTAGGGGCGCCGGCCTTCGCTGGCCAGCCGCTCGCTCTCGCGCAGGATGGCGGCTTCGATGCCGTAGAAGTCGGCCGGGCCGATCCAAACGATCTCGGCGCCAGCAGCTCGTCCAGGAGGACGTTGCCGCTGGGCTGACCTGGTCGGCCGCCGGCGACCACGACCGTGCACGCCAGGCCGACCCGGTTGGCCGCGGCCGCGGTCATCCGCACGTGGTTGCTCTGGTGGCCGCCTCCGGTGACGAGGGTGTCACACCCCCGTTGCCGGGCGTCGGCACAGAGATACTCCAGCTTCCGCGCCTTGTTGCCGCCTCCCGCCAGACCGGTGGCGTCGTCCCGCTTGACCAAGAGGGCACCCGGTTGCATACCGAGATAGGCCCCGACCCGGTCGAGCCGTTCAAGGGGCGTCGGCAGATGGGCCAGCCGCACGCGCGGGAACCCGAACGGGCAGGGCCGCGAGGCGGGCGAGCTGTCCACGGCCCCGACGGTACGCGGTCACGAGACCCGCCATCGTTTGCCGACCGGCCAGGCCCCTGGCTCCCCGGCCCGGCATTCCGCGTCAACTAGAGGGGCGCACGCACCCAAAACCTGCCAAAGTTTGCCCCGCGTGGGGTTCGCCCCATCAAGCCCGGGCTAGGCGCTGGCAGGGTGTTCGATGATGGCGACCACCCGGGTGGCCATGAACCGGCCGGACCGGACCGCCTGACCGGACCGGGTCACTTCCGTGACCTCGACGCTGCCCCGGGCGTTGGAGACCTCCACCCTCCGGCCCGCTTTGGTGGCGGAGATCTCGAAGCGCTGGACACCGCCACCGCCGATGTCGATCAGCACCTCAACCCGGTCGCCTTTCACCACCCCAAGGTTACGGCTCCCGTCTCGACCCGAGCATCCCCGTTCAAGGCGGACCGGCCCAACCGCCGGAGGGGGAGGGCGGTTGGGCCGGTAGCGCGGCGGCGGACCCGGCACAGCTTCCAGCTGGGGGGCTGGGGCCGGGATTGCCTCAGTCGGCCGGGCCGGCGCCGAGGGTGATGGTTGCGGTGCGGCTGGTTCCCGCCTGAGTCGTCCAGGCCACCGTAACCCGGTCGCCCGGACGGTGGCCCTGCATGGCCGCCGTCAGGCCCGAGGCGGAGGTCACCGAGGTGCCGTTGATGGCGGTAATGGCGTCGCCCGCCGCCATTCCGGCTCCCGCTGCTGGGGTACCCGACGCCACGCCGGTGACCAGGGCCCCGCTACCGACGGAGCTGGCCGACAGGGAGACGCCCAGGAAGGCGGGCTGGCCGATGTGGACGGTGCTGCTGGCCTGCCCCGACTCGATCTGCTGGGCGATCGACAGGGCCCGGTTGATCGGGATGGCAAAGCTCACGGGCGCCCCGCCGCTAAACCGCCGAGCCGACGAGGCGGCGGTGTCCATGCCGATGACCTGTCCCTGGTTGTTCGCCAATGGCCCACCCGAGTCGCCCGGCTGGATGGGGGTGTTGGTCTGGATCAGGCCCGTCAAGGTCTCGGCGTTGCCCCCACCCTGGTCGCTGGCGGTAATCGTCTGGTCCACCGCCTGCACCGTGCCGGTCACCACTGAAGGCGCTCCGCCCACACCTCCGGCGTTGCCCATCGCGACCACCGCGTCTCCGCTCGTGACCGTGCCAGAGTTGCCGATGGGAATGGTCTTCAAGCCCGAGGCGCCCCGCAGCTGGATCACGGCCACGTCCTCCGTCGGGTCGGTCCCTACCACGGTGGCGCTGTAGGTACGCCTCGTGCTGGGAATGGTCACGGAGATGGTCGTCGCGCCTTTGACGACGTGATTATTGGTGAGCACCTCGCCCGACGAGGTGAGGACCATTCCGGTGCCCGCGGCCGCGCCGCCTTGGTAGCCCAGCTGAATGTTGATGTCCACAATCCCGGGCGTGACCTTGGTCGCAATGGCGGCCGCGTCGGACGGGACCGAGCCCGTGGCCGGCTGGGTGGGAGTTGTCCCGCCCGAAGGGGTGGGAGTTGTCCCGCCCGAAGGGGTGGTCCCCCCGATGGCAGGCGCCGGGCTGATGGCCGGGGTCGATGCCGCGGCCACGGGCGCCGAAGTCGAGCGGCCCAGCCGGCTGCCGATACCCAGCCCGATGGCCGCGGACACCAGGGCGGCCGCGATCACCACGGCAATGCCGCCGGGGCCGCGCTTCCTGGGAGCTTCGGGCGGCGGTGGCTGCCAACCCGGCAGCGGTCCGACAGGACCGAAGCCGCCGTCTCCGCCCGCGCCACCGGCAGCGGTGGGGGGGGTCCAGGACGGCGTCCACGGTGGCGGCTCGGCGATCCATTCCGGCGACGGTGGCGGCGTGAGCACTGATGTCGCCCCGCTGCCAGTTCCTTGATAGATGTCGGTCACGGCGTCGCTCCTGTGAGTGGTCTCCACTTCAGTGAACGCTGCCAACCTCAGAGTCCGATCAGGGACTTCTGTGGCCGCCATGAGACTTTGGTGAAGTCAGCCGTTGACCACCGATGCCGGCAGATTGGCGATACGGGTGGCGAACACCCCAGCGATCTTCTCGATCGAGGTCTGCCCGGCGACAGACACCTGGGGCGAATCGGGTTCGTGGAAGTAGACGCCCATGAGCACCCGTCCCCGCCGGAAGTAGACCGCCACCGAATGTGCGGTCGCCCCGAGTTCGTCGGTCATGACGAAGTCGTACGCCAGGCGGGTCACTGCCGGAGTCGCGGACCAGGCGGCGTCGGGGGCGGCGTTGAAATGGGTGCTGATCGTCGGCTCACCGACGGGGCTGACGACGGGAGTGGCGGGGCAGGCCGCGACAACCGATTTCAGCTCGGCAAACGCCTGCTCGGTGGCGGCCGGGTTGGAGTACAACACCGCCTCGGTGCTGAGCAGGGAGGCGGCCTGACCGTTGTAGGCCGCCACCTGGAGCCGAGCTGTGCGGCGGGATTCGCTCGGAAAGGTGCCATTGCAGACGTCGAGGGTGGGCTGGCCTGCTACCTGGTCGCCCGCAATCTCGGGCTGGACCACCACCGTCGGGGGAACATCGGCCTGGGTGAGAACAAGGGATTGCAGCGCCGAGGCGGATGGGTCCGGCGGCAAAGACGGCAAAGACGGCGTGGCCGGGGAGGCCGGGGAGGCCGGGGAGGCCGGGGTGGCCGGGGAGGCCGGCGCGGGCCCAGGGATGATCGGAGTAAATGTCGGGGGCGGTCCCGTGGCCACGTGACTTGGGCTCGACCGGTGGCGAAAGACCAGGTACCCGCCCAGCGTGCCCAAGGAGCCCACCAGGACCATGATCCCGACGACCAGGGCGACGAAGCCCACCCCCGACCCGAACCGGGACGGCTGGGGAGCATCGTCGGCGGCGGCCGGGCCCGGACCCCACCCATTGGGTCGGGGCGGGGGCGTCCAGGTGAGGTGCTGGGTCGGGGACGACCACTCCGGCGGGGGTGCGGCCCAGGGGTCACCGCCAGTGGGAGGCGGCACGGCCGGCGGTGGCAGCGGCGCCGCCCCCGGTGGGAGCTCGGCGGCATCGGATCCTTCGTCGGCCGAGGGATTGGCCGGTCCGTGCGGGAAGGAACCACCGGTCCAGGCCGCGCCATCCCAATACCGGTGGTGGCCGTGCGACCACGGATCGGGGTACCAGCCGGCCGGGGCGGACGCAGCCTGTGGGGACGTAACGGGTTCGGGTGCACCCCAACCCTGGCGTTCGTCGGTCATCGGGTTCCTTCCGGTCGCCCGTGGCGACCCGTCCTGTGGCCAGTCTGCGTGCCAGTCTGGGCACGTGATCTAAATCCCCGCTGAAGGCGGCCTAAGAACCTCCCCAGAGGAAGGTACTTACCTGTTTCCCAGCCAATCACCAGGTTGCATTGAGATTTTGTCATCACGCTGGCCTTAGCGGGCGTCGAAGCTCCAGCCAGCACGCCCCCCTTTCCCCACCTGATTTGAGGAGAACTGATGTCCGATACCGCTGCGGTACTCGAAGATGCCCTGTTCCAGATCAAGCGCGTCATCGTGGGCCAGGATCGCATGGTCGAGCGGGCGTTCGTGTGCCTCCTCGCCCGGGGCCACTGCCTGATCGAGGGCGTGCCCGGTCTGGCCAAGACCCTCACCGTCTCGACCATGGCGGGCGTGGTCGGTGGGTCATTCACGAGAATCCAGTTCACACCCGATCTGGTCCCTGCGGACATCGTGGGGACCCGCATCTGGCGGCCCTCGCAGGAGGAGTTCGACATCGAGTGGGGGCCGGTGTTCGCCAACATCGTGCTGGCCGACGAGATCAACCGGGCGCCTGCCAAGGTACAGTCGGCCCTGCTCGAGGTCATGGCGGAGCGGCAGGTCTCCATCGGCGGCCAGACCCGGCGGGTGCCTGAGCCGTTCCTGGTTCTGGCCACCCAGAACCCCATCGAATCGGAGGGCGTGTATGCCCTGCCCGAGGCGCAACGCGACCGGTTCTTGATGCAGATCGTTGTCGAGCAGCCGTCCTATCAGGAGGAGATCGAGATCGCCCACCGGATGAGCGTGCGCCCGCCTGTCGCCGAGCAGGTTCTTTCGCCCGAGCAACTCCGCTCGCTGCAGGGTCTGGTCGACGAGGTGTTCGTCCATCACGCGGTGCAGGACTATGCGGTCCGCTTGGTCATGGGCACCCGGGAGCCGGCGCGATGGGGGATGCCCGAGCTGGCGTCCCAGATCGCGCTCGGTGCCAGCCCCCGGGCGACCCTTGGGCTGCTTTCGGCCGGGCGAGCACTGGCCTTGCTGCGGGGGCGCCGCTTCCTCGTCCCCCAGGACGTCTACGACGTGGCGCCAGAAATCCTTCGCCACCGCTTGCTGCTGACTTACGACGGCCTGGCAGCCGGCTTGCAAGTCGATGCGGTCGTGGCGCGCGTGCTGGCCACCATTCAGGCGCCCCGGGTGGCGCCCCATCAAGACGAGTTCAACGGCGGAGGGATCAACCGACCCGCGCCCACCATGCCAGTCAGCGCTGCGGGCCCGGCCAATCGGGGCGGGTGGACATCACCAACCCCGGTTGCCAGTGCCGGGACCTGGGGGTCCGGGGCGGTCTCGCAGGGGCCCGGCACGCCCACGGCCGGCGATGGTGTTGAGCTCGGGGGAGCCGACCTGGCGCCGACCCGGCGTGAGGCCACTTCGTGAGCGATCCGGCCGGCAAGCCGGAGCGGGAGCCCCGGGCGCCGATCGGGCCGTTGGAGCCGCTCGAACCGCTGCCGCCGTCGGGCTCGGTCACCGCGGCCGTCGCCACCGACCACCTGGGGAGAGCCAACGACCCAGGGCGAGCC
>JALYXV010000222.1 GCA_030947025.1 Actinomycetota bacterium | reverse complement strand
CCGGGGGCGCGGGCGGGGCCGGCGGGGCTGGCCGGGTGGGCGGCGCCGGCGGCGGGCGGGTCGGGCACGATTGAGGGTACCCCGAGGGAACCGGGCCACACCGCTTGGAATGGCCGAAGTCGATACGTTCGGATAGCGCCCGTGGCCCATCCGCGCAGGCGCCAAGAATGTGCGAACATACGTTCGTGACTCTCGAGGCGACGATCCTGCACGCCGACCTCGACGCCTTCTTTGCCGCGGTCGAGCAACGAGACGATCCTCGCCTGCGGGGCCGCCCCGTCATCGTGGGACTGGGCGTGGTGCTGGCGGCCAGCTATGAAGCCAAGGCCCATGGAGTCCACTCGGCCATGAGTGGCGGCACGGCTCGCCGGCTGTGCCCGCACGCGATCGTGGTGGAGCCCCGGATGTCGGCCTATGCCGACGCCAGCCGGGCGGTCTTCGAGGTGTTCAACGACACGACCCCGCTGGTTGAGGGGCTGTCGATCGACGAGGCGTTTCTCGAGGTCGGAGGGCTGCGGCGGATCGCGGGCACGCCCACCGACATCGCCGTCCGTTTGCGCCATGACGTCCTCGAGCGCGTCGGCCTGCCCATCACCGTCGGTGTGGCCCGGACCAAGTTCCTGGCCAAGGTGGCGAGCGGCGTGGCCAAGCCCGACGGCCTCCTCGTGGTGCCGCCCGACGGGGAGCTGTCCTTCCTCCACCCCCTACCCGTCGGTCGGCTATGGGGGGTTGGCCCGGTCACCGCCACCAAGCTCCACGACCTGGGGATCACGACCGTCGGCGAGGTGGCGCAACTGGATGAGGCGGTCCTCGTTTCCCTCCTCGGGGGGGCGTCGGGGCGCCACCTGCACGCCCTGGCCCACAACCTGGATCCCCGGCCCGTGCAAGTGGGCCGCCGCCGGCGGTCGATCGGGGCCCAGCACGCCCTGGGCCGTTCGTCCCGGTCGGCCGAGGACCTGGACTGTGTGATCGTGGCCCTGGTCGACCGCATCACCCGCCGAGCGCGCGCGGCCGGGCGGCCCGGCCGGACCGTGGTGCTGCGGCTGCGCTTTGACGACTTCTCACGCGCCACCCGTTCCCACACGCTGCCCCGGGCGACCGCGCACACGCAGGCGATCCTCGACGCATCGAGGGACCTGCTGGGCGCGGCCATGCCCATGATCGACCGTCAGGGGTGCACGCTCGTCGGGGTCACGTTGGCCAACCTGGACGACGACGGCGCCCTCCAGCAGGCCCTGCCGTACGACCGCGGGGGCGCCAACGCCCTTGACGCCACGCTCGACGATGTGCGGGATCGCTTCGGACTGGCGGCCGTCACCCGGGCCGTCCTGCTGGGCCGCGACCAGGGCGTGTCGATGCCGCTGTTGCCCGACTGAGGAGCACCTGTGGCCACGGCTAGAGTCGCAGCCGGACCTTTTACCTCCAGCCCCCGTAGCTCAGTTGGACAGAGCATGTGCCTTCTAAGCACCAGGCCGCAGGTTCGAGTCCTGCCGGGGGCGCCCTGATCAGGGCGCGGGGCCGGGTGATCGACGTGTGTTCTCTAGCGGTCGACGCGGTGACTAGTTCGTGATGACTAGGAAGACTAGTACGAACTGGTCGGGCCGAGAAGTCTGGCTACCGAAAAAATGATCATTTCGGACTACAGACATATCCGCTTTTTCCGTGCACGATACAAATCGGACTGTATGTCAGGTATGAACCAGAAGGAGTCCGGTTGTCTGTTCGGGACACAGCGCAGGAGGCGTCGGGCCGGGCTGTTGGCGGGGCCGCTCGCGGGTTGCGATGAAGGCCTCCCAGTCTGAGTCAGCCAACGGGCTCATGCCACTGGTCGATGTGCCTCGACTCATGAGCCTGGGCTGGGACCCCGAGCAGCGCATCTGGAGGCTGGACTGTTCACCCTCTCCCTTCAGTGGCGCGCAATGCGCCATCCAGGGCTGCCGTTTCGAGGCCGCCAGCAGTCTCGGGCTGTGCAGCGGATGCCATCGAAGGTGGCGCGCCGGGGGTATTCCGATCGACGACTTTCTCAGGCAACCGGTGGAACGAAACCGATGGCACGCCGAGCGGCTGTGCTTGGTCTGCCGCACCCCGGGCCACAGCCGGCCCGCGCTGGTCGACGGGATCTGCGCGGCCTGCAACGGGCTGCGCCGGTCGCGCCACCAGACGGTGTCGGCATTCATCAACGGCGATGAGCGGTTCCCTCCCGCGCCGCCCCGGCGCACCATCGGGACCTGCGTCGTGGCCGGTTGCGATCGTCTCTCCGCCTTCCGGTTGGGGCTTTGTCACCGCCATTACAAGCGGTGGGCCAAGGCGGGCCGGCCGGACCTCACCAGTTGGCCTTCCAATGCCGCGTCGACCGGGGACGGGCGGGCCACCGCCATCTGCTTCGCCGGGGTCTCGCACCGTTTTCAGGCGGAGATGCTCTTTGGAATCCAGACGGCGGTGGACGAAGGTCGAAGGTTGCGGGCGTCACTTCTCCGGCGGCTGCTGGCAGAAGCTCAAGGTGAGCGCGTCGATTCGTTGAGGGACCTTCTCGCCGTTACGACCCGCGGCGATTGCCGGCGGTTCATTGCCGCAACGGTTGCTGCCATCGAGTTGGCGACCCTGACGCGCGATGCCGTCGACAGCCTTTAGCACTCGGTGCCCGAGGTCAGTCGCTTTTCCCCCCAGAACGTGGCGTCGGGGTTGTTGTTCCAGTTCCCGATCTCCCGATAGCCGGATCCTTGGTACAGGCCTTGGGCGAGGGGTTGTCTGGGGCCGGTGTCGAGTCGGGCGATGCGGGCACCCAGGCGCGCCGCCTCTCCCTCCAGCGCATCGAGGAGGGCTCGGGCCAGGCCCTGGCCGCGGAACACCGGACGTACATACATGCGCTTGATCTCGGCGATCTCGGGCGTGACCATCCGGACACCGCCCCCGGCCGCCGGTTGGCCGGCCATCCACCCGACCAGGTAAATGCCACCGGGCGGGGCCAGCTCCTCGGGCTCCAGGGGCACGCCGATCATGCGGTCGGTGATCTCGTACAACGCCAGCATCTCGGCGACCATGTCCCTGATGAAATCGGCCGCGGGGGCATCAGTAGGCGGGCAGGTTCGGAACTCGACCACGGCCGTCAACTCGCAGTGAGGATACCACTGGGCCCGGTTCTTCTATAACAAGCTTGAGCCTCGACGGCTAGGGCGCAAACACAACGGAGGCCTCATCGTCCGCCCCGGCCCGCGGTGGACCAGGGAGCATTTTCCCCGACCGCTACCTGTCGGTCAGCAGGTCGAGCACCGCCCCTTCGACCACGGCCCGGGCCGGGCCGATGCGCAGGTCGATCGCCGGTGCCTGACCAAGGCGGTCCAGGGACGGCCGGACGGTGCGGCCCTCGACGAAGCGGTCCACGACCCGAGGATCGACATAGGAGCGGCGGGCCACCGCAGGGGTGTTGCCCAGCGTGGTCGCCACCTCGTCCATGGCCTGCCTTACCAGGGCGTTGGTCGTTCGGACCGTCCGGCGAGCTCCGGCGTCACGAATGGCCAATGCCAAGGCCGCCGCGACCGTGGCGTTCCATGTCCGGAAGTCCTTGGCCGAGAACTCGTCGCCGACCGCCGACTTGATGAAGCTGTTGACATCTTCGGGGTTGACCGGGCGCCATCCCCCCGGGGTGCGGGCGACCAGCAAACGAGGACCGGTGCCGGCCTTGGCCTTGAGGTCGGTCAGCAGCCTGACCAGGTCGGGCCGGTCGACTTCGACAATCCATTTCTTGCCCCCCTTGGCGGGAAAGGCGAAGCGGGCCCGACCGTCGGATACCCGAACATGGCGACGTTCCATGGTGCACAAGCCAAATGTTCCGTTATCCCGGGCATAGGCGGGGGAGCCGATGCGGAACAGACCCAGATCGACCAGACCCACGGCGCCCGCGAACACGCGGGTGGGATCCAATCCGGCGACGTCCAGCGCCCCGTCGCAGTGATGGCGCAACTTCGGCAGGAGGGTCCCGAACTCGACCATCCGGTCGAACTTTTCCCGGTCCCGCCGCTGCCGCCAGACCTCGTGGTACAGGTACTGGCGGCGTCCCTTGGCATCGGTCCCCACCGCCTGCAAGTGGCCGTAGGGGTCGGCGCAGATCCAGACGTCGGTCCAGGCGGGGGGGATGGCCAGAGCGCGGATCCGGGCCAGCACGGCGTCGTCCCGAATGACCTCCCCCGAATAGTCGAGATAGCCGAATCCCCGCCCCCGCCGCCGCCGGCTGAACCCAGGATGTAAGCAGTTGACACGACGGATCCTGGGCACGCCGATGTTGTTTCCCAGTTGGGTGGCTGTCAACCCCGCCGGTCGGCCCTGCCCGGTGCTACCGGTGTTCGAAGCGGCGGAACGCCCGCAGGAACGGATAGGTCAAGAGGGCGGGGAGCACGACCCATAGCGGCCGTTGCAGCCACCACCCGAGCGATGCCCGCTGCGGTACGGACAGGCCGGCCAGCACGGCCAGGCCGTAGGCGGCGGCGAAGGCGGGGAAGTGCCACAGGTAAACCGTCATCGATCGCGCCCCGGCCCAGGCCGTGAACCGTTGCGGGCCGGGCCGCTCCAGCCACGCGGTCACCCGTTCCCGGAGCAGCAGGACCACTCCGGCCTGGAGCAGGGTGAGGGCCAGGATGCAGGCGGTCGGGGGGCCCATGTTGGAGAAGGCCTCGCCGGGCACGCCGACCATCGATCGGGGGTAGGAGCCGATCATGGTCAGCGCCGCCAGCCCCGCCAAGCCGGTCAGCGACAGCGCCCAGGCCAGGCGCCGAGGGGCAGCAACCAATCGGCGCCACGAGAATCCCAACTGGTGGGCGAAGCCCCACACCAGGACCATGTTGAGCCACTCGATGTGGGCCACGTGGCCGTGGAAGCGCAGCACGTCGACCAGGATCCCGGCGGCGGCCAGGGCGACCAGGCTCCAGTTGCCGGCCGCCCGCTGGAGGCGAACGGCCAGGGGGGCGAGCAGCACCAGGCCGACGTAGATGGCGAGGAACCACAGCGGGCTGAGGAGGAGCATCACGGCGGCGTTCAGATGCGGAACGGGAATTCGCCCCAGCGTCATCAGCCCCCAGGCGCCGAACACCACGCCCAGGCAGATGCCCGCGGGCGTCAGGAGGCGCTTCAACCGGCGGGCCAGGAACTGCCGGTACCCCCCACCGCTCCGCTCGACCGATTCCCAGGTCACGAGGTGGGCGAAGCCCCCGACCAAGAAGAACACCGGCATGACCTGCAGCACCCAGGTAAAGGCCCAAAGCCCGGGGGTCGTGCCGATCGGGTTGGTCGTCCCGGGTCCGGGGTGCCACGTCACGATGCTGAACACCCAGTGCCACCCCACGACGACCAGCAAGCTGGCCGCCCGCAGGAAGTCGACGTAGCGATCCCGTCGGGGGCGAGTCGGTTGGGGCTCGAGTCGGGGCTCGGTCCGGGGCTCGGTCCGGGGCTCGGGGGAGTTCTGACGGCGCAATGTGATCATGGGATTCACAGTGCGCTTGTCGAGTTCGGACTGCTATCGGGGCTGGCCCCCATATCGGCCTGGGGCGCCCCCAGCGGGCGTCAGATGAGGGTGCTCAGCGGATGTCGTGGTCGGCGGCCCATCGGATCAGCTCGGCTCGCCGGGTCAGGTGGAGCTTGCCCAGGATGTTGCGGACGTGGTTCTCGACCGTCTTCTCGGCGATGTACAACTCGTTGCCGACCTGTTTGTAGGTGTACCCCCGGGCGACCAGGTTGAGGACCTCTCGTTCCCGGTCGGTCAAGGGATTGCTTCCCGTCGCCTTTCGGGCCACCCGCCGGAATTCCCCGAGCAGCAGCGTGGCCAGCTGCGGGGCGAAAGGCGGGTCGCCCTGGACGGCGCGCAGCAATTGGCGGTGGAGCTCGGGTCCGGGCGTCGACTTGGTGAGGTACCCGTAGGCGCCGCTGGCCACGGCGTCGAGCAGGTCATGGGCCGCTTCGGACACGGTGAACACCACGACCTTCACCGCGTCCCCGTGGCGAGCGGTCGTTTCCCGCACCACCCGTAGCCCGCCGCCCTCGGGCATATTGAGGTCGCACACCACCAGGTGGGGCCGCGTGGCGTCGATCAAGGCCAGCGCCTCGGTGGCGTTTCCCGCCTCACCCACCACGACCAGCGGCGGCGTCAGGTCGGCCCGGATCCCCGATCGCACAGTCGGATGGTCGTCGGCGATGACCACGGTGTACACGGGAGAAGCCTGCGCCGGGGCGTCATCCACGGTTTGCTCGGCGTTTGGTCGATACCGGCACGGCCACGCGGACCTCCGTCCCTTCGCCTCCGACCGAGGCGAACTCGACCCGGCCGCCCAGGTCCTGCACCCGCCCTCGAATGCTGTGCGCCATTCCCACCCCTTCGACAACCGTCTTCGGGTCAAACCCCCGGCCGTCGTCCTTGATCGTCAGGAACAGCCCGCCCGTGGACTCGTCGACGTCGGCGAACACCACCACGTGGCCCGCGTGGCCGTGCTTGGCCGCGTTGGTGAGGGCTTCGGTGGTTGCTCCCACCACCGCCTCCACCTGCTCGGACCGCAAGGGCGGCGCATCGTCGGTGATGGTGACGGTGATCTCGGTCGCGGGCCAGGCCCGCTCTGCTCGCGCCGCCGCCTGGCGCAGTTGCGCTTCCAGGTTGTCCGACCCGGCGTGGTCGCCGAACAGGTACAACCGGAGGTCGCGTTCCTGCTCCCGGGCCAGCCGGGCAATGTCGACCGAGTCGGATCGCCTTTCGATCAGGGCGAGCGTCTGCAGCACCCCGTCGTGCAGGTCCCGGGCGATGTGGTCCCGGGCCTCGGCCTCGGCCAGCTGGTGCTGGGCCCGGCGCAGCAGCCGGATGATCGTGCCGCACGCCGCCCCGATGACGATCCAGGACAGGCCGGTTGTCAGGGCGCCCAGCAGGTCACGGCCGGTCGGACCGGCGCTGCCCGCGGCCACGAAGACGGCGACTACTCGGGCCACGCTCAGCAGTGCCCCCACCCCGACGCCCGCCACGACACCGCCGGCCACGGCCGCGACCACGATGGCGGGGAGGGGCCAGATCCCGGCCACGGTCTGGCCGGTCGCCATGGCCTGGCGAATCCAGCCGTCGGCCCCGATCACGAGCGCGGCCACCGCGACCTCGGCCGCGACCAGTCCGGGCTGGAGGGCGGTCGACCAGCGCGGGCCGATGAGAACCACCTGGTCGGCCGCGGTAACGGCTCCGGTCGCGACGATCGCTGCGATCAGCAGCACGGGGTGATGGTCCCGGTGGAGGTTGGCCAGGGCGACGACGGCGAGGCCGAGCCAGGCGGCCCACCGGAGGCCGGCCAAGCCGATCAACACCCCTCGCTCCACCCCTCCACGATGCCGCATTGGCCGGTCGCCCGCGTGTCGCACTTCCCTGAACTGTGCCCGCGTCGGTTCACCGACCGCGGCGGCGTCGCCGGCTGGGCTGCGATGGGTCCTCGTCGTCGAAGCGATGAAGAAAGAAGAAGGCCCACAGGCCGAGCGGCAGGGCGATGCTGACGGTGATGGCGACGTTGACCGCGCCTGCGGCGGTGGAATCGCCGGCCGCCCACGTGGCGCCCAGCAAGGCCCCGACCAGGCGGCCGCCGTAGATGGCCAGGCGCCCGATACCCACGATCCCACACCCCCAGAGGAGGGCCAGGGCAAGCGAGCGCCGGGGTTGGGACCACACGGCAACGGGGTCGTCGCGATCGACCTGGGCGGCCCACACATGGGCCCAGATGGCGAAGGGCAGCGAGACCACGAAAACCGTCAGCCAGGCGCTGAGACTGTTGCGGTTGACGCTCCGGTCGAGACCCGACGCCAGGATGTGCCCGACCGTGCCCAGGGCCAGCGCGGCCACTCCGGTCGACACGAGCAAGGCGGAATACCCCAACTGGTGCTCGTTGAAGCGGGTTCGGTAGCGAGCCACTTCCATGGCCGCGTGGACCGGGTGCCAGCCGGCCCGGCGCAGTCCGTCCTCCACCACCTTGGGGTGGGCCAGGTTTCGCTCCTGCTCGTCCAGCCAGTTGGCCACGTCGGTCGGCGCGACCAGTGGCGCTCCCGGCGCCAGGCGCTGAGCGGCCTCGGGGGCCTCCCACGATGGTCCCGTCGGGGGCCAAGGACTCTCGCCGCGATTGAAGGTGGAGAACGGGGTGGTCATGGTTGGTCGCTCCTTGATCGGATAGTCACCGACCTCAGTGAACGCCCGCCGCCCCCTCCCCAGAAAGCCCCCAGCAGTCAAATGAGGCCCAGCCCCTACGCCCCCACGCGCCCCGCCTGCCCGGTCGCGCCGTGCCGGGGCGCCCGCGAGGCTGGAACCTTGGCAGGCTGAACGTTCCGTGGGGACTTAGGGGCGAATATCCCAACAAGTCCCCTCGGAACGATAAGTCGCCGGAGAATGGGCCCGAGTGTCAGGTGGAGCGTGGGGCCGCCCGCCCGCACGTTCAGAAAACCGCGGTCAGCGGGCTCTCGTCAAGTCTTTCGAGCAGCTCGGCGACATCGCGATACACCGCGATCGCCCCGGCGTCGGATAGCTCGGCCCGACTAACGCCCCCCGACAGGACCCCGACGCACGGCACATCCGCGCGACCGGCGGCCTCGACGTCCCAGACGCTGTCGCCCACGAAGACCGCTCGGCTGGCCGGCACGTTGGCTCGTTGCAGCGCAGTCTGGATCAAGTCCGGTTCCGGCTTGGCCGCGTCCACATCTTCTGCCCCCGTGATGGAGCTGATGGCGTCGTCGGCGTCGAGCACCTCGAGCATGGCCGACAGGTCCTCAGGGCTGGCCGAGGTGGCCAGGACCACGACCGAACGCTTGGCCACCGCCCGCAGCAGGTCGGCTGAGCCCTCGAACCGGCGCATCAGCGGACGGGTGTCGTGGTAGCGGGAGGTGTGCTCGGACTTGACCTGGTCGCCCACGCGCTCGGCCAGTTCCGGTCCGACCAGGTGCTCGATCAGCTCGGAGGACCCCATCCCCAGGGCTCTGTGGATGGCGGCCGCGTCCACCTGGTGGCCGGCGGCCTGGAACGCGCCCAGCCACGCCACCACGTGCAGATAGTTGGTGTCGACCAGGGTGCCATCCACATCGAACAGGACCGCGCCCATCTCAGCATCGCTCGTCATCCGCCAGCCCTACCCGGACCAGGTCGTTACGAAGCATCGCTCGGGCCAGGTGATCGCGCCGGCGCCGGCCGGGCGGGGATAGCGTGAGCGTGGCCGCGGTGCCTGGTCGCCACATGGAGGGGTCACGGTGAACGGAGAGCCTCAGCAGCGTCCCGCTGATCGCAATGCTCACCTGGCCAGGCTGATCCTCATTGGGATCGTGGTCGGCCTGTTGGTGGCGTTCATCCTGGGCAACAGCGAGCAGGTCCGGGTGAGCTTTGTGTTCTTCCACTCCCGGTTCTCACTGATCTGGGTGCTGCTGGTGACCAACCTGCTCGGGTTCGTCGCCGGGTACCTTCTCCACGGCCGGCTGGGCGCCCGGGGGAGCCGCGGCAAACACTGATGACCGAACGCGACGAGGTCCCCGACAGGAGGAGCTCGGGGACCTCGTCTGCGTTGGGATCGCAGCCCGGTGGCGCAACTGGGTCTGCTTCCGCGTCGGGCAATCAGCGATGATGCCGACGGCTGTGCACCTCACGGGGGAGAGAGGGTCACAGGGAAAAGGATGGCCCAAGCGCATTTCGGGGTTGTCTCCCAGTTGTCAGCGCGGCGTGAACATGACCTGACCGGATCCTGAACACCGCTGGGTCAACCCGCAACGACCGGGTCCCGGATCGATCGGACGGTCAGGCGACTACGTCGACGGGGCTGCCGAGGGGCACGACGCCAATGGCGTTGATGGTTTCCGGGCTGGCCCGGACACACCCGTGTGAGGATGCCACCCCTTTGGTCGATCCCGGGTCGGAGGGGTAACCATGGATGGCCACGGTTCCGTCGCCCCCGTCGAACTCCGTGAAAACGTCGGAGTGACTCCCGAGGATGAGGACGGTCGGACCGTAGATGTACTGCTGGAACTTCGGCGTGCTGACCACGGCGTCAACGAAGGTGCGGCCGAGGGGCGTGGGCCACTGCGGTTTGCCCACCCCGACGGGAGCGGTGTAGGTCGGCTGGCCCCCTTGGTAGAGGGTCAGGCTGCGCTTGCTGATCGAGATCTCGATGCGGTAGCCGGTGATCGCCAGCGTGACGGCGGAACGGGCCACCCAGCCGGTGGACAGGTTGGGCCGTTTGTCCAGGCCGATTTGTACCCACGTGTCGCCCTGGTTCATGACCGGGCGAACCGTCGGATTGCCCCAGGTCACGGAGGGCAGCGTTCCGATCGGGGGACCGCCAGGGGTGTCGGAGTACTGGAGCGGGCTGATCGTCGGCGATGCCACCAGGAACGTCCCGACCGCCGGTCCGGGGTCAGTGGTCGTGGTGGGGGCCACCGTGGTCGTGGTGGTCGGCCGCGGCGGCGCGGCGCTGGGACGGGCCCTCGACCCGCAGGCGCTCAACAGGATCACCAGGCTGGCCAGGGCAATCGTCACTCGCCGCACCGGGCCGAGGGTACCCGAGGAGATCCCGCCGAACAGGGCAGGCGCCCGCCCCGAAATTGGGTCTTAACCAATCGCCCGGGCTCTGCTTATATCGGTCCCATGTTCATCATCTTCGGAGTGCGCACGCGTCCATCGAAGGTTTCGGAGGGGGAGTTCTTTTGCCCGCGGTGCGGCGCTGACCGCCACTACGCGCTGCAGAAGCTTCGCCAATGGTTCACCTTGTTCTTCTTGCCGGTCATCCCGATGGGGTGGGTGGGGGGTGAGCAGGTCAAATGCCAGACGTGCGCCACCGCCTTCCGGCCCGAGGTACTCCAAACCCCGACGTCGGCCGCGCTCACCGACGGCATCCGCGACACCATGCGAGTGGCGGCGGTGGCCATGCTCAAGGCGGGCAACTCGTGGGATGGCGATGCTCGCAGGGTTGCAGTTGATGCCATCGTTTCGGCGGGCGCGGTCGGGTACAACGACGGCCACCTGACGGAGGACCTGTACTCCCAGAACACCACCCAGCTGACCGCCCAGGTCGGCCAGCTGGTGCGAGGGTTGAACGATCAGGGCCGGGAGATGTTCATCACCCGCCTGGCCCAGATCGCGGTGGCCGACGGACCGGTCAGCGACAGCGAACGGTCGGTGCTCGACGCCGTCGGGGCGGCGCTCGGTCTGAGCGCAGCCCATGTACTCGGCATCATGACCTCGGTCGCCAACGCTCCCCGTCCCTACTAGATGATTAATTCCGAGGGGTCGGTTGGTTAGTGGTCGTAGGCGACGAGGGATCGGAGGTGGGGTTGGCCGGTGTGCTCGTTGTGCCAGATGGCCGCGGTCATGGCGAGGATCCGTTGCAGGACACGGACTATTACCCCGGCCTTGGTGCGCCCGCCGTGTCGTTCCAGGTCGAGTTGGCCTTTTAGGGTGTCGTTGACCGACTCGATGATCTGTCGCAGCGGCCTGAGCAGTTCGGCTCCAGGGCGGGGTTTCTCGTTTTGTTTGGCCGGGCGGATGAGTGTGGCGCCTGCGGCGTTGACGAAGGTTTCGAACTCGGCGCTGGCGTAACCCTTGTCGGCCACCACGATCTGGCCGGGGCGGCAGGCCAACAGGGCGGGTTCGCCTTCGAGGAGGTCGCGGATGACGTGGCGTTCGTCGTCTTTGGGGTTGGTGAGGGCGAAGACGATCGGCAGTCCCGAGGTGGTGGTGACCAGATGGAGGCGCAGCCCCCAGAACAGGCGGCTGTGGCTGGCGCAATACCCGTAGCCGGCCCAGCCGACCAGGTCGGAACGCTTCGCGGTCTCCTGCGAGCGGCCGCACTCGATGGCGGTGGAGTCCATGACCCAGGTGTCGTCGGCCCAGCTGTCACAGTCGAGGGCCAACAGGCGGATAATGGCGCTGAGCTGCCCTGATGCCCCCCGCAGCCG
Source organism: Actinomycetota bacterium (assembly GCA_030947025.1). Lineage (GTDB taxonomy): Bacteria > Actinomycetota > Acidimicrobiia > Acidimicrobiales > Palsa-688 > JALYXV01. Next base: position 5,285 of record JALYXV010000222.1, on the reverse strand, counting down.
CTTGTTGTACCCGGACTGGCGGGGCAGGTAGGGGAACGCGGCGGACAGATGGGACCGGGCGTGGCGCAGCCATCGGGCTTCGGACACGAACCCCAGCAGCGCTTGGATGACCGCCAGGGTGAGCAACTCGGCGTCAGACAGCTTCGGGGCGATCCCGACCTTGGGGCGTTGCACGGCCAGGGTCGGGTCGGCCCTGAGGGCGTCATCGATCCTCACGTACAGTGCTGTTGCGAGGGTGTCCAGATCGGCGTCCACGAGACCTCCAAGGTCGATTGGGTGAAGAGCGCCGATCATGGACCCCCTCACCCCTCAAACCGCGGACCCCTTGGAATCAATCATCTAGTAGCCGCGGGGGAGCGTGCAGAGCCAGCACCTACAGGGCCAGAACGTATAGGGCCAGTCGTGGCTGCTCAGCCGCACCGCCTTGTCGCTCGGTGGTCGCTCAGTCGATGGTCGCCTCGACGCCGGCCGTCTGCTGGGAAGGTCTCCCTGGCCGCCGACGCCGACAGATGGCTCGAGCGGCCGGGGTGGGTCGTGGTCTCCCAGCGGGGTAGCCACCGCCAGCTCGCTCACCCGACCAAGTCGAGCCCGCCCTGCCGGCGTCGGTCGCCCTAACCGGAACGGGCCCAGCCAGCCCCGGCCGGCTGGGCAAATCCATAAGCCTCGGGGAAGCTCGCGGCACGCTGGCATTTGGGAGCGTGGCGGTCAGCGAGCGGACGTCGGGGAGCTCGCCGCAGAAGCCCTGCGAACACCCGAGCGAGGATAGAGAGACGTCACGATGAAGCTCGATCCGCCGGGCGTGATCTGGCTCACCGGTGCCCGTTGGTGACCCCTGCTTTCCGTTTGTTTCTGTTTTCGGTGTGGCACACGTGTGGCACGCCGGCCCGTTCGGCCCTCGCGAGCACCTTCGGTCAGGACCCGTTCACCCCATCTGACCAGGGATTTGTCGAGAGCGGGTGACGGGAATCGAACCCGCATGACCAGCTTGGAAGGCTGGGACTCTAGCCATTGAGCTACACCCGCGGCGCGGGTCAGGTTAGTGCCGGGCGGCCGAGCGCCGGCTGGGCGCCACGAACGCGGGCTTCGGGTGCGACTGGTCGGGGAGGGGGGATTTGAACCCCCGGCCTCCTGCACCCAAAGCAGGTGCGCTTCCGCTGCGCTACTCCCCGTGGCCTGGCGGCCAATGCTACCGGCCCGGTCCCCGGTCGGCCTTGGTCCGCATCGCGCAGCGCGGTCGGTAGACTGCGTCACCCGTATGGAAACCGTCGTCGAGCCCCTTGAGGGAAACAAGATAAAGCTCTCGGTCACGATCGACGAGCAGGAGTTCGAAAAGGCCCTCGACGCCACCTACCGCAAAATTGCCCGGGACGCGCGAATCCCCGGGTTCCGCCCCGGCAAGGCCCCGCGACGCATCCTCGAAGCCCGGCTCGGCAAGGAGACGGCCCGGGCCGAGGCCATCCGGGGCTCACTGGCGGAGTACTACAACGAGGCCATCCGCGAGCAGGACGTGGACGCCATTGCGCCGCCCCAGATCGACATAACCGCGGGTGAGCAGGATGGTCCTCTTTCCTTCGACGCCATCGTCGAGGTCCGGCCCCAGGTGCAACTGGCCGGCTACGGCGGGTTGCGGGTCACCATCCCCTCTCCGGTCCTGACCGAGGACGAGGTCCAGGTCCAGGTCGATCGTCTGCGCAACAACTTCGGCGAGCTGGTGCCCGTGGGCCGGCCGGCCCGCAACGGCGACCACGTCACCATCGACCTCAAGATCCGCCGCCCGGGCGACGTCGACCCCGAGAGCGGCACGACGAGTGAAGACATTCTCTATGAGGTCGGTTCGGGCAACTTCGGCCCCGAGCTGGACGATCACCTGCTGGGCGCCAAGGTCGGGGACATCTTCCAGTTCGCCGCCGACCTCAGTGGCCCCCAACCCGACGGCCGCGCCGGAGCGGACGAAGATGCCGCGGTGGCAACAACGAGGGCCCAGCTCAACTACGACGTCCTGGTCAAGGACGTCAAGGAGATGGTTCTTCCCGAAGTGACCGACGAGTGGGCCAGCGAGGCGTCGGAGTTCGAGACCGTGGCCGAGCTCCGCGCCGATATCGAGAAGCGCCTCACGCTGGTGAAGCGGGCCCAGGCCCAGGTCGCGTTGCGCTCGCAAGCGATTGAAGCGGTGGCCGAGCTGGTCCAGGAGGACCCGCCCGAGCCGCTGGTCAACGACGAGGTCACCCACCGGGCCCAAGAGTTCGAGAACGCCTTGCGCCAGCAAGGCCTCAACCTGGGCCAATACCTGGGCGCCACCGGGCGCTCGCAGCAGCAGTTGCTCGACGAACTCCGGACCCAGGCGGTTCAGGCCGTCAAGGCCGACCTGGCGCTGCGGGCGGTGGCCGACCTCGAGGACATCGGGGTCACCGAGGCTGAGGTGGACGCCGAGATCGTCCGGCTGGCTGACCGCTTCGAGACCAAGCCCGCCCAGGTACGAAAGCAACTAGAGAGCACAGAGCAGATCGCCGCGGTACGCTCGGATGTCAGGAGAGGCAAGGCCGTCGAATGGCTGGTCGAGCATCTTGAAGCCGTCGACCCGCAAGGTCAGCTGATCGACCGAGCCATGCTCGAAGAAGCGCCGCAACCGGACACCGAAGATCCCCTACCAGGCGCCCAGGATGTAGCCGAAGACACAGAAGTCACTGCCTAGACCACATCGAGGTGGCCGACGCCGCCGACACCGAGTAGTCGCCCCAAACACCGACACAGAAGCAACCGCAGGTAACAGCAACAGAAACCGAGGCCGGAACAGCGTGATCAACCCCTCTGCCAGCTACGTCCCCGCCGTCTACGAGGAAACCAACCGCGGGTCCAAGGGCATGGACCTCTACAGCCGGATGCTGGAAGAGTTCATCGTCTTCCTCGGCACGCCGATCGATGACTACGTCGCCAACAATGTCTGTGCCCAACTCCTGTATCTGGAGTACAAGAACGCCGACAAGGACATCAGCCTGTACATCAACAGCCCGGGCGGTGACATCACGGCGCTGTTCGCCATCTACGACACCATGAAGTTCGTCAAGAACGACATCTCGACCTTTTGTTACGGCCAAGCCGCCTCGGCGGCTGCGGTCCTTCTGGCCGGCGGTACCAAAGGCAAGCGTTTCGCCCTGCCCCACGCCCGCATCCTGATCCACCAGCCCTACGGTGGCGCGGCCGGTCAGGCGGCGGACATCGAGATCCAGGCCAAGGAGATCCTGCGCATGCGAGACTTGCTCAACGAGATGCTCGCCTTCGACACTGGTCAACAGGTCGCCAAGGTGGCCAAGGACACCGACCGGGACTTCATCATGAGCGCAGCGGAAGCAGAAAGTTACGGAATCATCGACGAGGTGATCACGGCACGCGAGCTAGCGGGTGTACCGCTGGCTGCTGGCGTCGCCTGAAGGTCCGGGGGGACATCAGCGTGGCGAAATTCGGAGAAAGCAGCGATCTGGTCAAGTGCTCCTTCTGCGGGAAGTCGCAGAAGCAGGTCAAGAAACTCATCGCCGGACCCGGCGTCTACATCTGCGACGAGTGCATCGACCTGTGCAACGACATCATCGAAGAGGAACTGGCGGAATCATCCGAGGTCCACTTCGACGAGCTGCCCAAGCCGACTGAGATCTTCAACTTCCTCAACGACTATGTGATCGGCCAGGAACGGGCCAAGAAGATCCTGTCCGTTGCGGTCTACAACCACTACAAGCGAGTCCAAGCGGGCGGCTATCACGACGCCGAGGTCGAGCTCCAGAAGTCCAATATCCTGCTGCTCGGCCCGACCGGCTGCGGCAAGACGTTGCTGGCCCAGACCCTGGCCCGGATGCTCAACGTCCCCTTCGCCATCGCCGATGCCACCGCGCTCACCGAGGCCGGTTACGTAGGTGAGGACGTCGAAAATATCCTGCTCAAGCTGATCCAAAACGCCGACTACGACGTCAAGAAGGCCGAGACCGGGATCATCTACATCGACGAGATCGACAAGATCGCCCGCAAGAGCGAGAACCCGTCGATCACCCGTGACGTGTCGGGCGAAGGTGTACAGCAGGCCCTGCTCAAGATCCTGGAAGGCACCACCGCCTCGGTGCCACCCCAGGGGGGCCGCAAGCATCCCCACCAAGAGTTCATCCAGATTGACACCACCAACATCCTGTTCATCTGTGGCGGGGCCTTTGCCGGGCTGAACCGGATCATCGAGAGCCGGATCGGCCATCAGGGCATCGGGTTCCGGGCCGAGATCCGCAGCGGGGGCGAGCGCTCGGAGGGCGAGCTGCTCATCAAGGTGCTGCCCGAGGACCTGTTGAAGTTCGGTCTGATTCCCGAGTTCGTGGGCCGGCTGCCCGTCATCGGCGCGGTCTCCAACCTCGACCGGGACGCCTTGGTCCGAATCCTCATCCAGCCCAAGAACGCCCTGGTCCGCCAGTACCGCCGGGTGTTCGAGCTCGACAATGTCGAGCTGGAGTTCGGCGCGGACGCCCTTGAGGCGGTGGCCGAACAAGCCCTGCTGCGGGGCACCGGCGCTCGGGGCCTGCGGGCCATCCTGGAAGAGGTCCTGCTCGAGGTCATGTATGACCTGCCCAGCCGGTCCGACATCGGCCGCTGCGTGATCGACCGCTCGGTCGTGCTCGACCGGGTCAATCCCACCCTCGTCCCGCGTGCCACCACAGGGGAAAAGGAGACCCGGCCCCGTCGGGCCGCCTCCTAAATCCTTCCCTGGTGAGGCGGGGCCCGAAGGCCGGTCTCCTCGCCCCGGCATCAGCTTGACGGGGGGTTGGCGAGTAGCCTGCCCCGACATGAGCAAGCTGCTGAAGGGTGCGCTGGTGGGGGCCTTGGTCGGGGTGGGGATCGCGGCGGCGGAGGCCTACCGCAGGGACCGGCCGGTGAACGAAATGGCCCGCAACGCCGCCCGCTGGGGAGCGGGTGGGGCGGTCGGCGGTGCCGTCCTCGGGTCGATGGCGGGCGGTCGCAGCCGCAAGGCCAAGGTGGTTCCGATGGCCGCCAAGCCGGCCGTTGCCGTCAGGGCGGCGAAAGGCACCAAGGCGGCGATCCGGATGGAACTGGCCGACGCCGCCCTGGATCGGCTGCGCCGAGCCGAGGACTTGAGCCGGCGCCAGCGCAAGGCCGCCATGAAGACGGTCGTCAGTGCCAAGGCCAAGGCAGTCAAGCTGTCCCGCAAGGAGCGCAAGGCGGCCCAGCAGGCCGCGGCCGAGGCGGAGGCGAAGGTCCAGGAGCTGGCCGCGGCCGAGCGTAAGGCGGCCCTGGAT
>JALYXV010000220.1 GCA_030947025.1 Actinomycetota bacterium | reverse complement strand
GCGGGGGCGGCGGGGGCGGGGGCGGCGGGGGCGGGTGGCGACTCGGCCGAGACCAGCCCAATCCCTTCGGGCCGGCTCCGGCCCAGCTCGTCCTCCGGATGCTCCCCCGCCACCCAGGCCCGCCAGTCGGCCAGGGTGACGGCCCAGGCCCGTCGGGCCGCGGCGCAGTCCTCGGGCTCGCCGTTCAATGTCTCCCCGCTGGCGAAGCGGAACTCGAAGTCGCCGGTGGAGTCCCGTACCAGCACGCAGCGCTCCAAACCGGCACGGGTCTGGCTCACCACCTCGAGGCCGTCGTCCCCGTCGCGGGCAGCCCGCAGGGCGATCCGCAAGGCGGCCGCGGCGCCCAGACCGGCCCGGACCTCGGTGGGATCGAGGTTGCCGGGCCGGTAGGCCCGGACCTCGAAGCTGGCATCCTCGCCCGGAACCGGCACCAGATACGGGGTGACCAGCTCGTCGCCCCCCTCGATGGCCCCCACGACCAGCAACCGGGCCAGGATGCGGCCCGCGGTCGGGCTGGACGACGCCCCGGGTGCGGTCAGAGCGCACCGCAGCAGGAACTCCAGGAAGAGATCCGGCTCAGCGGGCACGGTCAGGTTGGGGTTCACCATGAAAACACTCCGGGCAGCAGGGCTGGCATCAGTTTGCACCACGTTTCTGACAACGACTCTTCTGGCAACGGGCCGCTGTTGACGATCACTGCATTTGCAGGGTGATGACCTTGCTGTTGTCGGCGACGTTGATCTCGCCCGGGACGGTGTCGATGCGGACGGTCAAGGTGGTCGGCTGGCCCGCCAGCACACGAAGCCCCCCGAGGCTCACGGTACGGGTGCGGCCCGGGGCCAGGTCCACGAAGTCACGGACGCTCTGGGTGGGGCCGATGACTGAAGGGGCGATGGACGCGGTCACGGTCAGGTTCTTCTCGGGCTGGTTGCCCATGTCGGCGACGACGATCTGAAGGCTCAGCTGCTTGGCGACGGGCATCATCTGCACGCCGCTCAGCAGGTTGACGGGGGCGGGGTTGGTGGTCACCAGCACCACCGAGACATCGTGGATCGGCGACAGGCTCCCTTCCGCGCGCAGGCTGGACACAAAGACCGACAAGGTGGCGGTGCTGTAGCTCCCGGCGTCGGGCACCCAGCGGGAGTTCGGCAGCGGCGGGCTCAGCGGGGGCATGGCCCCCTGGAACAGGCTGTAGGCCCGATCAGCGGCCTGAAAGTCGAGCCCGGCACTGGCCAGCGCCTGGACGCCGACGTCCAACGGCTGGCCGCTCAGGGCGGTCCCGATCGCGTGGCCCAACGCCTGGGTCCCGATGGCGCGCATGTCCAGGGCGGCGACCAGCAGGGCGTGGCCCATTTTCACCGACGGGGGAGGGTCGAGCTTCTGGACCGAGGCCAACGTCTGTTGGGTCTGGGCGAGGACCACGCTGATGTGACTGGTGATGGTGGCGGGGGACAAGGCGAGTGCCTGGCTGCGAAGGTCGTTGAGGTCGAGTCCCTGCTGGCTGGACTGCTGGATGGCGGGGAGGGCCTGATCCAGGTAGGACTGTTCCGCCTGCTGACGGGCCGGGGCCGGAGACCGGGCGGACAGGGCGGCGTTGACCGCGATCACCAGGAGTGTGGCGAGCAACCCGAAGAACAACCAGGGCCGGCCCCGACGGCGAGTTGTGCGGGCAGGGCGGCTTCCCAAGGCCATCTCTGCGTGAGCCTAGTGGCCCCTGCCCGCCCGCGGCCGGGCGGGCAGCATCGATGGGGTGGGCTGGACCGGGCCGTCCTGATCGGCGACTATCTGGGCATGCGCCTGTCGACTCGTGCCCGATTTCTCCTTCCGGCCGCCGTGGTGACGTTGGTCCTGGCCACCGGTTGCGGCGGTGGCAGCACGACGGGGCCCAGCGCGGACAAGGTACGGCGCACCACCGCCGCCGACGTGGAGGCAGTGCTGCGCTCGCACAATGTGGCGACCAAGGGTGCGATCACCTGCTTCGGGCAGGCGCCGGGCATCGTGGACTGCCATGGGACCACGAGCGACGGCAAGGAGATCGTGGCCACCTTGGTCGCCAGCACCTCAGGGCTCAGCTGCACCGGCCCCATGGTCGTCAATGTCAACAAGTCCCAGCTGGTATCGCTCCCCGACGAGAAGTGCAGCTAGTCGGGCACCGGCGGCCCATGCCGGCGCACTCCGGGGCGCGGGTCCGGGCCCGGGCCCTGATGGGACTGGCGGTGGCGAGTCTGGCCGCGCTGGGGGGCTGCAGTCATTCCACCGCGGCCGCACCGCCGCCGACGATCGCCACCACGACCACCAGCACGACCGTCCCGGTCTCGAGCAGCCTGACCGTGGTCGGCGTCCGGCCCGGCGTGCTGCAAGCTCCGTTCTACCCCCAGGTCACCGTAAGCCAGGTGAGCTGTGGCGTGTCGCCCACGGGAGGGCGCTTCGTGCGGGTCAACCTGCCCGCGGGCGGAGCCGGGACGTCCCCCAAGTCGGTACTCACCGTGCCCACGGCCGTGGTGGTCGTCCCCGGGGCGGCGGTGCTGGTGGACCCCCGGTTCACCACCCGGGTGCTCTATCTCGAGACGATGAAGAGCATCACCACCGCCAGCCAGGGGGCGTTCGTTCTCACCTTGCAGAACCTGGCCAAGGCGGGCGGCGACGGCCTGTCGGTCGCGGTGGGCAATGTCCAGGTGAACGGCGACTACGAATGCCCGGCCGTCGACGTTGCCTACCCCGGCACCTGACGAGTCGCCCCGACCGCCCTTCAGGCACCCGTCTTGGAGAAGTGCTGGTAATCCGGCGTGCTCCACCGGCCGCCCCATTGCCACCCGGCCCCGGCGAAGGCGCGCACCAGCTGGCCGCCCGGGACCGCCATACCGGGCCGGTACCGGGAGCGGTCGACGTAGGCCGCTCCGGCCGGGGGCATGACGGTGCCACCCTCGATATACGGGTTCTCGACCGCGTTGACGTCAATGGCCTCGCCGAAGGCGTGCGCCGACCACTGCGGTGGCCCGGACGCAACCGCGTAGCGGCAGTTGAAACCGGAGGTGTTGTCGGCCGCCATCGACTCCGGGTCGCTGCCGTGATACGCGTCGACCGGCTGCATCTGATGAATCGGGAAATGCTCCGCAAACAACCGGGCGAAGATGTTCAACACGTCGACGGTCACGGCCACGTTGACGACCATCATGCCCACGTGAGGTTGGTTGTCGAAACCCCAATAGCTGAGATGAAGCAAGCGCAGTTGGTTGGGACCGAGGGGACACCCGGGACGCCAGCTCGAAGGAATATCGGAGGCAGCGACAGGGTCCACGGTGCCGACAAATGACACCGCCCCGACCGATGCGGTGGTGGTCGATGGGCTGACCGGCCGAGTCGTTGTCGTGAACGCGGGCGTCGTGGACGCGGGCGACGTCGACGCGGGCGTCGTGGACGGGGGCGAGGTCGATGCGGGAGTAAGGCCCGCGGCGCCCGTAGCGGCGGTGGCGCCCGCGGTCACCCTCGGTCCGGGTCTGAAGGTCGGCAGGGCAGCAGGGCGCGGGTTGGAGCCACCGCACCCGGCCGCCGCGAACGACACGAGAATTGTCGCCGCCCACCTGAGGCGAGTGTGAGACTGGCGAGGCCACTCCATCTGATCACCATATTGGGTGTCGGTTAATGTTTCGGATACCAATGGGCCGACATGGGCGGATGGACGTAGTGTCGGTCATGGCGGCCGTCGTCCTGGTCGGTTGCGCGGGACCTTCTCACCAGTCGGTCGTGGCGGGCACCACAACCAGTCCTTCCCCCGCGCCGCCCGCCACGACGACCACCGTTGCCCCGTCGGTAACGACGACCATCACCGGGTCCACGACCAGCGGCTGGCCCCCGGGACCCGCCACCGCCGCCCAACCGGCGCCGACTACCGCGGCGCGGGCCAAACCGGGCTGTGCCCCGAACCTCGCCGGTCAGCTGGCCTCCACCGGAGGTGGGTCACAGTTGATCACCGTGGTCGCCGGCTCGATCGGGGCCACCTCGGCGACGGTCACCCTTTGGCAGCGAAGCGGAGGGTGCTGGTCCCAGGCGGCCGGCCCCTGGACCGGGCGGCTGGGCCACGGCGGATTGTCGACCCACCACCGGGAGGGGGACGGCACCACGCCGGTCGGCCTGTATTCCACCAGCTCGGCCTTCTACGGCCTCGCCCCCGACCCAGGGGTCCACGGCACCTACCACCGTCTGGTATGCGGTGACTGGTGGGACAGCGACCCGGCATCGCCGCAGTACAACACCTTCCAACATGTGGCCTGCGGCGCAACTCCCCCCTTTGGAGGGCAGAGCGAAGCGCTGTGGACCAACACCGTGGCGTACCAGAGCCTCGCGGTGATCGAGTACAACGCCGCCCCGGTGGTCGCGGGCGCGGGGTCGGCCATTTTCCTGCACGACGACGCGGGCGGGCCGACCAACGGGTGCGTAAGCCTGCCGTCCCCTGATCTCAATGGCATGTTGCGCTGGCTGGATCCGGGCCAGTCACCCCACATCGCGATCGGCACTTCAGGCGACATACGCCAGCTTTGACCCCGGGGGGCGAGTTACGCCAGATGGTATGTTTTCGCGTGGCCAAATGGAGGGGGGCGCGATTCCTCGGTACGTTGGCGTTTGTCGCCGCCTTTTCCGCCGTGGGTGTCAGCCCGGCATCGGCGCTGACGACTCCGTCGATCTCGTCGATCGCCTCACCCACCACCATGGTCGGTCTGCAAATCTTCGACAATGTCCAGCTGGGCGGTGGCGCCAGCCCGACGGGCAGCCTGACGTTCGACTTGTTCGGCCCCAACGACCCGACCTGCTCGGGCGGCCCGATCTTCACTTCGACCGTCGCAGTCAGCGGAAACGGCTCGTACAACTCGGCCCATTTCACGACAGCGCTGGCGGGTACCTACCGGTGGGTGGCCTCCTACAGCGGCGACGGCAACAACAACCCGGCCGGCCCGACGCCGTGCGGCAGCCCGACTGAGTCGGTCGTCGTTTCCAAGTTCTTCACCGTCCTGAGCACGATCGCGTCGCCCGGTGTGGCGGTCGGCGGCACCATCCACGACACCGCCACGCTGGGCGGGTTCAACCCCACGGGCACCATCAGCTTCACGCTTTCGGGGCCGGCCGACACCTTCTGCTCCGCCGCCCCCGTCTTCACCGCCACCGTCGCTGTCAGCGGAAGCGGCACCTACCCGTCGCCCGACTTCTTTCCGATCGCCCCGGGGACCTACCGCTGGCAGGCCAGCTACAGCGGCGACGGCAAGAACCTCGCGGTCCCCATTACCTCGTGCCTCATCAACGCCGAGGCGGTGATCGTCACCGGGGGTATGGCCACACCGACAATCGCTACCGCGGCATCGGCATCGGTGGCGGTCGGTGGCCCCGTGTCCGACACCGCCACCTTGTCGGGCGGCTTGAGTCCCACAGGCACCATCAGCTTCAGCCTGTTCGGGCCCAACGACGCCGGCTGCGCCAACGCTCCCGTCTTCACCTCCATCAAAGCGGTCACCGGTAACGGCTCCCTGACATCGGGGACCTTCACCGCGGCCGCGGCCGGCACGTACCAGTGGACCGCCAGCTACAGCGGCGACGCCGTCAACAAGGCAGTTGCCGGCGGATGCGGCGCGGCCAACGAGACGGTGGCGATCACCAAGGCCAACACCACTGTTGCGACGCAGGCCTCGGGGTCCGTGGCGTTGGGGGGAACGATCGGCGACACCGCCATTCTCTCGGGCGGCTTCTCCCCCACCGGGACCCTGACCTTCAGCCTGTTCGGTCCCAATGACGCGGCCTGCGGGACGGTGGCGGTGTTCACGGCCACCAAGTCGGTCAACGGCAACGGCAGTTATTCGTCCAGCCTGTTCACACCATTGGCCGCGGGCGTGTACCGGTGGGTGGCCACCTACAGCGGCGACGCCAACAGCAACCCGGCCGGGCCGACGGGGTGCAACGACGCGGCCGAAGCCGTGGTCGTAAGCAGCACCACCACCACGTCGACCAGCACCACCACCTCGACCAGCACGACCACCACCGTGCTTCCAACCACAACGACCAGCACAACCACCACGTCGACCAGCACCACCACGTCGACCAGCACCACGGTCAAGCCCACCACCACGACCACCAGCACCACGGTCAAGCCCACGACCACGACCACCACCACGAGCAGGCCGACCGTGCAGGCCAACCCGTCGACGGTGGCGGCCGGTCAGTCGACGACTGTGTCCGGGACCGGGTACCCCGGAGGAGGCCAGCTACGCGTCTCGCTGTTCAGCAACCCGGTCCTGCTGAGCACCCCGACGGCGAACTCCTTGGGCCGCTTCCAGGTTACGGTCACGGTCCCCGCCGCCACCACGCCCGGCACCCACACCTTGGAGGTGGCAACCGGGAGCGGCACCCGACTGGCCCAGGCCACCCTGACGGTGACCAGCAGCACCACCACCACCGTCGCCGAGCCCCCTGTCCTGTCTCTCACCGGTGCCGACACCAAGGGGATGAGCACGATCGCCCTGATCCTCGTGGGTGCCGGCGTGTTCAGCATGGCGGTCACCCGGCGCCGACGGCGACCCTGGTAAGACCAGCGCCGGGAGCCGGACCTCCCGGGCCCCCGGGCACCGCGACCGCCACGACCCGTTCATGATCGGTTCACATACCTGAGACATCCACTTGACCCGAATGTGCCAGTCTGCTGACGTGATCACGCTCGGAGTTGGCTGCGTCTTCGCCTGGAAGTCCGAGGTGGCGACGGCCGCGGTACTGCAGGTCGAACCTCGAACCGACGGGCCTGAGGTGGTCCGCCACGAGTGGACCACGTCGCCGACAGTTGCCTCACGCTCGTATATCGACCGGTTCGGCAACATCTGCCGCCGTTTGACCTTCCCTCCGGGGGACCTGACCCTGCACTATGACGCCGACGTCCTAGTCAGCGAGGAGGTCGACGTCCGCGACTTCGACGCCCCCGAGGTGGCGGCCGCCGATCTGCCCGATGACTCGCTGGCCTTCACCCTGCCCAGCCGGTTCTGCCAATCCGATCTTCTGGCCGACGCCGCCTGGGAGCATTTCGGCCAGCTCCCGCGAGGGCAGGCGCGGGTCCAGGCGGTGTGCGACTTCGTGCACAACCACCTCACCTTTCGGGGCGACAGCAGCACTCCGACGACATCGGCCGTCGACGTGTACGAGTCCGGCGAGGGGGTCTGCCGAGACTTCGCCCACCTGATGATCACCTTCCTCCGGGCCCTCAACATCCCGGCCCGCTACGCCTTCGGCTACCTCCCCGATATCGGCGTCCCCCCGCCCCACGAACCCATGGACTTCTGCGCCTGGACCGAGGTGTTCCTGGGCGACCGTTGGTACACCTTCGATCCCCGCAACAACGCCCGTCGGGCGGGACGGGTCCTGATCGGCCGGGGCCGCGACGCGGTCGACGTCGCAATGGTGACGTCCTACGGCGGGCCGGAGTTGGTCGAGATGTCGGTGTGGGCCGAATCCCGGGTTCCCGTCGTTCGGGCCTGAGGCCAGCTCGGCCGACCGTGGACCGTTCCGCGGTCGAGGTCCTGCCGTTGCTGGCCCACGAAGACGCCGACTGGGAGCGGGCCGAACGCACGGTCTATGTCATCCGGCAGTCGATCCGTTACCGGTACCCGAGCCCCATCCACGACCTGCGCCAACGGTTGCTGCTCGTTCCCCCCGGTCGGCACGGCGACCAGCACACCCTCGGCTGGGGGCTCGACGCCTCGTTGGCCGCCCGGCGCCGGCAGCGGCAGGACCGCTTCGGCAATACCGTCGTCGACCTCGAGGTGGACACGGTCGAGACCGAGATCGACTTCGACGCGTGGTGCCTGATCGAGCGTCGGGCCACCGCCGAGCTTCCCCGGACGCGGGTCAATCGGTCGATGGCGCAACCGACCCCGCTCACCACCGCCGACCGCACCCTGAGCGAGGCGGCCGAGGAACTGGCCGGAACCGGCGCGGGCGGGGTGGCGTTGGCGGAAAGGATCTGCGACTGGGTCCACCAGCGCATGGTCTACCGGCACGACGCCACCTCGATCCACACCACGGCCGCCACCGCCTTGGCCCTCGGTGCGGGCGTGTGCCAGGACTACGCCCACATCGCCCTGGCGCTGTGCCGCCACGGTGGCCTGGCAGCCCGGTACGTCTCCGGTCACCTGCTGGGCGAGGGGGGCAGCCACGCCTGGATCGAGGTGCTGGTCGCCGACCCGGACCGGCCCTCGGTGTGTCGTCCTGTCGCCCTCGACCCGACCCACCAGCGTCGGGCCGGGCTCACCTACCTGACGGTTGCGACCGGACGGGACTACCGGGACGTAGCCCCCGTGTCGGGAACCTACCGGGCATCAGTGCAGGGACACCTCTCGGTGCGCAAACAAGCCGCCCTGGTATCGGTCTTCTACCGGGGCGACTGAGCGAGAAACTGGTGGGCCACGCCCAGCCACAGGTCGGTCGTGAGGCGCAATGACTCCACGTCGATCCGCTCGTCGTTGCCGTGGAAACGGTTGGCGAAGCGCTCGTAGGTCATGGTCGGGCTCATGAGCCCGCACCCGTAGACGACGCTGCCCCGCTGGCGGAAGTAGCCGGCATCGGTACCTCCGGCGGTCATGCGGGGCAGCAGGGTGGCCCCGGGATGGGCGGCCCCGGCCAGGTGCTCCAGGACCGACCACATGGGCGTATCGGTGGGCGACGAGGTGGAGACCACGTCCTGCAACGACGTCACCTCGACCCGGCCCGCCAGGTCGCCGAGGGCTTCCTCCAGGTAACGGTCGACGTCTTCCTTGGTCTGGCCGGGCAGGGTCCGGATATCGACGTCGAGGTCGACAACATCGGGTATCACGTTGGTCTTCACGCCCCCGGCGACCACGTTGGGAGAAAAGGTGGTGTGGGTGCAGGCATGCCAGAACTTGGCGTTCCCGGGTTCGGCGTGGGCCGAGCAGGCGGCCCACACCCGCTCAGGGTCAAGCAGGGCGGCGCGGAGCTCGGGGTCGAAGACGTTGTTTTCCACGTAGATCCGCCACATGGGGCCGATCTGGGCACCGGGCCGGAATCGGGCCAGGCGACGGACGACCTCCGCCGCGGTCACGATGGCGTTGTCCGACCCGAACGGCATGGAGCCGTGGGCCGGGGTCCCCTGGACCTGCAGCCGGCGCCAGGCCACACCTTTCTCGGCCACCGTGACGGTGACTTTGGGCCCGGTCGGGGTAGGGGTCAGAATCCCTCCGGACTCGGTGAGGACGTAGTCGGCCTTGATGGCATCCCACGCGTGCTCCGCCAACCACCCGGCACCATGACGTCCGCCGGACTCCTCATCGGCCACGGCCAGGTAGACCAGTGTGCCGTCCGGGCGGAATCCGTCCTCGGCCAGGTGGCGGGTCGCCACGGCCATCGACGCCGTCAGGTTGAGCATGTCGAGCGCCCCCCGTCCCCACACCTCGCCGTCGACCAGTTCGCCTCCAAAGGGATCTCGGGTCCAGTGCTCCGGGGTCACGGGCACGACATCGGTGTGCCCCATCAAGCAGACGGTGGGTGCGGCCGGGTCGCGCCCCTCGATGCGGGCCACGAGGGACGTCCGACCGGGACGGGGCTGGTACGACTCGACGTCAAGGCCAGTTCCGTCGAAATAGCTGCGCAACAGGTCGGCGCTGCGCTCCTCGTGGCCGGACGCGACTGTCCCGTCGTTGACGCACGCATTGCGGATGAGCTGCTGGAGCAGCTCGGTCACCTCACCGCTCAGGCTGCCGAGAATGGCGGCCACGCTACCGCTGCCCACCGGCCCGCCCGACCGGGCCGGTGATCCGCTTCAGGCCAGGGTCTCGCCCCTCAGCTCATTGGTAGCGACGCCGGGTCCCGCTGAGGACCAGCAGCAGCAAGCCGCCCAGGAGCAATCCCGCCGCCAACGCCAGCGGGCGGTGGTCGCCGAAACCGGTCAGGGCGAGGGGCGGGGCCGGCGGCGGAGCGGTGATGCCGACCGTGGCCCGGGCGGTGGCCGTGACCGAGGTGCCCGCGGTGTCCTTGCCCATCGCGGTCACGATGTCGGTCTGGCTGGCCCCGCCGACCCCGTTGAACGCTCCGGTGAAGGTGCAGGGCTGCGAGGTCTGCCCCGGGGCCAGGGTGACCCCGATCAAGGTCCCACAGGTCGAGCCGGGCCGCGTGGCCAGGTCACCGTAGATGTTGTCCACCAGCGAGGTGATCTTCACCGGGTCGTTGGGGCTGGGGTTGGTGACGGTCACCGTGAAGGTGAAGGTGCCCCCCGGCTGGGCCAGGGTCAGCGGGTTGGCGGTCTTGGTCACGGTGAGCATCGGCGTGGGGGCGGTGGTCAGGGTGACCGTCGCCTGGGCGGTGGCGGTCACGGTATGGCCGTTAGTGTCGACGCCGGTCACGGTGACGATGTCGGTCTGGCTGTCACCGGCCTTACCCGAGAACGGTCCCGTGAAGGTGCACGGTGTCGACGTCTTCCCCGGGTCCAGGGTGGTACCGATGAGGGTCCCGCAGGTCGAGCCGACCCGGGTGGCCAGGTCACCGTAGATGTTGTCCACCAGCATGGTGATCTTGACCGGCACGGTGCCGGGATTGGTGACCGTCACCGTGAAGGTGAAGGTTCCGGTGGGGGCGGGAAGGCTCAGCGGGCTGGCGGCCTTGGTCACCTTGATCTGGGGCAGCGCGGTCGTGAGGGTGACGGTCGCCTGGGCGGTGGCGGTGGCGGTATTGCCGAAGCTGTCGACCCCCTTGACCGTCACGATGTCGGTCTGGCTGTCGCCCCCCTTGCCCATGAACGGTCCCGTGAAGGTGCACGGTTTCGAAATGCCCCCCGCGGGCAGGATGACGCCGATCAGGCTCCCGCACGTCGAGCCGGACCGGGTGGCCAGATCACCGTAGACGTTGTCCACCAGCGAGGTGATCTTGATCGGGTCGGTGGTGCTGGGGTTGGAGACCTGGACGGTGAAGGTGAAGGTGCCTCCGGGCTCGGGCAGGGTCAGCGGGTTGGCCGCCTTGGTCACCGCGATCACCGGCGTCAGGCTGGTCAAGCTGACCGTGGCGTTGGCGCTGGCCGTGGCGGTGTTGCCGAAGGTGTCGACACCGGTCACGGTCACCGTGTCGGTCTGGCTGTCCCCGCCCTTGCCGTTGAACGCCCCGGGGAAGGTGCATTTGGGCGACGCCCCCCCGGCCGGCAGGGTGAGCCCGATCAGGCTCCCGCACGTCGAGCCGGACCGGGTGGCCAGATCACCGTAGATGTTGTCCACCAGCGACGTGATCTTGATCGGCTCCACCGTGTTGTTGTTGAACACCTGGGCGGTGAAGGTGAAGATGCCCCCCGGCTCCAGCTTGGTCAACGGGTCGGCCGTCTTGGTGACCGCGATCGACGGGAGCACCGCGGTCAGGGTGACGGTGGCCTGGGCGGTGGCCGAGACCATGACACCGTGGCTGTCGACGCCGGTCACCGTGACCGTGTCGGTCTGGCTGTCGCCCCCCCGGCCGGTGAACGGACCGGGGAAGGTGCACTTGGGCGACGTGGCCAGCGGGGGCAGGGTCACGCCGATCAGGCTCCCGCACGTCGAGCCCACGCGGGTGGCCAGATCACCGTAGATGTTGTCGAACAACGACGTGATCTTGACCGGGTCCACCGTGCTCGGGTTGGACACCTGGACGGTGAAGGTGAAGCTGCCTCCCGGCTCGGGCCGGGTCAGCGGGTCGGCCGCCTTGGTCACCATGATCTGCGGCGTGGGCAGTACCGACACCACCTCGGCCGGGTCGCTGCATGGCGTGGGGCCGGCGGGCACGTTGTTGGCGTCGCCGCTGTAGGCAGCCACGAACACATAGCTGCCCGGGGCGGTCGGGATGAACGAATCGGAAACATAGTTGCCCGTGCCGTTGACCGTCTTGATCGAGGTGAACGCCGGGGCGCCGGCGCAGGTCGGGTTGTTGGGCCCGAACAGGTTGAAGGTGATCGTCCCGGTCGGATGCCCGCTGCCCCCGAGAGTGGCGGTATCGAAAACGGCCTGGCCGACATCGACCGACGGTGAGGCGGTGGTCGAGAGGGTGATGGCCGAGGGAGTCACCGGCACCGTCTCGGCCGGGTCGTTGCACAGGGTCGGGCCAGCCGGGTTGTTGTTGGCGTCGCCGCTGTAGGACGCCACGAAGGTGTAGTTGCCCGGGGCGGTCGGGGTGAACGGCGCCGTGGTGTAGTTGCCCGTCCCGTTGACCGTCACCATGGCGGTGAACACCGCTGCCCCGGCACAGGTGGTGTTGTTGGGGCCGAACAGGTTGAACGTGATCGTCCCCGTCGGGTTGAACCCGCCCGTCAAAATGGCGGTGTCGGTGATCGCCGCCCCCAACGCTACCGGCGCCGACGCCATAGTGGCGATGGCCGGATTGGCCTTGTTGCCCGCCGTCACCTCGTTGGCATCAGCGCACGCGGTCGGCCCGGCCGGGCTGTTGTTGGCGTCACCGCTGTAGGTGGCAACGAACCGGTACGTACCCGCGGCCGGGACCGTGAAGGGATCGGAGGTGTAGTTGCCGTTACCCGCCACCGTCTTGGTCGAGGTGAACGCCGGGATGCCGGCGCAGGTCGTGTTGGGACCGAACGCCTGGAAGGTGATTGTCCCCGTCGGGCTGACCCCGCCCGCCAGGGTGGCGGTATCGGTGACCGTGCCCCCCACCGTCACCGGCGCCGAGGTATGGGTCAAGATGGTCGGGTTACCCGGCGACACCACGACCGCTTCGGCCGGGTCGGCGCAGAGGGTGGGACCGGCCGCCAGGTTGTTGGCGTCGCCGCTGTACACCGCTACGAACCGGTATGTGCCCGGCGCGGTCGGCATGAACGGACCGGACGGATAGGAGCCGTTGCCCGACACCGTCACCGTGGCGGTAAACGCCGCGACGCCCGCACAACCGGCGTTGTTGGGCCCGAACACCGTGAAGGTGATCGTCCCGGTCGGACCGGTCCCGCCCGACAGGGTGGCGGTGTCCGAGACGGTGGCGCCCAACGTGACCGGCCCCGACGCCTGAGTGACGATGCCGGGCGGGGCCTTGGTGACCGTCACGCTCTCGTTGGGGTCATTGCACGCCGTGGTCACCGCCGCGTTGTTGGCGTCACCGCTGTACGCCGCGATCCACCGGTACGTGCCCACCGCCGCGGTGGTGAACGGATCCGACGGGTAACTCCCATTGCCCGCCACCGTCTTGATCGAGGTGAAGATCGCCGTCTTCGTGCACGCGGCGTCGTTGGGGCCGAACAGCGAGAACACGATCGTCCCCGTCGGCGCCACCCCACCGCTCAGCGTGGCGGTGTCGGAGATCGCCCCGCCCGCGGGCACGGTGCCCGACGCCGTCGTCACGATCATCGGCGTCGTCTTGCCCACGACGACCGACTCATTGGCATCGTTGCACAACGTCGCCACGGCCACGTTGTTGGCGTCGCCGCTGTAGGCGGCCACGAAGCGGTACGTGCCCGGCGCGGTGGGCGTGAACGTCCCAGACGAGTACGGGCCGTTGCCGTTGACCGCGGTCATCGACGTGAAGATCGGGGCGTTGGCGCACGTGGCGTCATTGGGCCCGAACACGTTGAAGGTGATCGTCCCCTTGGGGCTCGACCCGTTCGAGAGGGTGGCGGTATCGGAGATCGTGCCGCCCAGCACTGCCGTGGCAGCCGCCACTTGAGTCATGATCTTCGGGGTGGCCGGGGGGACCACGACGTTCTCGTTGGCGTCATTGCACATTGTCGTCACCGCGGCGTTGTTGGCGTCGCCGCTGTAGGCCGCGATCCACCGGTAGGTGCCCGCCGCCATGGTCGTGAAGTTGCCGGAAGGGTAGTTGCCGTTGCCCGCGTTGACCGTGACGCCGGAGGTGAAAATCGGGATGCCCATGCAGGTGGCGTTGTTGGGGCCGAACAGCGTGAAGACGATCGTGCCCGTCGGGCTGACCCCGTTGGAGAGGGTGGCGGTATCGGAGATCGGCCCGCCCGCGGGCACCGGAGGTGATGCTTGAGTAATGATCTTGGGGAGGGCTGGGGTGACGTTGACGCTCTCGTTAGGGTCGCCGCAGGCGGTGGTCACGGCATTGTTGTTGGCGTCGCCGCTGTAGGCCGCGATGAAGCGGTAGGTGCCCACCAACGAGGTGGTGAAGGGATCGGAGGTGTAGCTGCCGTTACCGTTCACCGTCTTGGCCGAGGTGAAGATGGCCGCGCCGGCGCAGCCGGCGTTGTTGGGGCCGAACAGGCTGAAGAGGATCGTGCCGGTCGGGCTGACCCCGTTGGAGAGGGCGGCGGTGTCGGAGATGGTCCCCCCCGCCGGCACCGACGCCGAGGCGACGGTCACGATGGCCGGGTTGGCCTTGGTCACCGTGACGGACTCATTGGCCGCCCCACAGGCGCTCGTGACCCCGGCGTTGTTGGCGTCGCCGCTGTACACCGCCACCCAGTTGTAGGTCCCCGGAGCCGTGACCGGGAAGGGACCCGAAGGGTAACTAGCGTTGCCGTTGACGGTGACCATGGCGGTGAAGATCGCCACACCCATGCACATCGGGTTGTTAGGGCCGAACAGGCTGAACGTGATCGTCCCCGTGGGCGCCAGCCCTCCCGCCAACACGGCGGTGTCGGAGATCTGCCCGCCCGCGGCCGTCGTCGAAGATGCCGTGGTCACGAGGGTCGGGTGAGCCTGGGAGACCACGACACTCTCATTGGGCGCCCCGCACGCCGAGGTCACGGCGTTGTTGTTGGCGTCGCCGCTGTAGGAGGCCACGAACTGGTAGGTCCCCGCCAACGTGGCGGTGAACATGGCCGACGAGTACGTCCCGTTGCCCGCGACCGTCGCGGTCGACGTGAACGCGGGCGCCCCGGCGCAGTTAGGGGGGCCGGGGACCTGTGGCCCGAACACGTTGAAGGTGATCGTCCCCGTGGGCGCCAGCCCCCCCGTCCCGCCGCCCGCCAACACCGCGCTGTCCGAGATCGTGCTGCCCACCATCACCGGACCGGAGGCGGTGGTCACGATGGTCGGCGAGAGCTTGTTGACCGTGGTGCTCTCGCCCGACGCCCCGCAGGTGCTGGTGAAGGGGGCGTTGGAAGCGTCGCCGCTGTAGCTGACGACGAAGTTGTAGGTACCCGGCTTGGTGGTCGGCCCGAACGGCCCCGAGTTGTAGGTGGCATTACCGTTCACCGTCACGATCGACGCGGGGAAGGCCACCGCCCCGGTGCAGGTGGGGTCGTTGGGCCCGTACACGTTGAAGATGAGGGTCCCCGTCGGAGTGAACCCGCCCGACAACACCGCACTGTCCGAGATCGTGCCTCCGATGTTGGTGGGCGCCGACGCGGTGGTCACAATCATTGTGGTTGCCTTCGCGATCGTGGCGGTCTCCCCGGCATCACCACAGTTGGTGGTGGCCGAGGCGTTGTTGGCATCGCCGCTGTAGAGAGCGACCCAGCGGTAGATGCCCGGCAAGGTCGGCTTAAAAGGCGCGGACGTATAGGTGGCCGCGCCACTGTTGACGGGGACCGTCGAGGTGAACGCGGCCAGGCCGGTGCAGTTCGGCGGCAGGCCGACCATCTGGGGGCCGTACAGGCTGAAGGTGATCGTGCCTGTCGGGGGCGGCCCGGGCGGATTCGAGGCTGCCAACGTGGCGGCGTCGGTGATCGGGCTCCCCACCGGGCCGGTGGCGGTCGCGCTGGTCGTGAACGACGTGGTCACGGCCTTGGCCACGTCGACAA
>JALYXV010000321.1 GCA_030947025.1 Actinomycetota bacterium | reverse complement strand
GCCACCGGGGTCCGGGATGACAGTCAGGTCCACGGTACGCAACATCCGCCGCAACACCAAGCTCCGCACCCGACCCGCACCGGGACAAGGCACGGGCGGCGCAGCGACCCAGAACCCAGTCACGGCCGCACTTAGACTGCGACAGCCGACTTTCGGAGCCCGGCCGCCAAAGCAGCCGGGTTGAGCAATCCACCCTCGGGGTGGCCGAAAGACCGGCACGCTCGAAGGGGGCCCCCAGCCGCAATGCTCTGGCTTGCGGCGCCTCTTCTCCGTACGCCCTAGCCCGGCCCCGACCTCCGGAACCCTCGGAGCTTCTCAAGCGCTCGCTCTGCCCCTGCGCGGCGTCTAACCCGCGTTAGTAGAAGAAATGTTGGCCACTTTGGCGCCGTTACTCATGATCAGATGACCCCGGCAAGGGCCGCTGACGTCAAGCCTGGCCGTCGCCGGCTCGGTCCAGCTGCGAGGAGCAGCCGCCGACAGCCCTTTCCGTGCGAGGCCACGCCACGTCCGTTCATCATGAACGGCCATCGGGACGAGCGCTCGGCTGGTCCAGACCGGGAGAGGATCACACTGATGAGGATCGTTTCGCTGCCGCCGCCCTGCAGGCAGTCACAGGGCCCCAAGTAGCGTCCGTCGCTAATGGGGACATCCACGAAGCGGTTCGGGACCGGGAAACGAGAAGGTCACGACAGTTCCGCCTTCTACGCGCGCGGCCTGAGCGCACCGACCTGGTCTACCGACACCGCGGTCGCCCAGGTGCCCGGGAAGTATCTGGACCGGGTCTTCGAGCACAGCTCGGAGGACATGAGGGAGTTGCCCGACAACTCCATTCCAGTGATGGTGACGTCACCGCCTTACCATGCCGGCAAAAATTTCGATACCGACGACACCTTCGAGCAGTTCCTGGCCATGCTGCGCCGGGTCCTGGCCGAGACCCTCCGGGTGTTGGAGCCAGGCGGGCGGGCGGTGATCAACGTGGCCAACCTGGGGCGGCGCCCCTATGTGCCCCTGGCTTCCATGGTGACCGCCATGGCCTGCGAGATCGGGTTCTTCCCTCGAGGTGAGATCATCTGGGTCAAAGCCTCAGGCGCCAGCTCCAACTGCGCCTGGGGGTCGTGGTGCTCGGCGTCAAACCCGACGCTGCGGGACCTGCACGAGTACTGCCTGTGCTTCTCCAAGGGTCGTATGGACCGGGCTCGCCGGGGCCGGTCCACCATCGAAAGCGACGAGTTCATGGCGGCCACCTTGTCGGTGTGGCATTTGCCCGCAGAGTCGGCCCGCCGGGTTGGCCACCCCGCCCCGTTCCCCGTTGCCCTGCCTCGACGATTCATCGAGTTGTACAGCTACGCCGGCGACGTGATCCTCGACCCGTTCATGGGTTCGGGGTCGACCGCGGTGGCGGCGGTCGACGCCGGCCGCCGTTTCGTGGGCTACGACGTGGACAATGGCTACGCCCGCATGGCCCGACGACGGGTCCGCCAGGCCAAAGCGGCCGCCGCGTCGTCGGCGGTAGATGGGTCACCGCCTGCCGCGGTCGACGTCGCCGACACCGACACCGCGTCTCCGTCGCAGACGTCATCCCCCTCGGCGCCGTCAAAGCCGCTGTCGACCTCGGCCAGGGCGGTGAGCGCGTCGGCCCCCCAGAACTCACCCTCGTCCAGGCCGGTGGCAGAAAGGATCCCCTCGAGCTCGTAGGGGATGACCCAGTCGTGACCGCAGGCAGTCACTGTGTCGAGCACCTGGCGTTGCATCCCGGCCAGACGGGCGTCCGAGGTGGTCCAAGTAGGCCCGGCCGGGAGACCCCAAAGCATCGCTACCCGTCCCACCGGGTTGCAGGCAGCATCGGTCAGGCAGCGAAGTGACGAGCGGACCACCGCGCTTCGTGCCTCGTCGATGGTGAGCAGCACCGGGTCGGCGAGCACCGCAGGCAGGGCCGTCATCGCCCGGCCCCAGCAGCCATCGTAGACACTGTCCCTGCCGGCCACGGTGATATGTCGCGCCACCGCCGGTCCACGTCGCCGGCGGTGGTGGCCAACGTGTCGACCACCTCGGCCAGGGCGGGGGCGCGGTAGCCGGCCTCGGCCAGGTTGAGCAGCAGTTTTCCTTTGACCATTGCGGTTGTTCCTTTCTGCAGACGGCGGCTATGACGAACCCGGGTGGCGACCGCCAAGTCGCCCGCCGACCACAAGAACCAGCAGTCCCGAGGGACGTCGCGCACGATCATGAACGCGTGGCGGCCGGCGTCGACCATCTTGCGCATGGCCAGCTCGTCGAGCACGAACAGGTCGCCGGGGTCGACGTCGGGGCGCAGTACCCGCCATCCGGCGCTGAGTGGCTGGTTCTTGGCCTTGACCTCCAGCTCGATCGGCCGGCCGCCGGGACCGGCCAGCGCGAAGTCGAGCCGGTCGAAACTGGCCGTCGAGTCCCGGGTCACCCTGAGCTGAGGGTGACTCTCGATCGCCGTGCGAACTTGGCGTTCCACGGTGTGGCGGCCGTCGAGGTCGGTCACCCAGTCGGCCCTGCGGCGGTCACGCATCGTCGTCCTCCGCTCCTGACTGGTCGTCGAACAGGTCGATGTCGTCGAAGCTGATCGACACCACCCGCCACGGCGCGGGCAGCGGGGTCGAAGACGCCGGCACATCGGTCAGGTAGCGGGCCAGTCGGCGGAACCCGGCCAGGTCGCCGACGGTGGCCACCACGTCGAGCACGCTGTCCGCCAACTCCGACAACAGGTAGGCCGAGGAGGTCCCGGGCCTGGGCATATGCGATGTGAGGACCAGCAGCGGATGAGGGCAGCGGTGCGCCTGCAGACGCATTGCCTTGAAGCCCAGCTTGAGCACCGTGTCCTGCCGTCGCAGCCCGGCCTGGGGCCGGTCGGTGCGGTCGGGGCTTCCGTGGGCGTCGACGTAGTAGCGGGCCCCGTTGGCCCCCTCCACCAAGGCGTCGAGCCGGTAGCCGAACACCCTCGGGTAGCGCTCGATGATCGTCGCCCCCGCCCCCTCCAAGGACCCAATGGCCAACGCGTCGTACTCCTTGCCGTGCAGCGACGACCTGGCCTGGGATTCCGACACCGGGTCGGGCGGGGCCGGCTCCTCGAACAACTCCGGCGCTTCGTCTGGCGGCTCGAACAGTCTCACGCCGACCGCCTACCCGCCGGCAGCGCGTTAGCCGAGTGGGCGCCGGGATCGGCGTCGGCCGAGACTCGGGGCAGGCGACGCCGGATCGGGTTGGGGTCGTAGACCACCCAGGCCCCGCCGGCGGCGGCCACGGACGACACCGCGGCGGCTCGGGCTACCACCACCAGGTCAGCCTTGCCACCCACCGGTCCCCACAACACCACCATGTCTGCCTCGCTGAGCTTGAGTTCCGATACCCGCGGTCCCGCGTGGGCGGTGTTGACCTTCGAGATTGCAAGGTGGCGCAACAAGTCGAGACGCACCACGTCGCTTCGGGAGTACAACCGCCGGCCCGAGCGACCTTTACCCGGGTCGAGTGACGGGAGGACCCAACCCTGGCGGGCCCAGTGGTCCAGCTGGCGGTAGGTGATGCCGGCCAGTTCGTGGGCGTCATTGGCTCCGATCCCCTCCCCCACCGGCCCGGTGATTACATCGCCCGCATTTGATGTGTTCACCCGGCTCATTACACCAGTCGCCGTTCGTGTTGTCAAGGATCCGTCTCGAGGGCGGCCCCGCCGCCTCTCACAGGCATCACTCGCGATAGTGCCCCGCCGCCGGGGTACCCGTGCCAACAGGACCACCGGTAGAGGGGGCACTCCGTCGGGTACTACCACCGGCCCATGGGTGGGTATCGCTACTCTGTGACCACGCCAGGCAAGACCAATAGCCGTTGGAGAGCTGCCATCATCGGGTTCGTAGCCGCTCTCCTGGGGTTTTGCGATCATGGCTATCTCCGTGGGGGTGGTGCTCGATCTGGTCGCAAGCGCCCTGGTTTGGGCATTTGTCGCCATCCTTCTCGGCCCGGACCGGCATCGTCCTCCCGCCTGACGCTCGGTGACGTGCACCATCATCCTCGCTGACCTTCCACAACAGCCTCGGCGTCTGACGAGTTCGACCGGTGCTCAGGGGGGGCTGCCGGTGGTCGGTGCCCTACGGGGGTCGGTGCCGGTGCGGGCGGCGGTACCCGGGGGGCCGCCCGACGAGCCCACGGGTTCATCGGGCGCAAGTCGGGTAGAGGTATATCGTGGCACAACGGAGACCTTGGAATCGGTGGCGCAAGGTTGGCCTCATCGTCCTTGTCCTCGCGGCGGTCACGTTTTTGGTTGGGTTGGTGACAGATGAGGCTCTGTTGAAGATCATTGCACCAGTGCTGATGATCGCCGCCGGTATCATCAACATTGTCTCGATCCCGTCCCCGCCAGTTGAACCTGCGCACGATCATCAGCGGCGCTCGTGACGTCTAGCAGTGCGAGTTGCACGCCGAGCCGCTATTGAATCCCGCTGATGGTCTGGTTTCGCCCAATCAAATTGTCTGTGGGGCATCCCGCCAAGGCTCGATGATCGTCCACAGCGATCGATCGACGGATAGGAGCACGCGAGCCAGCAGGGCTGCGTGACCCTCGGGCCTGTCGACGAACAAGGTCCCAGTTAGCCCGATTGAGAATCTGGAGTGCCCGATCCCCCGTCGATGTGCGAGTTCTGCCTTAACCTCTTCGAGTTTCGTTTCGATCATGTCCAGTCGACTCTCAATCGGTAGGATTCGAGCATCTAGCTCGTGCTTGCTGGCCAGGAACGCCCCGGACATCAGCCCTTCCGTCAATCTTGTCCCAAGGCGGCCGGGCGGTACACCCTTGAGTCGACGCCACCATGGTTGGTCCTCCCTTGAGCCATCGGCCATGGTCTCATCCGTACCCAAAGGACCCGAGATCGACCCCAAGGCTTCGGCCGTAGGCGGCCGAACCAGGTCGCCCTACGATTGCCATAACAATCCGTCTGCGGGTCTGGGGCCGGTCCCAGATACAAGTCTGGACCGAGGCAGAACGACGGTTATCTGAAGCCCTTGGTGGAGAAGCCTTGTGGCGTATGGGTGGTTGTGTCGTATACATGTCGCCAACGTGGAATCTGTGCGATGTCAGGTCAGCATGAGAGCGGTGGTTCGTGCCAGGTCTCGTCGGTCGCCGGGCTGTGGTGCAGCCAGCGGTAGCGCTTGTGGGCGGCCTGGGCGGTGACGCCGAGAGCGAGAGCGACTTGGGCCCAGGATGTCGTTTGCCACTTTGATGGGACCACTTTGAGGTAGTTCTTGCCACGAGCATGGGACCACCTGGTTGCCAGTTTTGGGACCACCTGGGGTATCCCCCACCGCCGGTCGACCTGACAGTCGACTCGCCCTCGTCGTCCAGATCGGACGTGGAGGAGCGGGCATGGGATACCGGGAGGTGTCGGTGGTTGAGATCCGAGAGGTGCTTCGTAGGTGGTTGCGCGGTGAGGGCCTGCGGGCGATCGACCGCAACACGGGGGTGGACCGTAAAACGGTGCGCCGTTATGTGGAGGCGGCGCAGGCGGTTGGTGTGGTGGCCGGCGGTGATGAGAGCCAGTTGACCGATGGTGTGATCGGCCAGGTGTGCCTGCTGGTGCGTCCGGCGCGTCCCGACGGTCACGGGTTGGCGTGGGAGAGCCTTAAGCCGCACGGCGAGCTGATCAAGGGTTGGGTCAAGGAGGATTTGACGTTGGTGAAGATCCACATCCTGTTGGGTCGCCGGGGTGTGGAGGTGCCGTATCGGACGTTGCATCGTTGGGCGGTGGCCAACGCCGGCTATGGGCGGACGAGGGCGACGGTGCGGGTCGCTGACGGCGAGCCGGGTGTGGAAGTCCAGGTGGATTTCGGGCGGATGGGGCTGATCCCGGACCCGTTGTCGGGGAGGCGGCGGGTGGTACGCCCTGATCTTCACGGCGTGTTACAGCCGCCACAACTTCGTGTTCTTGACCGTCCATCAGACGATCGAGGCGACGATCGAGGGGTTCGAGGCGGCGTGGGCGTTCTTCGCCGGGGTTTTCAGGGTCGTGATTCCCGATTATGTTCCGCGGAACATAATCGGGATTCTGTTCCCGACCGCGTTATGTGCCCGGACGGGCTGAGGCCCTTGGCCCTGTGGGGGTGATCGGGTCGCCGTGGCCGGTTGGGGGCACATAACGCTCAGAGCGAGTTGAGCCAGTTCAGC
>JALYXV010000189.1 GCA_030947025.1 Actinomycetota bacterium | reverse complement strand
GCCCCCGGCCGCCCTCGCCGCCCTGTTCGCCGCCCTCATCGCCGTGGCCGGGCTGGGCGGCGGGCTGGTCGTGGCCGTAGTGGCGGGCACCGTCGCCGTCGTCCTCGTTGCCGCCGCCACCTTTGGCCCGCTGGGCCAGCCTGGTGTCCTCCGGCGGGTCGTGATCGTGCTCGGACCTGGGGTGGCCGCGGCCAGCTTGGTCCTGGCCCGATCCCAAGGACTGGCCACCGGCCTGGTGCTGGCCGGCATGGTGACGGTGTTCGACTCCTCGGCCTATCTGATCGGGACCGGAGCGCCCAACCACTGGGAGGGCTCGGTCGCCGGCATCGCCAGCATTGCCGCCCTGACCTTGTTCGTCGCGGCCGTGCTGGTTCCGCCCTTTACCGGCGCCAGCCCGTGGCTTCTGGGCGGCGCGGCCGCGGTGCTGGCGCCGATCGGACCGGTCGTGGCCCGGTGGGTGACGGGCGACAAGGGGGCGCCGGTTCCCGCCCTCCGAAGGCTCGATTCACTGTTCCTGGTAGGCCCGGCGTGGGCTGCCGTGGTCGCCCTGCTTCTGCACCGCTAACCGCGGTTGCCTCGGTGAGGCTGTTACCTCGGTGAGGCTGTTACCTCGGTGAAGCTGTTACCTCGGTGAAGCTCAGGCCTTTTTGGTCTCCCAGAAGATCTTGTCGATCTCAGCGATCTGGTTGAGCAGGTCGTCGGCCACGGCGACGTCGTTGGTCTGCTTGGCCTCTCCGGCGGTCTTGGTCGCCTTCCAGAACAGCTCGTGCAGGTTGGGATGGGCCTCCAGGTGGGGCGGCTTGAAGTAGTCCGTCCACAGCACCCAGAGGTGGCGCTTGACCAGATCGGCGCGCTCCTCCTTGATGATCACGGCCCGCGTCTTGAACACGTCGTCGTCGGAGGCGTTGAACTTCTCCATGCACCCCTTGACCGACTCCGCCTCTATGCGAGCTTGGGCCGGGTCGTACACCCCGCAGGGAAGGTCGCAGTGGGCCCGGGCCGTGACCGGCGGGGACAGTCGGTCGAGCGCGCACAACAGGGCGGGAAGGATGCGCATGCCAAGCTCCTTGTGTCGGAGGGAGGTGTTTTGCATGACATTAGTTGCTAAATACCGGTATAGGCCCAGGGCTGGAGCCATCTTCGCCTTCCGCCGGGTGACGGTCGAAGGCTCGAGCATGGAGCCCACGCTGGCACCGGGCGATCGACTCCTCCTTTTCCCCGCCTGGGGGTTGCGCGTGGGCGACATCGTCGCCGTGCCCGATCCCCGTGACCGGGGCCGCCTGTTGGTCAAGCGGGTCAGGTCGCTCGACCATGGCCAGAACCTCGTCACGGTGGAAGGGGACAATCCTGACCAGAGCACCGACAGTCGGGTGTTCGGACCCGTCCCTCGGCGATCGGTGGTGGGGCGGGCCGTGTACCGCTATGCCCCCGCGGCGGGGGCGGGACCAGTGGGCGGCGCCGGATGAGCGGTACGATCGACGGAGATGGCCTCCGCCTCGCTTGACGCCCTGCTCCAACCGGAATACCTGCGGGGGCTGCCGTCCCTGCCGATCGACGAAATACGGAGTCGGCGCGATCAGGCGACCGAGGTGGAGGTGGGCCTTTCCTATGTTCGCCGCCTGATCCAGGGGCGGATGGACATCGTCCTGGCCGAGGTGCGGGGCCGGGAGGAAGGCGGCGCCCGAGGCGACATAGGGGAGTTGGTCCGCCGGCTGCCCGAGATCCTGGGGGACCGGGTGCGGGGCCCGGGCATGGGGCGGCTACCGACCCTGATGGCCCCGGCCGAGCCCGAGCTTTCGGAGCTCCACCGGCTGGACGACATCGTCGACGCCGAGGCGTTGGGCAACCTGCCGGAGCGCAGTGACAGCCAGCTCGGCCAGATCGTCGACGCGCTGGCCTCCTTCGAGCACGAAGTGTCAGCCGGCCGCCGGGCCGTGCACGACGTCATCGACCAGCTCCAAGACGAGCTCGTCCGCCGTTACAAGAGCGGCGAGGCCAACGTGGACACGCTCCTGTCGTGACCGACGCCGGGCTGTCGTGAGCGATTCCAAGGGGCGGGTCGTCCTGGTGGTGGACGACGACGACATGATCAGGCGCCTGGTGCGGACCGTGCTCGAGGCCGACGAATTCGAGGTGGCGGAGGCGACCGACGGGGAGTCGGCCCTGGCCCTGGCGACTGCGACCGAGCCCGCAGTCGTGGTCCTGGACATCATGATGCCCGGCCTCGACGGCGTTGAGGTGTGCCGGCGGCTGGACCACGAGCGGGTCAAGGTCATCGTCCTCACCGCTCGCGACGATCCCGATCTGGAGAACGACTGCCGCAAGGCGGGCGCCAACGCCTTCGTGACCAAGCCCTTCTCGTCGATCGAACTGCTCGATCTGGTGGCCGAACTCATTGCGACCTGACGCGGCCATGGGTTTGATCGGGGCGATCGACCCCGGTCTATCCGACCCCGAGCGATTCGAGCAGCAGCTTCACCGGCTGGCCAAGGACGCGGTGACCGCCTACCGCAAGGCCAAGGCCCGCGCCACTGAGCTGGAAACAGCTCTGGCGACCCTCGAGACCGCATTCTTGGAGACGGTGCGTTCGCTGGCGTTCGTGGTCGAGGCCAAGGACGCGTACACCGGTCAGCACCTCGAACGGTGCCGGGTCTACGGCGTGGCCGTGATGAAGGCGCTGGGCATCAACGACGAATACCCCGACGCCCAGTACGGGTTCCTGCTGCACGACGCCGGGAAGGTCGGGGTGCCCGAGCGCATCCTGGGCAAGCCGGGACCGCTGACCGCGGCCGAATGGCGGGTCATGCGGACCCACCCCTTGATCGGGTACCAGATCGTGTCCGGCATCCCCTTCCTGAAGAACGCAGCGGAGATCGTGCGCTCGCATCACGAGATGTTCGACGGGTCCGGGTACCCGGCGGGCCTCCGGCGGGAAGAGATACCGGTGCCTGCTCGTGTCTTCTCAGTCGTCGACGCTTTCGACGCCATGACCACCGACCGCCCTTACCGGGCCGCCCTGCCTCTCGAGCACGCGCTGGGGGAGTTGCGCCGGATGGCCGGTACCCAGTTCGACCCTGAGGTCGTGACCGCGTTCATACCGCTGGCCGAGGAGTTCGCCCCGGCCGGGCTACCTGCTCCGACCCGCCAGCCCTAGGCTGGCGGACGATGAGGGAGCTTCCTGATCGCTGGCGCGACCTGGGCGAATTCATCCGGGAGCAGCGCTCCGGGGCTCGCCTTTCGCTCCGCCGGCTGTCGGACATGGCGGGTATCTCCAATCCCTACCTCAGCCAGATCGAACGGGGCCTGCGCAAGCCCTCGGCCGAGATCCTCCAGCAGATCGCCAAGGCGTTGCGCATCTCAGCCGAGACGCTGTACGTGAGAGCCGGGATCCTCGAGGAGCGCGACGGAGGCCCGGGGCTGGTCGCCGAGATCCTCCGGGACCCCACCCTGAACGAGGACCAGAAGCAGGCCCTGATCCGGGTCTACTCGTCCTTCGTGCATGAGAACACCAACGACCG
The DNA here is from genome assembly GCA_030947025.1 of Actinomycetota bacterium. Lineage (GTDB taxonomy): Bacteria > Actinomycetota > Acidimicrobiia > Acidimicrobiales > Palsa-688 > JALYXV01. The sequence goes on along the minus strand of JALYXV010000189.1, from coordinate 5,904 downwards.
CCGGCCCGGCAGTCCGGCGCCTGACACCGCGGCGCCCGACACCGCCGGTTCCTCCGGGTCCTCCGACTGACCGCCCATTACGGAGCGGGCGGAGAGCCTCGGCTCCCGCTAATCCAGGCAGCGCAGGTAGGGTCTGACCCGACCGTGCGCAGCCTGGCCATACTTTCCCTGCATACCTCTCCCCTGGCCCAACCGGGTAGCGGCGACGGCGGCGGCATGAACGTGTACGTCCGGGAGCTCTCCTCCGCGCTGGCCCGCTCCGGTGTCAGCTGCGACGTGTTCACCCGGGCCTGGTATCCCCAGCAGCCGCCGACCGTCTCGGTGGAGCCCGGCTTCCGGGTTCACCACGTTCCTGCGGGACCGCGGGGCCCCATCGCCAAGGAGCTGCTGCCCGGTGTCATCGCCGAGTTCACCGAGGGGGTAGGCCGACGGCTCCGGAATCTGGCCGCCGATGGGATCGAGGTCGACGCCATCCACGCCAACTACTGGCTGTCGGGAGTGGCCGGCCATGTCCTGAAGCATGAGTTCGACCTGCCGCTGATCTCGACGTTCCACACCCTCGACCGGGTGAAGGCGGAAGCCAGCCCCGAGCAGCTCGACGCGGCCGAACCGGCCCGGCGGGCCCTGGCCGAGGCCGAGGTCATCGGATGCTCCGACGCCGTGTTGGCCTCGTGCTCGGTCGAGGCCGAGCAGCTGGTCGAGCTGTACCAGGCCGACCCCGACCGCATCGAGATCGTGGCGCCGGGTGTGGACCATGCCTTCTTCGCCCCCGGCGACTACCGGCAGGCTCGCCGGGCGCTGGGCTTCCCGGCCGACGCCCCGCTGCTGTTGTTCGTCGGCCGCATCCAACCGCTGAAGGCGCTGACGGTGGCGGTCCAGGCCCTGGGCGAGCTGGTCCACGGCCGGGCGGGTGGCCAGCGGTACCAGCGTTCGGGCGGCTCGGGACCGTTGCATCGCGCCACCCTCTTGGCCGTCGGGGGGCCGAGCGGGCCCCACGGGGTGGCCGAGGTGGCGCGGGTCAGGCACCTGGTGGACAGCTCGGGCCTGAGTGACCACTTCCGGCTCGTCCCGCCCCAGGGACATGAGCGGCTGTCGACCTACTACCGGGCCGCCGATGTGGTGATCGTTCCCAGCCGGTCGGAATCGTTCGGGCTGGTGGCGTTGGAAGCGTCGGCGTGCGGCATCCCGGTGGTGGCGTCCGCCGTGGGCGGTTTGACCACCTTGGTCGACCATGGGCGCACCGGGTACCTAGTCGACGGACGAGATCCCATGGTCTTCGCCGACTTCACCGCCCGCATCTTTGCTGACCGAGAGTTGGCCGGGGCCATGAGCGACGCGGCGGAGCGCCGGGCCCGGGGTTACACCTGGGCGCGGGCCGGGGCCCAGCTGCGCCGGCGCTACGCCGACCTCACCGCCCGCAGCCTTGTCCAGTGCCGGTAGCCAGCCGGTAGCCAGCCGGTAGCCAGCCGGTAGAGAGCCGGTAGAGAGCAAGCGGTTTACCCGGTCGGCAGATGCCGTTGTCGGCGGGTCGACGGGGCAGAACTGGACCGGATCACCGGGTCGGTGTACCCCTGTTCGGAGCGCTTATTCCGGCCCGTCATGACGATCGGTATCCGGGTCAAACGTTCAGGCGCTGATCTGCACCGGCGCGGGTTGAAGAGGAATGAAATATCATGTAAAGACGTTTGCTGCTGCCGGTTTCGGGCGATACGCTCGGCCTCGCCAGGGGCCCGAGGGGCGGAGCTAAGGCTCCTCGTTCGGGGAAGTGCGAGGGGTGCCGCGAGGTTCCTCGGGCCTCGGCGTTACGTCCTTGCTGGTCGGGGCCCGGCGTCGTCCGGCGTCGTCCGGCGTCGTAAGGTTGCCCCCCGTGGCAGCCAAGCTGGTGATCGTGGGCGGGGGGAAGATGGGCGAAGCCCTGGTGGCCGGGTTGCTGGCGGCGGGGTGGGCCGAGCCTGGTGACCTCCTCATAGCCGAGGCCCTGGCGGCTCGGCGGGACCAGCTGATGGCCCCTGAGGGGCTGGGCGGTCGCAACCCCGGGCTGGCCGTGGCCGCGTCGCCCGCCGACGCGGAAGGAGCGGCGGGAGCTGTCATCGCAGTGAAGCCGGGCGATATCGAGGCGGCGTGCCGGAGTGTCGCCGCCGCCCACGTGGGCCGGGTGTTGTCCATCGCGGCCGGGGTGCCGCTGGCGCGGTTGCAGGAATGGCTGGGCGACGGGGTGCCGGTGGTGCGGGCCATGCCCAACACCCCGGCCCTGGTGGGAGCCGGGGCGGCCGCCATCGCCCCCGGGAGTGCCGCCGGGGACGACGACATGGACTGGGCGGAGGAGGTCCTCGGTGCAGTGGGCACGGTCGTCAGAGTCCCGGAAGCACTGCTCGACGCCGTGACCGGGTTGTCCGGCTCCGGTCCGGCCTATGTGTTCTTGGTGGCCGAGGCGCTGATCGAAGCTGGGGTGCTGGTGGGGCTGCCCCGGCCGGTGAGCCAGCAGCTGGCGGTGCAGACCCTGCTCGGATCGGCTCGCTTGCTGGCCGAGTCGGACCAGGGACCCGAGGCCCTGCGGGCCGCGGTCACGTCGCCCGGCGGGACGACCGCGGCCGGGCTGCGTGCGCTGGAAGCGGCTGCGGTCCGCAGCGCCTTCCTCGACGCGGTGGTGGCCGCCACCGAGCGGTCCCGCGCCCTGGGCGCCTGAAGGCATCTCGGGGTCGGACGGCGGACGGGGGGGTGATTCCGTGGGACACCTCAGCGTTCCGTGGCAGTTTTTGGGTGCTGGAGCCCCACTAGCTGACGCGGAATGCCGGGGGTGAGCTACAAGGCTCGCCGGGCGAGACTGTGCGACCGGCCAGTCACGGACCAGAACCGGTTCAACTCGTCGGGTGGGGCTCGAGGTTCTACTTTTCGTCGGGGCCGTGGTGGCGTACGCTCGTTGTCCGGAGAAGGGTGGTGTACGTCGTGCCGTCGAGCGAATCCCGAAGCCGGTTCGTCACCGTGGGTGAGGTGGCCAACCTGCTGCGTGTCTCCAACATGACTGTCTACCGGCTGGTCCAGTCGGGACAGCTGCCTGCCATACGGGTGGGGCGTTCCTACCGGATCAGAGACGACGACGTCGACAAGTACCTGGCCGCCCAGTACACCCAGGCGGGCTGAGGGCGCTGAGCCGGTCGTACCGGACGATCTCGTTCCTTTCCGACTACGGGCTGGCGGACGAGTTCGTCGGAGTAGTTCACAGCGTCATCCGGTCGATCGCTCCTGATGTGGGCGTGGTCGACATCTGCCACGAGGTCCCCCCGCATGACGTCCGGGCCGGCAGCCTGACCCTGGTGCGGGCGGTGCAGTACCTGGCGCCCGGGGTCGTCCTCGGGGTGGTCGATCCTGGGGTGGGGACCGAGCGGCGAGCGGTGGCAGTCGAGGTGGGCGACGGTGAGGCGGTCTTCGTCGGCCCGGACAACGGTTTGCTGGCTCCGGCCGTCTCCATGGCGGGCGGGGCGGGCCGGGCGGTGGAACTCACCGAGGCGGCCTACCAGCTGCCCGCGCCTGGTCCCACCTTCGCGGGCCGGGACATCTTCGCCCCGGCCGCCGCCTACCTGTCGCAGGGCGTGGACCTGGCCGAGTTCGGTCCTCCCGTTGACCCGCTCAGCCTCCGGCCGGGGCTGGTGCCCCTCCCCAGGGTGGAGGGTGACGCGTTGGCGACCGAGGTGCTGTGGGTCGATCGGTTCGGCAATGTGCAGCTCAACGTCAGCCCGGACGAAGTCGACGCCATGGGTGACCGGGTGGCGGTGCGGTGGTCCGAACAGGTCCGGACAGCCACCCGGGTCGAGGCCTTCGAGCAGATCGGGGCGGGCCAGTTGGGTCTCATCATCGACTCCTACGGCCTGATGGCGCTCGCGGTCAACCGGGCCTCGGCGGGCGACGAGTTGGGCCTCCGGGCGGGCGACTTGGTCACGCTGAAGGCGCCCACGAGCTGACCGGCACCTGACCGGCACCTGACCGGCACCTGACTGCGGCACCTGACCGGCCTCCACCGACCGCCACCGACCGCCACCGACCGCTACCAGCGGCGACGATAGCCGCCGCCCTTGCGGCCGGGCGGGTGGGGCGAGAGGCTGGGGGCGTGCGACCCGGAACCACCATCGCCCTGGCGATCCTTCTCGCCGCCATCTTCGCCGCCGCCATCGTTCAGTTCGTGGTGCTCGGAAACCGTTGACGAGGGTCAGTTGAACCTGGCCGGCATCATCGATCCCCACCCCGCCGATGCCCCGGCCCTGGTGACGGGGTCGGGCGAGGTCACCAGCTACGGGGACCTCCGGCGGGCAGTGACCGCCCTGCAGCTCGAGCTGGCCGAGGCGGGGATCAAGCAGGACGACCGGGTGGCGGTGCTCTCGGCGAACGATCCCGCCTTCGTCGTCGGCTACCTGGCCATCGTTCGGGCCGGGGCAGTGGCGGTGCCGCTGAACATCGCCAGCCCGCCGGCCGAACTTCAGCGGCAACTGGCCCAGGTCGACGTGGCCGCCATCCTCGTGGGACCGGGCGGACGGCGGGTGGGCGGGGCGGTCGAGTCGCTGACCGGGGTCCCGGTCCTGCCCGTCACCGGCACCGGCCCGGTGGGTCAGCAGACCGGCCCGGCCGCACCAGTCGTGCCGCAGACCGGGTCCGCACCGGCGGAGCCGGTAGGGCAACAGACCGGGTCCGCACCGGCGGAGCCGGTAGGGCAACAGACCGGGCCCGCACCGGCGGAGCCGGTAGGGCAACAGACCGGGCCCGACCCGGTGGCGCGCCGGCCCCAGGATCTGGCTGCCCTACTCTTCACCGCCGGAACGGCGGGATCGCCTCGGGCAGCCATGCTGACCCACGGCAACCTGCTGGCCAACCTGGACCAGGTCCAGCGCCACCCCGGCCGGGCCATCGAGGCCTCGGACCGGGTCCTCGGCGTGCTGCCGCTGTCGCACATCTTCGGCCTCAACGCCGTGCTCGGCGGGGCGCTGTACGTAGGGGCCAGCGTCGTATTGCTGGACCGCTTCGACCCGGGCCGTGTGCTCGAGCTGATCGGCTCGCAAGGGGTCACCATCCTGGTCGGCACCCCCACCCTTTTCTCCGCCCTGACCGCTGCCCCGTTGGCCCACGAGGACTCCATGGCGAGCGTGCGTTTCGCCTTCTCGGGCGCCGCCCCCCTCTCGGCCGAGGTGGCCGACGCCTGGCAGAAGCGCTTCGCCCTGCCCCTCCGGCAGGGCTACGGGCTCACCGAAGCGTCGCCCGTGGTGACGACCGCGGTGATGGATGAGCCGGCCCGGCCGAGCTCGATCGGCGTTCCCCTGCCCGGCCTCGAGGTGCGGCTGGTCGACGACGACGGAGAGGAGGCCTTGGCGGGCGACCCGGGCGAGATCTGGGTGCGGGGACCCAATGTGTTTCCCGGCTACTGGAACGACCCCGAAGCCACCGAGGCCGCCCTCACCGCGGACGGCTGGCTGCGCACCGGTGACATCGCGGTGGTGGGCGACGACGGCGAGTTGGCGATCGTCGACCGGGCCAAGGACCTGATCATCGTCGCCGGGTTCAACGTCTACCCGGCCGAGGTGGAGGAGGCGCTGGCCGAACACCCGGGTGTGGCTGACGTGGCCGTGATCGGAGCGGCCGACCGCCACCGGGGCGAGGTCGTGCACGCTTTCGTCGTGCTGAACCAACCGGGCGCGGGCACCACGGCGGACGAGCTGAGGGGCTGGTGCCGCGCTCGGCTGGCCCGTTACAAGTGCCCGACCGAGGTCACCTTCGTCCCCTCCGTGCCCCACGGCGTGGCGGGCAAGCTGCTCAGGCGCTCACTTCGCTCGCCGACGGAGACGCCGACGGAGACGGAGACGGCGACCTGACCGGCGGCCGCCACGGCGGGGCGGGCTCGACCGCCGAGGCCGCCCGGCC
>JALYXV010000186.1 GCA_030947025.1 Actinomycetota bacterium | reverse complement strand
AAGCCGGGCCGCCTGCAGGGCCGATGCCACGTGGCGCTGAAAGCTGGCGTTGTTGGGCGCGAAGGGAGCCGGCATCTGGATGCGGGCGACGGGGCGGGGCGGGGCCGGGAAGTCCTTGGGGCCGAGGGAGAGCATGCGGCGGTCGGTGGTGATGGCCCGCAGGCGCAGATCGCCGCCCCGCCGCCGCGATGTCGACAGCACCGCCACCCGGCCGCCCGACTTGCCGCCCGGCACCACCAGCACGTCCCCGGGCTTCACCCGGTCGAGCGCGGCGAGCACGTCGCCGCTGAAGGCGGGGCGGGGACGGCCTGGTGCCTCGCTCGCCCGGAGAAGGGCCCGGTACTGCTCCACGTCGCCCCGTTCGCAGGCAACCGCGGCTCGGGCTTCGGCGACCTCTTCCCTCGTGCGCTCCAGCTGGGCCTCCAGCCGGACCACGTCGCTGTCGGCCCGGTACTGAGCAAATGACAGGTTGAGCAGGTGGTGGGCCACATCGGGCGGGTAGCGCCGGACCAGGTTGGCCGCCATGTTGTAGGTCGGTCGGAAGCTGCTGGTCAGGGCGTAGGTCCGGGTCCCGGCCAGCCCCGCCACCTGGTCGAAGGGCACGAACGGCGACCACAACACGACGGCGTAGCCAACCTCGTCGATGCCCCTGCGCCCCGCCCGTCCCGTCAGCTGGGTGTACTCCCCCGGCGTCAGGAACTCATGGCGCTCGCCCGTGAACTTGGTCAGCTTCTCGATCACCACCGAGCGGGCGGGCATGTTGATGCCGAGCGAGAGCGTCTCAGTGGCGAACACCACCTTGACCAGGCCAGCCGCGAAGCAGGCCTCGACCGCCTCCTTGAACGGTGGCACCATGCCCGCGTGGTGGGCCGCGAATCCCATTTCCAGCCCGCCGATCCAGTTGTTGTAGTCGAGCACCCGCAGGTCGTCGTCGGACAGGGTCTCGACGTGGGCCTCGACAATGGCCCGGATCTGCCGGCGCTCCTCGGGCGTGGTCAGGCGGTGGCCCTCCCGGACGCACTGGGTGGCGGCGTCGTCGCAGGCGGCCCGGCTGAAGATGAAATAGATGGCCGGGAGCATGTCGGCGTCGGCCAGCAACTCCACCACCTCGGGCCGGCGAGGGGTGAACAGCCGCCCTCGGGGACGGCCCCGCTGGCCCGGATGGCGCAGGGTTTTGCTGTCCAGGGCGCTGGCTTCCGGATTTGGTCGCCCATCCACCAAGGTGGGGAAAAGGAGGAGCCGTTCGCTGCTGCGGTCCCCGAGCAAATAGAGGTTGTGCAACTCGACGGGTCGCCGTTCCTCGATGATGGCCGCGGTATCGCCGCGTACCGTCCGGATCCAGTCGGCCAACTCCTCGGCATTGGACACCGTGGCCGAAAGGCACACCAGGTCCACCGCGGAGGGGGTGTGGATGATGACCTCCTCCCACACCGGGCCCCGGTAGGCGTTCTGGAGATAGTGGACCTCGTCCAGGATGACGTAGCGCAGGCCTTGCAGGGCGCCGGACCGGGCGTAGATCATGTTGCGCAGCACTTCGGTGGTCATGACCACGACCGGGGCGTCGCCGTTGATGGCATTGTCGCCGGTCAGCAAACCGACCTGGTCGGCGCCGTGGCGGCGCACCAGATCGCCGTACTTCTGGTTGGAAAGGGCTTTCAGCGGGGTGGTGTAGAAGACCTTCCGACCCTCGGCCAAGGCCCGGGCGATGGCGTACTCGGCGACCACGGTCTTGCCCGACCCGGTCGGCGCGGCCACCACCACGCTCGAGCCCGCGTCGAGGGCATCGAGGGAGGCCAACTGGAACGGGTCCAGTTGGAAACCCAAGCTGGTGGCGAAGGCGGAACGGACCGTTGCGCCGGGGCCTCGGTCAACCTTCACCCTGATAGTTGTACCCCACGGAGCTGTTTGGTCAGCGGAACCTCATTTCTTGAGGATGCGCCCAATGATGATGGCCACCTCGTAGAAGACGTACAGCGGGATTGCCATGGCCACGAAGGAGTAGGGGTCGTTGCTCGGCGTGGCGATGGTGGCGAGGACGGCGATGCCGATAATGGCAGGGCGCCGGACCTTGCGCAGCTTCGTGCTGGTCACCAACCCCACCACCTCGAGAAACACGAGCACGACCGGGAACAGAAAAACCACGCCGAAAATGGCGGCCGCGGCCACGTAAAGGCTCACGTACTTCGCAGGACCGTACAGCGCTGCGATGTTGTTGCCGCCGACGCGGATCAAGAAGTCGAGGGCCTTGGGCCACACCAGGACCGAGACCGTCACGCCCAGGCTGAACAGCGCCAGGGCCGACAGCACGAAACTGATGGCGTACTTCCGCTCGTGCTTGTGCAGCCCGGGCGTGATGAAGCGCCACAGTTCCCACAGGAGAATGGGTGAGGAGAAGAAGATGCCGAGATAGGCGGCCACCTTGAGCCGGGTGCTGAACCCCTCAAGCGGTCCATTCACAACCAGGGGGCCCCCGGGCCCGATCACCTTGTTGGGATGCTTCAGGGCGAACTGGTGATAGGGATGGGCGATGAAAGCGATGACGGCGTTGTACAGGAAGAACCCGATCAGGGTCCCGATGACAACAGCGACGATGCAGATGATCAAGCGCTTGCGCAGCTCGGCCAAGTGCTCGAGCAGGGTCATTCGGGCCAGATCGTCGCCTTCCTCGCCTCCGCTCGGAGGAGAGGAACCGTTCTGGCTCTCTTTGTTGGAGCGGCGCAGGCGTATGGCGATCGGGGGAATCCCTTCGGGCCGGGCGGGCCGGGCGGGCCGCTAGTTCAGCGACGGGTCGTCGGGTGCGGGCGGCAGGAACGGTAGCCCGGCTGGTGCCAGCCCTGAGGGTACGGAGTCGGGCGGCGCCGTGGATGGGGCATAGGTCGACGACGACGTCCCGTTGCTCCACGTCCCGTCGCTGGTCGACGGCCCCGTGGTCGACGGCCCCGTGGCCATGGAGCGCCCCATGCCGACTATCTCGTTGCGCCAACCGCCGACCTCATTGCGCAGATCCCCGACCGCCGCCGTCAGGGCGTCCTTGGGTTCGGCCAGGGCACCGGACACTTCCTCCTGGAAGCGGGAGGTCAGTTTGCGGAGTTCGGCGACCCACTTTCCCGCGGTACGGGCCGCTTCGGGCAGGCGGGTCGGCCCGAGAACGATCAAGGCCAAGATGGCCAGCATGAGGATCTTCTCGGGACCGGGAAAGTTCAGCACCGATTTCCAGTCTACCGGGGGCCTTGATCGTGGCTATGTCGGCGGTTGGCGTCAACGGCCGCGATCTCGGCCCTGACCTGGGCCACCAAAGGACGCACCGCACCGAGCTCCGCGACTGCGACCTGGAGGGCGGCGGCCTCCTCGGTCAGCCGCCGGGCGCCCCGCCAAATAGGCAGGACCGCCCCCGCGGCCACGGCCAACGGCAACCACCAGACGGGCGAAAGCATCACCACAGGCTACGTAGCGTCGGACAGGATTGGACGGTGGACGCACTTCTCCAGCCCCCGATCGGCTTCGCCCACCGGGGCGCCCGGATCCAGGCGCCCGAGAACACCCTCGCTGCCTTCGAACTGGCCCTTCGCCTCGGTGCACCCGGTCTGGAGAGTGACGTGTGGCTGACCGGGGACGGAATCCCGGTGCTGGACCACGACGGCGCGGTCCGCTCGGGCGTGCGCCGCCGCCCCATCGCGGCGGTCGAACGGAGCCGGCTGCCGCCCCATATTCCCACCCTGGAGGGGCTGTACGGGAGCTGCGGAACCAGCTTCCAACTCTCGCTCGACATCAAGGACCCGACCGCGGCAACGGCCGTGGTCGCGGTCGCCCGAGCCGCGGGGGACGACGCTCTGGGCAGGCTGTGGCTGTGCCATTCCGACTGGCAGCAGCTGGCGGCGTGGCGGGCGGAAGGGACGCCCGGCCCCTCGGGGACGGCCGCGCCTCTACCCGATCAGGTCCGGCTGGTCGACTCGACCCGGCTACGCCGGATCCGTGAGGGGCCCGAGCGCCGGGCCGCCCGCCTGGCCGACGCGGGCGTCGACGCCATCAACATGCACGCCACCGACTGGACGGCCGGGTTGACCACGCTGTTCCACCGGTTCCTACGGCTGGCGTTTGGCTGGGACGCCCAGTTCGAGCACAGCCTGGTTGCGCTGCTCGCCATGGGGTGCGACGCGGTGTACAGCGACCACGTCGAGCGGATGGTCGCGGCGCTACAACAGACCTAGACCTGAGAGTGGCCAGACACGTACAAAGGCGCGGCCCACTATCAGATGTCCGGGGATGGGCCCGATGAAGCGGCTGTCCTTGGAATTGCCCCGGTTGTCGCCCATCACGAAGTAGGTACCGGCGGGCACGGTCATGAGCGGCAAGGTGGTGGTGACGGTCCCTGGTGGCAGGTAGGGCTCCTTCTGCAGCTGCCCGTTGATGTACACCAGGCCGTCGCGCCCTTCGATCCGGTCGCCGGGCAGGCCGATGACCCGCTTGATCAGGTCCCGGATGGCGGGGTCGTCGGCCGCCTCGCTGGGCGGCCGTTTGAAGACCACGATGTCGCCCCGATGGATCCCGTGCAGGTCGTAGCTCAGTTTGTTGACCAGCACCCGATCGCCCGGTTTGAGCGTTGGCTCCATCGACCCCGACGGAATGTAGAACGCCTGGATGAGGAAGGTTTTGACGACGACCGCCACCGTGAGGGCGGCGACCAGGATGATGACCCACTCGACGATGGCGCGTGCGCCCGATCCGCCCCCGGGGGAACCGGCCGGGCCGCCCGGCATACCCGGCGTGCCCGGCGTGCGCGGGGAGCCAGGCGGCCCCGGCGGCGCATCGAAGGGCGCGGGCGCGGGAATGAATCCAGGCCCGATCGGCGCGTCAGGCACGCCCTCGGACCGACCCCGTGTCGCTGGGCCAGTTCGTGGCGTCACGGGGGTACCGGGGGGGTAACTGGCGACCGGGTCGGACACGACGCCCTTACGTTACAGAACCGGCTCCACAACCCGGTACCGGGCCAGGATTCGGCCCGCCGCCGCCGGCCCCACCGCCTGGTCGCCCTCTACCACCGTCGCCCACGGTCCCGCTCGCAGCAGCAGGCGCTCCAGCCAGGCTCGTTCGCTGACCGGCAGGGTCACCCGCAGGGCGCCGTCGGGTTGTTCGGCCACACCGAGGTTGGGGTAGTGCTCGGCAATCCAGCGAGCGGGGGGCGCCAGGTCGAGCACGATGGTCTGGCCGCCCGCGTCGGGATGGAACGTCCGCCGATCGGGGGGTGCCGCCGGAGGCTGGAAGGTGTCGTCGAGCATGGTAGCCCGGCTGATGCGGTCGACCCGGAAGAGCCGCTCCCCTTCCGCCGCCCGGCAGAATCCGCTCAGATACCACTGCCCTCGGGCGTTGAACACCTGCCAGGGCTCGACCAGGCGGGACCCGCTGCTGTCGCGGCCGAAGGAGTAGTAGTCGAGTTGGAGCCGGCGGTGCTCGGCTGTGGCTCGCTGGAGGATGGCGAGCACCTCGGGTATGGCCGGACCCAGCTCGACCGCCACCGAATCGTCGGCTTCCACGCCGAGCGATGACGCCAGCTTGTCGAGCGCCCGGGCCAGGGCGCCGTCCGCATCGGCTCCGGGCACGGCGAGAAGGGCGGAACCCGCCCCCAGCAGGGCCAGACCTTCAGGGGGCGTGAGGCGCAGGGGCCGACGGAAGTAGTCGGCGAAGCGGATCCAGACCCGGCCGTCGGCGATATCGACCTCGATGAGCGAATCGGGGGTAAAGGGGTAGACGCCGCACAGGAAGAGCAGGTCCAGGTCGTCGAGCAAGTCCTGCTCGGTCACGCCGAAGCGCTGGCACACCTCGGCGATGGCGGGACCGTCACGGGCCTCAACCCACGGGACGACCGCAAGCAGCCGGGCCAGCCGGTCCTGCGCCCCGGGCCGGCTCATGCCACCGGCCCCGCCGGGGCCGCCACCGCCGGGGCAGCCGGCCCCCCTGGCCCGGCCACCCGCTCCAACCAGTCGACCAGGTCGTCGACCAGCGTGGGCGGGCCCAGCAGTCGGGCGTGGTCCAAGAACCCCAGGACGAAGGCCCGGAAGGCCTCGCGATTGGTCACGGTGATGGCCAGCACCACGCCGCCGTCCGGTCGCCGCTCGGCCAGCGCGGCCGAGCCCGCCGCGTTGATGGCCCAGGTGGCCTGGCCCGCGTCGACGAGCAAGGTGGCGACGACCTCTTCGTCGTCGCCTATTTGCCACGGTGGGGGCGGCGCGGCCGACCCGGCGGACGGCCGCTCGAAGGCCCCGGGCTCGCCCGCGGGCTCCGGCGCGGTCTCCACTCGATCGAGCCGGAAGGTGCGCGACCCGCCCCGGCTGTGGTCCCACCCGGCCAGGTACCACTGACCGTTGCGGAACGACAGGCGCCACGGGTCGACCAGCCGCACCCCGC
>JALYXV010000176.1 GCA_030947025.1 Actinomycetota bacterium | reverse complement strand
AAGATTCTCGGCCACCAGTTCCTCGACCGGGGTTGACCGCTCAGGGCCCGAAGGGGTGTCATCAGTCGGAATTCCCCTGTCTACACGATCCCCAGTTTCAGGTGGTGGACCCCGCTAACTGAGCACGACAGAAGTTGGTCGATGCCGCGGCGCGCGGAGCAAGGGCTCGGGATCGCGAGCTGCTGGTCACGGCGCATCTGATCAACGGTGACCCGAGTCCGTCGCTGGTCGCATTCGCCGACGGTGCCGCGCTTCTTGTCGTTGGCCGCCGCGGACTTGGCTGGATCGGTCGATTGCTACCGGGATCGGTCAGCTCGTACTGCGCTGCCCACGCTCCCTGCGCCCTGGCAGTCGTACCGCAGCCCATGGAAAACGACCTGGCGGCGGAACAGATCGGCAGCTGACTGTTCTTCGTGGTTGAAAGGACAAACCGGGCCGGTACGCTATCGAAACCCCATCAAACCGCTCCCTTCTCGCCGGTGAGCCGGATGTCGTATCATCAAATTCGGCTTGGTTCGGGGCCGACACCCGGGACGCCCGAAATCTCCTCAGGTCCCTTTTCGCGGACCCGCGGAAGCGGATGGGCGTGGCGATTCGGGACCAAAGGCCCTGGCGCGTCAAGTATCAAGGCTCTGGCCGCCGGGACCTCGACGGCATCAAGCTCAATTCATGGGATCGACCTGGGATGTGCGACGATGAAAGTGCGCGACGTCATGACCACCGAAGTCCACACGGCAACGGAGGACACGCCGTACAAGGAGCTCTTGGAAAGCATGCTGAACGACCAGGTCAGTGGCCTGCCCATCATCGCCGATGACGGCTACGTAGCCGGCATGGTCACCGAAGCCGACCTCATCAGGAAGCTGGCGTTCAGCGGTGACCACCACGTGGTCCTTTCGTTCCTGTCCCGGATGTTGACGGGCGAGGAGGCACCGTCGGTCCTTCGGGTCGAGGGAGTCAGCGCATCGGACATCATGACCCGGCCCGTCATTTCCGTAGGACCCAACGACGACGTTGATCACGCCGCGCGGGTCATGCTGGCCCACCACGTGACGCGCCTACCGGTGCTCGTCGACGGACGGCTGGTCGGGCTGGTGGCACGCCGCGACCTCATGCGCGTCTTCGATGTGCCCGACGGCGACATCGCCGCCGCGGTCGAGCGATCCCTGAGGGACCCACTCATCGCGCCCGACGACCATCAGGTCACCGCGTCGGTGGAGGAGGGTGTGGTGACTCTCACCGGGACGGTCCTGCATCCCTCAGATGTCGCGATCGTCGCGTCCCTGGCGCGGGCCGTCTTCGGTGTGGTCGCAGTGCGCAGCGAGGTGACGGATCGCGAACTCGAACCCAGGCTCGACAATCTCGACGTGCCGTTGGCGTCCTGAGCGGCCCGACCCCTCCGTCCGGGCCGTCGGTCGAAGGCGCGTCCCGTTCGTCGGCCGAGCGGCTCGCCAACCGCGGCGACCGGTTCAGCCCGGGTACCCGCAACGCCGGGGGGTCGTGCCCTGGCCTCGTGGGCCCGTTGGTGCACCGATCGTGCGGCCTGAGCAGCGACGCCGGCACTTGAGATCGTTTGAAGTCCCGGGGCCATGTCACGGTCATGAGCCGAGGGGGGCGACGGCGGCGTCGACTCAGGCGGCGATGATCGTTGTCGCCCTCGACGCGTCGGGTGGTGATCAGGCAGCCCCGGTGGCGGACGGCTTTCGGCGTCGACCGCATCGTAATGAAACCCCTCGCCGGCCGGCGCCAAGACATTGGTCGCACCGCCCCCGCGAGAGCGTTCGCCGTATCAGCCGGGGTCCAAAGGGCAACCCATTAGGGCCATTGCACGCCTAGCGCCCGTGCTGCAATTAGTTGGACGTTATGGGGGTGCTGGGAGAATGGTGTAATTCCATTCCGGATGAAAATCATGTGGTCTCAGGGGCACGGCGGCGAGTTCGGCGTCGGTGACCTTGACCCCAGTCGGGTACCAACCCTCGTCGAAATCGGCTTGGACCGTGAGACCCGTTTTGGTGGTGGTGGCGGAAATGAGCTCCACCACGGTCCGGTAGGTGGTGAGGGGCTTGGCCCGCCAGTTCATGGTGATGAAGCTGAACAGGCGGTGCTCGATCTTTATCTACACCAGCTCGGCGGGAAGCCTTGTAGGAGAAGGAGTTTCACGTTGGCGACATGTCGCTGAGGTGGGTGTTGCC
>JALYXV010000164.1 GCA_030947025.1 Actinomycetota bacterium | reverse complement strand
GGGTGGCTCCCGCCGAGTCGGCGCGTACCACCAGCCGCGGCCCGCTGGCGTCACCGGGGCGGGGCCGGGCCGCGACCGGCAGGTTGGCCAAGGCCAGGTCCAACACCAAGATATGGTCGACCGCGGTGTTGGAGCCGGCGTTACCGGCCCGCACGATACCGGCCAGCGCTTCGCCCGAGGAGATCTCGGGGCGATCCAAGTAGCACACCACGGGGTGGAACCCGAAGGTGCGTTTCCACGTCGGGGCGGCCAGCTCCTTGTCGGAATGGGCGATCACGATGGTGGCGTCGATATCGAGATGCAACTCCTTTGTCAGATCTGGCGCCGCGCCCGCGGCCCACGCCGCCGCCCGCGCCTTCGCCTTCCCGGCGCGCAGCAACGGCAGATGTGCCTCCGACACCCGGTCCAACACCCGCCACGCAGTCGGCGCCGAGGCGACCGCACCATGCAGATCGGGCTGGTCCCGCAACGCCTGAAGGTCGCTGATGGAGTCCGCCCCGTCCGCGATGGCCACCACCAAATCCGCCAACACCTGGCCGGGGAAATGGAACGGCAACGCCTTGTAGGTGCCGATCAGGGCATCGTCCCACGCCCGTGAGCTCGGCCATCTCCCGCAGCAGCTCCGCCCCAGCGTGGGAGACCACCCCCTCGCCATCGGCGGTCACCTTCACCTTGCCCAACCGGCGGGTACTCGCAAAGTGCCTTCCCGTGAGGGTGATCAGGACGTCGAACACCCTCATCTTCCCTTACGGGACAGGCACTTGCGCGGATCGTCGAATCCTCACGAACCCCAAACGTGAAAGACCGAGGTTAGGTTTAGGTGTCAGCAGGTTCGGAGGGATAAGGCCGCCCCGTGTCGCCTACCGAGCCATCGCGGTGGCCGCCGTCATCGCCCTTCTCCTGGCTGGGCACAGCGCGACGAGGAACGGCCAAGGCAAGCGAATCGTCGTGGCCGGCGGCGGGAACCACATTGCTCCCGGCACGGTGCGCAATGAAATGGGGGCGTCCCAAATGTGGCAGGTGGAGTCACCCCACATTCGGGGGGTGACCGCCGTAGACGAGGGCGATACCGTCGTCGTCACACCGACTGGGCCCGTGTCCGCCGCCACTATCGACCACATCACGGCCATCCTCCGGGGCCGCCTCAGCCGGGTCGAGGCGCCCTACCGGATAGAACAGGTCGGGCTCTCGCTTCGGGTGAACCTGGGACTGGGCGCCACGGCGGCGGGACTGCTGGCCCAACTGGTGTCCCCCGGGAGGCTGCTGTTCCGCCCCGTGCTGTGCACCACCGGCGTCGGTCCCACCGCCAGCATCTCGCCGTTCCCGCCCTATGCCCCCACCCCCAACGCCTTAGGCCTGCTCCTCAGCGCCGACCAAGCCTGCCAACAGAGGACCACAGGCCTCGCCAAGTCGATCCCCAGCACCGGCGCCGCCGACGATCGGCCAAACAATAGCGTTCTGCTCCCCACCGACAACGGGCACGGCCAACCCGACCTGGCAGGACCACGGTACCTGCTCGGCCCGGCACAACTAACCGGCAAGACGGTCGTGAGCACCGCCACCGCCCTGCCGCCCGACCCAAGCCTCTCCCAGCCGAACTGGTACGTCCAGCTCAAGTTCACAAGCTCCGGTGGCCCCCAGTTCGACCAGCTCGCGCTAAACAACTACCAGAAGTTCGTCGCCATCGTCGTCGATGGACTGGTCGAGTCGGCGCCAATGATCCAACAGCAATCCTTCAACGGCCAAGCCGTGATCAACGGGGCCAACTTCACCGAGAGCCAGGCGAAGACCCTAGCGACCCTCCTCCAATCCGGGGAGCTCCCCCTTCCGACATCAATGAGCATCGTCCACAGCTACCATCTCGTCGCAACATCGGGTCTGGCCTCCTTCCGAGCCGGCGCCAGGGGAACGGAGGCGCAGGTTCCGGCGGCCCGCTCCCGAGCCGACCCGTCAGCACTCGCCGGTCGGCTGGCCCGAGCCCAAATCGGAGACTACGAGGTCGAGACCGTAGACGGAACAGTGATCGTAGACGGAACAGTGATCGTCACCGTGCTCGGGCCCAAAGCCGACCAGGCCACCGTTCTCCGCGCCCTCGGCTTCTTTTCCAACAGCCTGGGAGGCAGCGTGGCGACGACAGACGCCACCGTTCTCGCGGCCGGAGGTTGAATCCGTAGCCTCGCCGTCCGGCCCCGACCGGGCGTGTTCGAGACTTGGTTGACGTGGAGTCCGACGCGCACGCCGTGCCCTCGCCCCACACGTTGTCGCGCACGGCGAAGGTGGCGTTGACGACGCGGACAATGGCCCGGCGCAGGTTGTCGCGGTTGACGTAGGTCCAGCGCGTGCGGCGCAGGGCCGCCTCGGTGTCGGAGGCGTCGCCGGAGCCGGTGAGGGCGTCGGCCAGCTTCTTGATACCCATGTTGGTCCCGAGGGCGAACAGCACGAACAGCAGCCGGCGGCGCACGACGGGCCGGGCGATGACCTCGCGGGTGGCCACCGAGGTGAACTCCTCGGTCAGTTCGGTGAGGTAGTCGGGAGGATGTCCCGCTGCTTGTGGGTTTCGGTGACGGCCCCGCCTTCTTCAGGCAGTGTAATGATATGCCTTGGGTGTGACGGTTACGTTGTCGGATGTGTTGTCCCGGTGAGAGTTAGTTAGGCGTTGACGAGCTCGTCGAATGTGACGGCCTCGGAGTGTCGGGAGCAGCATGGGCAGATTCCGCCCGGCCCGAGACGGCGCATGAATGTGTGGCAGTCCTGACACAGCTGGCGGCCGAGAAGCCGGCTGTCGCACGCTGGTTGCGGTGTCTCCATGCTGCTTGGCGGCAGGCGTCGGAACACCAATGCCTCGTCCGGCCGGCCGGGAGGGGCCGTTACAGAAACGTTACGCAACGGCACTGTGGGCCTTTGGGGTTGTCTGGGGGGGACTGGCGGCGGGCGACTTCGGCGCGGACCGCCTTGGTCAACGCGGCATGTCCCTGCATCCCTTGATGAGATGGAACGACCGTTCCGCTTCCAGCATCCCGACACCGACCCAGCGCCGCACCATCTTGGGGTCCTTGAAGTTGGTCACCCGGTCGCAGAGCCGTCCGACGACGGAGATCATCGACTCGACCGAGTTGGTGCAGCACAGCGAGCGGGCCAACAGGTCCGAGGCGCCCAAGCGGCGAACCGTGAACATGTCCTCCAAGCCCTCGCGCAGGCTGGCCGCGGCGGAGGGGTAGTGCTCCTCGAGTTGCGCCGCGATGCCTTGGGCGACCCGCAGGCCCCGTTTGGCATCTATGTCGTTGAACGCCCGGGCCAGCTGGCGGTCGATCTTGCCGGCGTAGGGCTTCGGCAGGTAGTCGGCCAGATTTCGGCGCTTGTGAAGGGTGCAGCGTTGGATGACGGCCCGGTCGCCGAACACCCTTTTCACCCCGGCGGCCAAGGCTTTTGAGCCGTCCAGGACGAACAGCACCCCGGCCTCGCAGCCCAACCCCCGCTCGACCAGATCGGCCAGGAGGTCCTTGACGACGGTGGTGTTCTCGGTGTCGCCCTCCCACAACCCCACCGGCACCTTGGTGCCATCGGAACCTATAGCCAGGGCCACGACGACGCAGCACTCGGCGAAGACGATCCCGTCGATCATCATCGCCCCCACGTCCAACCCCGACAGGTCCCGGGCCAGCAGCTCGGCCAGCTTGGCCTCCGTGGCAGCCTTGAACCGCCGGGAGACGGCCGACTTGGAGTCGCCTCGCGCGTCGGCCTCAAGACTCTCGCCGATCGGCTCGGCCACCAAGGCGTGGCGCCGGGTGGCGACGCCGGCCAGCATCCGCTCCAACGCCACCTGAGTCAACAGATCGGCCGAGGAGAAAACCTGGTAGCTGTCCAAGGCGACCTCGCCGCCGTCGACGGCCACCGCCCGGGGCCGGCTCACCGGAACCCTGCGGCCGCCCAACACCACCGAACCAGGGGCGGCGCCGTTCCGCTCGGCCACTCGCTCAGGGTCGTGCTTGCCTTTCGGGCCCACGATCTGGGTTCGTTCGGCTTCCATCATCTCGGCGATCACGAGCAGCCCGGAGGCGCAACTGAACGCCATCAGCCCTTCCCTTATCGCGCCTTCCAACTCGGCCAACGGCAACCGGGGCTGCACCGACAGCCCGGCCACCCTGGCCGCCTCCTCCTTGCGCACGGTGGCGGCCATGACAGGGTATCTTCCTTTTCACTGGTGGTCCCCTTCCTGATCTCGGATGTCTTGGTGGACGCCCGAAGGCACCGTTGCGTTGTTTGATGCCAGCCGGGGCGGGGCCTGGACTCCTCCTCGTTCTGGTTCGATCAAATCGTCAATGCGAGCTCAGCGAAGGCAGCCGACAGCCTCCGTTGTGGTGGTGTCTCGACACCGAGTTCGTAGTGGCCTCGTCGTAGGTTCTGG
>JALYXV010000317.1 GCA_030947025.1 Actinomycetota bacterium | reverse complement strand
ACACCATCGCGCTAACTTTCGCGAGCACCGACGGTGGACAAATTGGCTGGTCAGAGGCCTATTTCAAAAAAAGTCTTGGAAACGGCCAAACAGGCCGTCAACCGACAGCCAGGAAGGTCCCGCTAGGACCGCGGGGACATAAGCTGGCACATCGTCCCGAAAGGGATCCGACGATCCTCTTTGACGCCAGGCATGAGCTGCGTCTTGGGGGCGAAGCGCCACCATCCGGTCGGGCCGTGGCTGGGCCCGACTGTTGAGACCGCCGTCATTTCTTACATTGGTCCTAGGACCATTGTCCGAGTGATTTCACCCGCCTTTTCGGCAATAGTGGATTCAAGCCCAACTTGGCCGGGGCAGTCGACAATTCGATGCCCCGAGGTCGGAGCGACCAATTCCGGCCCCAAGCGGCCGGCGTAACCCGGTCAACCATTGCAATAACGAGCTGGACCTTTCCCGAAAGGAATACATCCCATGTCGACCGCCCTTGTCCGACCGGAAACAGGTTCCGGACCCCGCCCTCGCCTCGCCGCCACAGTGCGCGACGTGCCCGCGACCCTTCCGGCTCGCCTGACCGGGGCCGCTCTCTGCCTTGCCATCGCCTACATCCACGTCAAGGACCAAGGCGGCTTTCCCGGCAACAAGCAGCCGACCTATGTGGGCATCGGCTATTACCTGTTGGAAATGGGGGCGGTGGTGACCGCCTTGCTCTTGCTCAGCAAATCCTACCGCAAGGGTTGGATCCTGGCAGTCGGAGTCGCCCTCGGACCTTTGATCGGCTACGCCCTCTCACGGGGCCCTGGCCTACCGCTGTACAGCGATGACCGGGGCAACTGGATGGAGACGCTTGGGGTGATCAGCCTATTCGTCGAGGGCGTCCTGTTCCTGCTGTCAGTGACGGCCGCCCGGCTCCCGTTACGTTCAGAACACCGGAAAGCCGCTGCGTTCGTCACGCCTTCAGGCCCTCAGCGGTAGGTCGACTCGGCGTCGGCACGGTACAACAACTCCGGCGGTGTGCTCTCGTGAGACGTATGACGCCGCGTCGATGGGTGACTCTGCCTGCAAGTTGAGACTGGCGGGCGGCGGCTCAGAGCTTCGGCTCTTGAAGGTGCGTCCAGATCGGCGCGTCAGGGTGTGCGGATGGCACCGGCCAACACGGCGTCCATGGTCTCCATGATCGAGATGCTTTCGTCCAGGGGCATCAGGGGACTCTCGAGCAGTCCCGCCTGCAGGCAGCGGGCGACCTCGTCGGCCTCGTGCCACAGCCCTCGGCCCGGATGCGGTTGGGCGAAGCGACTTGGCAGCCCCTCCCGGGGGATGAAGGTAAACGAGGTCGGTGCGAAGAAGCCGCTGTCGATTTCGATTCGCCCGTCCGTCCCCACGATCGCGGCGCGGGTAGGGCTGCGGGCGGCCGAAGTGCAGGTCAGGATGGCCTGGGCGCCACTGGCATAGCCTAAGAGCATGGAGGTCTGTCCGTCGACACCCGTGAAGGCCGGGGTGATCAAAGCCATCATCTGATCTGGTCGCCCCAGGATCATCGATGCGAATGACACCGGGTAGACGCCCAGATCGAGCAGGGCGCCACCGCCCAGATCGGGATCGAAGAGCCGAGAGTGTGCGTCCCGCGGGAACCATTGGCCGTGGTCGGCACTCACCGAGACGATGGCCCCCAGGCTGCCATCGGCGATCCGTCGGCGGATCTCGATCACGTGGGGAAGCAGTCGGGTCCACATCGCCTCCATCAGGAACAGACCGTTGGTCCGGGCAGTTGCCACCAAATCTTGCGCCTCGGCTGCGTTCATCGTGAAGGCCTTCTCCACCAAGACCGGCTTGCCAGCATGGAGTGCCAGGAGGGCATTGGCGTAGTGCACGGGGTGGGGAGTAGCCACATACAGAACGTCCACATCGGGGTCGGTGACAAGCTCCTGATAGGAGCCGTGGCAGTTGGGAATACCGAAGCGGGCAGCGAAGCGCTGGGCCGACTCCCGGTGACGCGACCCAATCGCGACGACCCGCCCCGAATCCGTGAACCTGAGGTCGTCAGTGAAGGCTGCCTCGATGGCGAGTTGCCGGGTAGCCCCGGCGCATTGCTGCGCCGGGGCCCCCTCAGAACCGAGCGTGCGACTTTCACCGCACTCGGCTCAAGCAGACCCAATGGGGTCACGGGCGTGCAGGAGTATTGCCGGGCT
>JALYXV010000148.1 GCA_030947025.1 Actinomycetota bacterium | reverse complement strand
CTGCAACTCCGACGTGCGGGCCTGGACCACCTGATCGGCCTGCTTGCGACTCGCGTTGGAGGCGGCGGTGGCCCGAGCCAACTCCTCCTTGGCCAACTTGGCCTGGTGTTGCCCGGATTCCAGAATGCCGGCCAGGAACGCCGACCGATCGCCCACTGAACCCATGATGGCCGAGCCCGCCCGGGGAACCTGCTCCCCCAGGTAGAGGGCGACGGCGACCTGACCGATCCGGTGCCGGGCGGCGTCGAAGCGTTGCTGGGCCGCGGCCTGAGCGGCGTCGGCCCGCAGTTGGGCCGCGGCCGCCTCGACCAGAACGGGGTCGGCCGATGTGGGAGGGGCCTGACCGGCCGCGAGCGAGGCGGCCAACGCCCGGGCGGCCAGATAATCGCTCACCGCTTGTGCCTGGGCCACCTCCTTGTCGAGACCGTTGAGAAGGGCAGAGAGTTGCGCCGCGCTCAAGGTGGTGGTTGTCGGGGGCACTGTTGTCGGCGCGACGGTCGTGGTCGGGCCAACGGTCGTCGTCGTTGCGATGCTCGGAGTCGGAGTCGGGGCGGGGGGAGGGGCCGGCGCCAGCGTCGTGGTGGTCAGAGGGGGCACGAACGCGGTGGTGCTGGTCGTGGTCGTGACCGCCGCGCCACCACCGCTGACGGGCAGCGTGGTGGAGGAGGTGGTGGCAATCGGTGCGGGCGTCGGGCCGGCGACCGCCACCGCTGGCCTTGCCCCCGAGAAGGCGACCAAGGCGCAGAGGATGACCGCCAGCGAGGCCGACGCTGTCCGGGAAGGATATGTCATCGTCGCTCGCCCGGACCGTACTCCAACTCTGAGTAGATAAGTACCGCACCCAGCCGGGACCATCCGGCCGACTCCGGACGAATAGGGCGATTCTTTGCCAGGCGACGGGCGATGGGGAAATTACAGACCGGCGGCGGCCAAGCGCTGGGGGATGGCCCAGTTGAGCATCTCTTGGTAGATGCTGAGGATGGCATAGCCGTAGTTCCGGGCCGTGGCCCACACCCCGCTGAGCGAGAGCCAGGTCGGGCAGCAGCCCGCCACGCTGACCCGACCGACCAGCGGCGTGGGGATTCTCTTCGTGGCGGCGTAGGCCTGCAGCAGCTGCACCTGAGCCGCCACTCCGGTCTGGGCATTGGGGAACCGCCACCCGTGGGCACAGGTATCACACGCACCGATGCCCGCGAAGTTGTTGTCGCCGCCCAGCAACTGGCCGCCCGACGGGAAGCTGAAGTACCCCGTCTCCACGATGGACTGGGCGAAGGCGATATCGCCCCGGAGCCCAGCCGCCTTCGCGCTACTCACGTAGAAACTGGCGAGCGTCGACATGGGCACCGTGGTATTGGCTTGATAACCCGTGGTGGCGAACCAGCCGGCCAGTTCCCCGGCGCTGAGGGCGGAGGGCCCCATGATGGTCGGCAGCGGCGTACCGGTCGTGGGCTTGACCGACCGCCCGGCGGCCGCCAACTTGGCGTCGGCCAGTAAGCCCGCGCTCTTATCCAGCGTCAGGTGGGCCCGAGCCTGAAAGGCCCGGGCGCTGCCCGCCCGCTCGCGAGCCGCCCGCAGGATGGCCAAGTCGTCTTGCAGCTGGCGCTTGGCCCGGGTCACCTCCTGCCGGCCGTGGGTGATCAGGATGCCCAGCACCACGCCCCGATTCACCAGGTCGGTGGCCGATCCGGAGTCGGTGAGCCGGGCGGAGGACTGCCCGACATCGGAGCGGACGTACAAGGCGACCCCCAGAGCCGCCAGGCGCCGCTCACGGTCGGCCAGGGCAGCCTGGGCGGACGAGACCAGGGCCGAGGCGTCGGTCTCGGCTCGGGTTGCCAGGTCGGCGTCGCTGTCGGCGGTGGCCGCGTTGGCCTGGTTGACGGTGACAATTCCCTTGTCCTGGTCGTAGCCGGTGATGGCGTCCAGTTGGGCCAGCTGGTTCTGGACCGCACGGACCAGGGCGTTGACCACATACGGCGGTGGCGGGGGGGCGGTCGGGGGAGGCGTCAACGTGGTGCTGGTGCTCTGCGGGGGGCCAGGCGGATTGGGGCCGGGTCCGTGGTTGGGGGTGGTGGGAGGCGGCAGGCGGGTCGTGGTCGTGAGCGGGACCGTCGTCGTTGGAGCCGGGGCGGGCTTGGAGCCGAGCCCCGGTACCGGCGCCTGCAACGCCGCTGCCACCCCGGCGGCACCCGTGACCGTGGTGAACAACGTGGTGGTGACCAACGTGGTGGTGACCAACACGAGGGTCACGGCCACCGCAGCGGCCGGAGGGCGACGAAAAGGCAGCATCAAGGTGTTGTCTCCGCCTCGGGCAGCTTTGGCGTCCCTGACGGGAGGCTGACCTTAGTGAGCGGACTCCCGAGGGGCAAGGACCCATGATGACAGGCCCCGCGCGGCCCCGCATCGACCCGCCTCACGCGGGCGGCCTGGGCGAACGCTAAACGTGCATCCCGCACTCGGTTTTGCTCATGCCCGCCCAGCGGCCCGACCGGGGGTCGGCCCCTTCCTCGACCGGCTTGGTGCACGGCCGGCACCCGATGGACAGGTAGCCCTGGCTGACCAGGGGGTGGACCGGGACATCGTGGTCTTCGATGTAGCCCGCGACATCCCAGTCGGACCAGGTGGCGATGGGGTTGATCTTGACCAGACCCCGCATGTCGCGGTGCACCACCGGGGTGCCAGTACGGGTGGGGCCGTCCGATCGCCGCACCCCGCTCATCCACGCCAGCTTCCCGAACAGGGCCCGGTCGAGCTGGCCGGTCTTGATGGCCGAGCAGCAATTCTCCGGGTCGACCTTCCACAGGTCCTCTTCCTGGGGCAGGGCGGTCATGACCCGCAGGTTGAGCCCGTACCGGCGCCGCACCAGCTCGACCATCTCCAGGGTCTCGGCGAAGTGGTACCCGGTGTCGATGAACACCACCTCGATGGCCGGTTCGACCTTGACCGCCAGATCGATGAGTACGGCATCGGTCATTGACGCCGTCAGGCACAGGTGCGGGTGGAACCGCTCGACCGCCCAGCGAACGATGGCCGTGGCGGGCGCGATCTCGAACTCGGCGGCGGCGTCCAGCAACTCCCGGTCGCTGAGGTCACGGTCGGTGTTGAGCAGGGTCATGAAACCGGGAAACCTTCCTCGTCAGCGGTGTGGCCCACCGAACAATCCCCCGTCAGGTGCCTCAGGTGCCTCAGGTGCCTCGGGTGCTTCGGGTGCCTCGGGTGCCTCGGGTGCTTCGGGTGCCTCAGGTTCCGGCGCACTCGCCCGCTCCGACCTCGGCCACATAGGGGCCGGTCTCGTCGTAGTCGACGTAGAAACCTGGGTCGTCCTCCGGTGTCGGCCAGGTGTCCAACTCCTTCAAGTCGCCACCCACCGCCGCCGGACCGCCCGCCCGGGCCAGCCAGGCCGGGAACATCTCGCCCGCCTGGCGCTCGCCCGCAAACCGACCGACGACCCGGACCACTGCCTCGGGCACCGCCTTGGCCGGCAGCCGCAGCGCCTTCTGACCGAACTCCACCTGGGTCTGGCCGACATGGCCACCAAGCAGCATCTGGTAACCCGGGGCCGACCGGCCGTGGGCCCGGCGCTCGGCCCCGAAGAAGCCGATGTCGGAGATGTGGTGCTGCCCGCACGAGTTGGTGCAGCCCGAGATGTTGATCCTGATTCCGCCCACATCGGCCAGTCCCGCCTCTTCCAGCGCCACGCCGATGGCGTCGGCCAGGCCCCGGCTCTGGGTGACGGCCAGGTTGCAGGTATCGGCGCCCGGGCAGGCGACCACGTCGCGGGCCAGTTCGGCGCCGGGCTCGGCCATACCGATGGCGGCCAGCCGGGCGTGCAGGAAGGCCAGCTGGTTGGACTCCAGGCCCCGGAACACCACGTTTTGGCGGTTGGTCACCCGGACCTCGACCTCGAACTCGCGCTGGATGGCGGCCAGGGACCGGAACTGGTCGGAAGTGATGTCGCCCAGCCGGCAGAAGGCATAGGCCGACACGGTGCCTTTGGCCACCCCGATCACGACGTTGGCGGTTTCCCAACGCTGGTAGCTGTCGCCCGGTCCCAGGCGCAGCGCCACCGGGGTCCCAACCGGCGTCGGCGTCACACCCGCTCCGACACCCGCCGGGGCATCGCCGCGCTCGGCCACCAGGGGCGGGATCCCCCCAGGCCAGGTGCTCGAGGCGATCAGCGTCTTGCGCTCCTTCAGCACCCGCCGCCGCACCTCGTCGATGCCCATGGTGTCGACCAGCCACTTCATGCGGGCCCGCAGCTTGTTGTCCCGGTTGCC
>JALYXV010000061.1 GCA_030947025.1 Actinomycetota bacterium | reverse complement strand
CGGCGCCCACGGGCAAGGCGGCGCCCACGGGCAAGGCGGCGCCCACGGGCAAGGCCGCGCCCACGGGCAAGGCCGCGCCCACGGGCAACGCCGCCCCGGCGGAGACGGCGCCCGCCCGCGCCTATGTCCCCGAGTACAACAACAACGTGATAGACGTCATCGACACGGGCACCAAAATCGTCGTCGCCACAATCGCCGTCGGGAACGCACCCGATGGCGTCGCCGTCACCCCCGACGGCGCCACCGTCTACGTAGCCAACTTCTCCGACAACACGGTGTCGGTCATCAACGCCGCCACCGACAAAGTCACCGCCACCATCGCCGTCGGTGCCGGCCCGAACGCGGTGGCCGTCGCCCCCGACGGCAAACACGCCTATGTCCCCAACTTCTCCGACGGCCCTCCAGGCACAGTGTCGGTCATCGACACCGCCACCAACATCGACACCGCCACCAACACCGTCGCCGCCACAATCGCCGTCGGGACCGAACCCACCTCGGTAGCCGTCACCCCCGACGGCACGCACGCCTACGTGACCAACCAATTCGACAACATGGTGTCGGTCATCGACACCGCCACCAACACCGTCGTCGCCACCATCGCCGCCGGAGGTCAAAACGCAGTGGCTGTCACCCCTGACGGCGCCACCGCCTACGCGACCGGACCCGCAGGCAATGTGACCGTCGACGACCTGGCCAGCGACACCGTCATCGCCACCATTCCGATCGGCGCGACATCGTATGCGGTGGCCGTAGCACCCGCGCCCGTCGTCCCCCTCGCCCCGACCATTACCAGCACCGCCGCCACCACCTTCACCGTCGGCGCCCCGGGCAGCTTCACCGTGACCGCCACCGGGACACCGCCACCGTCGATCACCGAGTCCGGCGCCCTCCCCGCCGGAGTCACGTTCACCAACGGGGTCCTGTCGGGCATCCCGGCGTCGGGCACGGTCGGCAACTACCGCCTGGTGTTCACCGCCACCAACGGCATTGCCACCCCGGCCACGCAGGACTTCACCCTCACCGTGGCCAAGGCGGCGACCACCACCGCCCTGTCGGCCACCCCGACCAGCGCCCGGTTCGGGGCACCGGTCACCTTCACCGCCACCGTCGCCCCGGCCACCGCCAACACGTTGGCGCCGACGGGCACGGTGAGCTTCTACCTCGACGGCGCCGCCACCGGCGCCGCCACCCCGGT
Organism: Actinomycetota bacterium; assembly: GCA_030947025.1. Taxonomy (GTDB): domain Bacteria; phylum Actinomycetota; class Acidimicrobiia; order Acidimicrobiales; family Palsa-688; genus JALYXV01. Next base: position 5,344 of record JALYXV010000061.1, on the reverse strand, counting down.
CGCCACCCTTCCCCTCGTGGGCGGCTCTGCCCGCTTCACCACCTCCGGCCTCGGCGCCGGAACTCACCACGTGCGCGCCAGATACAACGGCGACCAGAACTTCAAGCCCAGCACATCACCACCCGCCCCTGTCACGGTCACCACCACCGCCACCATCACCGGCAGCCACCCCGGGCCGATCACCATCACCCCCAATGAGACGCTGCTGCTGGTCGACGCCCACGTGACCGGTTCGGTCATCGTGCAACCGGGCGGCTTCCTCGATGTGGAACACTCGACCATCGCCTCGCTGGTCGCCACCCGTCCCGCCGCCCTGCGGGTGTGCGCCAGCACCCTGAGAGGCTCGCTGAGCGTCACCGGCGCCACCGTTTTCGTGCTCGTCGGCGACCGCGGCGAAGACGGCTGCCGCCCCAACACCATCGGCGGGAGCCTCGTCCTGACCGGCAACACCGGCGGCCTGGAAGCGATCGGCAACCATGTAGCTGGCGCGGTTGTCAACATCGGCAACTCGGGCGCGGGAGCCTTCCCCGAGGACAACAGCCCCGAGGTGTCCGACAACTGGGCGTGACGTCGCCTGACCCATCCGTCAAGCACCGGCCAAGAGCCTGCGCCGCCCTCGTGAGGGCGACCAGTCTTAGTTCCTTCCACTTCGCGGCTGGTGCCACGTCCTTAAACGACACCCCAGGTATGCCTCCAGGCTCTGCCCACAATGATGCACGCCGCATCAAGTAGCACGCACCCAACAGTTCTGCTAACAATCGTAAGTGGCTGCGCAGTGCGATGAACCGGATCCGCGTCTAACACGATCCACGTTACCTGTATTGCGAAGTATGAAACTCAGCAATAAATCCAGGAGGGGTCCGTCTGATCCTTAGAGCGCCTTCGACCTTCTCTGGATCCTCAACCAACCGCATGAGCCAACGTGTAACAGTCGAAACCCGCCAAGCCTCATGGGCTTGTTCAGCCCACGGAACGAGTGTCGCGTCTAGCCAAGTAGGGGGTAGCCCAAGAGAGAGAAAAGAAGGGACGAGGGGTTACGGCTTAACGCCGAACCGTTGGTTAACTTCCTCTAGCGATACATCGTCAAGCGGCAGGTTTTCCGCGCCTTTCCGCTTCCACCCATGCATCTATCCGACGGTGCAAGGCCGAGTCCGCGATCTGAAGCGCGGCCATAACGTCTTCGAACGGGGGGCCGTGGAGGCTCAGCCGCTCCGTATCGCCCTTGGAGGCGCATCCGGTTACGGGCTCAGGGGCCACACCAACTCCTACAGCGATATGAGCCCCGGGTCACAAGCAGGACTCGCCCGTTAATGTAGCCGGATGAACCGGGATCCTGGTACACCCTGCCAGGTGACGGCTACGCATCACGGCTCTGACCAGAAGTTTCGGCAGCTGCGTCCACCAAGTGACCAAGCCCCTTATGTAGGCGTTGGTTGGCGTTGGGTAGGCGTTGCGTCGCGGGGCAGAAACGGGCAGACTCCGGTCGTGGATTCGCCTCGGCTGGCGCTGCGGGCGTTGGCGCTTGACCAGGTCGCGGCGACGGTGGTGAGGGCTTTCGGGCGGCCGGGGTCCCCTCGTTGCTCCTGAAAGGCCCGGCCATGGGCCGGTGGCTGTATCCCGACGGCGAGCTTCGCCCGTATTCCGATGTCGACCTTCTGGTGCCGCCCGACCACCACCTCGGTGCCGAGCGCTGCCTGCGCACGCTTTCCTGCCGGCCCCTGGGCGATCCGGCTCCCCACGCCCGTACCTGGACCTGCCCACCCGGAGCGCCGGGCACCATCGACCTTCACCACTCGTACCACTACGTCACCGTGACTGACCAGCTCTGCTGGGACGTGCTGGCCGAGGGAGCCGTGTCGATCGACCTGGGGACGACCACCGCGCAGAGCCCCTCGCCGCCAGCACTGGCCACCTTGCTCGTCCTGCACGCCGTCCGAGCAGATGGCTCGTCGACGGCCAGCGCCGATCTGACGCGGGCCCTGGACCGCTCTGATGACGAACTGTGGAGGGCGGCGGCGGTGATCGCGGAACGGCTCGGCGCCAGCGAAGCATTCGGCGAAGGAATCCGCCGGGCCCGAGGGAGGCACGAAGTGGTCGAAGCCCTGGACCTGCCCCCACTTCGGTCACCGACGGTCGCCTTGAGCATGTCCCCGCGACCGCGGACGACCGCCGGCTTTTCCCGGCTCTCGAGCGCGGGCAGCCCCGGGGAGCTCCTGTGGCGCCTGGTCCGCGAACTGGTACCAACCCCGGTACACATGCGCTCTTGTTACCCCCGCCTCGCTCGATGGCGACCGCTCGGCCTTCCTGCGGCCTATCTCGTACGACCGGTGTTCGTTGCGTTCCAGGCTCCGGCCGGACTGCGGGCGTGGCGCGAGATTCGTCGGAGTGTGCAACCCGGGCATGCCTCACCGCCCTCCGAACCAGAGCCCGCTCAACCGCAGTCCGCGCGACCGTAGCCCGCCAACCCGCCAGCCCGTCACGCCGGTGGCGCCGCCGACCTTCGTTGGCGTGGCTCAAGCTGTAGACGCGCCGGGCCCGGGGGACTCCGTCGTGACCTCCAGGAGCAGACCGTCGGCTTCCAGCTGGGCGACGAAGGCGGCGACATCGCGGCCCGCGGCCAGCGGGTCCACCGCCCACACTCGGGCGATCTCGTCGCGTAACTCCGCCTCGGTGGTGCCCCGCACAAGCAGTGGCCAGATCTGCTTGCCGGTTCGGTTGATCGCGATGTAGCAGGAGGTTCGAAGATCCAGGGCCAGGACTTCATCGTCCACGATCCGCCATTGCACTGCGGCAGGGTTGAGCCGGAATGTCTTCCGCTCCGACATCACGCCACCTTGGTAGGCGGAGGCAAGGGGCGCCGGCCGGTGTGGAGCCGGGTCGGCGAGGCCCAGGTGCGGGGGATCTCGCCCACGTCAGCGAAGCCGGCCGCGCGGAGCATCTCGAGGATCTCGTCGCCGCGCCACGGGTGGCCCCCCGACCGAAGCGTGCGCAGGTTCATGAGGAGCTCAGTCAGGCGATCATTGGGGCCGGCGAAGGTACCCGCGAGGAGCCAGCCCCCGGGGCGCAGCGCGGTGGCGCAGGCGGCCAACGCTCGGGGGACGATCTCCGCCGGTAGGAACGGCAACGCCAGCCAGATGGCGTCGTACGCCCCCTGCTCGTCCAGCGTGGTCACATCCTGGAGTCGCAGCTCGACGCGCTCCCCCAGCCCGGTGTCGGCCACGTTCGCTCGGGCCAGACTGAGCGCCGGTTCGAAGATGTCGATCCCCACCACGCGCAGCTCCGGGTGATCCCGCGCGAGCGCGATCGCCAGCCATCCCGTACCCGTGCCCACGTCGAGGAGCCTCCCGCCCGATGCCGCGAGGCGCTTACCCAGCCCGTCGAGTGTGGTCTCAGCGACCCCGATCGCCTCGGCGACCGACGCCGACCCCCGCCCGATGCCCTGGAGCAGCGCCTCGTCAACTTGGGTCCAGCCGCCCCGGCGGCCCGGATTGTCCACTAGGTCAGCGGCCAGTCGAAGGAAGGCCCGAACAACGCCCACCAACGCGGCTGCGGTCGGTGCGTCGACCGGCTCCGGCTCACCGAGCAGCTCCCCGGCGACCTCGGCCAGCACGTCGCGTACCAGGGGATCGATCGGTAGCTCCTCGGCCTGCACCCGCACGTAGGCAGACAACGCGGCCAGCGCTTCCAGTGACCTGGTCATCCCCACCACGGCACCCATCGGTGTGTCCTGCGCCACGACGACCTCCGACTCTCTCACCGGCAAACGCCGTCCTCGCAGGTCCGGTCACGGCACCCAGAGACCACATCATGCCCGATTGCTCACCCAAAAAGGGGAACGACCGGCCCGAGCACCCCCTTGAGGGACTGGTCGGGAGTGGGGCCGCCCCCGATCAGGGTGCATGCCGCGAGGCGCAACAAACGCGGATCTGGCGGCGTTATGGACGCTGGAGAAACGAAAGCGCGTTGAACGACACGCCGGCTGACGACCGCGGGCGCCGCTTGGCACGAGCAAGGCCTGGAGCCCGGAGAGCCTGGGAAGCACGTACTGACCCGCGCCGGTGATTAATTAAAAGAAGCGATCGTGGTGGCGGTAATACCGGCGGCGTACGAAGTGGCGAAAGGGACGAGTCCGGCTTCGCCAAGCATCCGACGCTCCGGCCGAAGGCCACAAAGCTGCCAGCACCATGATGACCACGACCACGGTGACAGTTACCACGGCGATGACGAGCATTGTCAGTGGCCCGATCGCACCAAGGGGCTCGAAGTGACCTGCGGAGCCCTGCGTTCAGACCTCCGAGGCCAACCCCGGGGAAGGACAAAATTGGGTAAACGCATAGCGATCTCCTGCCTAAAATCGCCAAACTGAATGCGAGGGTAGTCAGTATCCTCGCCGGCCGCGAACATTCCGCGAGCGCGTTTGCGAGTCCACATCCCGACAGGGCTCTGCCTCCTTGCTCAGGGCGTGGAGCGAGGTTCTATGACGTCGGTTTGAAACCGGTTTCGGATGTTCAGGCGGCCGCTCTCGACGAACCGGTAGACGCTCTCATTGGACTCTCAGTCCCCGACCAGCACGGCCGAGGGTCAGACGCGATCGCCCGAACGGGCGCCAGGGGACGTGGTGAACCAGGCTGCGATGATGGCAAGACAGGCCAGTCCAAGCATGGCGATGCCGTGCTTGACGTGATGATGAACGCTCCCTGCCTGATGTCCGGGGAAGAAGCTCGGCAGGGCCGCGGCGGTCTGGGTGAAGTACACGATGGCAAGGATGACGAGCACGACGGCAGCGACCAGGCAGATGCCCGTGAGAGGCCGGACCTTGATGGTGCTGTTCACGTGTGGATCTCCTCTGGAGTGGGGTGAGGTAGCGCACATCCGGACAAGTCCGGGCCTGCGACCATCCGCACAGCGACAGAACGGGTCATCGGTCCGACTTGACGACGAGACGATCCGGTGGTGATGTCAGCCGGCAGCAGGGGTCGCACCAACGACCCGGCTCGTGCGTTCTGGAGTCGCCGAGACAGCGTCGGGCACTCCCGGTTGGAAGATAAGGGCATTGTCCCTGAACAGTACCTACGTCGGCGGGCGGTGACAGTATCGGTTTCCTCCGGCCGACCCCGACGGCAGCGGAAACCGCTGGCGCCGTCACTTGCACACGACATCGTTGCAGGTACCCAGACGTGGTTTTGTTGGCCCTCCCCCAAGAGACAGGTGAGGTTCGTGAAGACCCCGCATGCGTCCTGCGGGCACTTCGACCGGAGCCAGGATTGTGCATCGACAGCATGGTTGGGTAATACACGCTTCAGCATCGCCTGATTGGACGGTTGAGCGCCGGAGTGCGCAGGAA
>JALYXV010000044.1 GCA_030947025.1 Actinomycetota bacterium | reverse complement strand
GGCTCGGGGCCGCGGAGCCGGCCCCAAGCCCGCGACAAAATGGGCTACGGCGCGCTGGTCTGGCTCCTCTTCCGGCGCGGTCGCCGCTTCTCGACCAACTCCCTCAGGGCATCCAGGTCCCGGCCCGAGAACCTCCGGTGGCCGCCAATGGTGCGAACAAACGGGATCTTTCCTTCTTTGGCCCATTGCTGAATGGTCCTCGGAGGTACTCCCATTCGTAGGGCGGCCTCGCCCCGACTCAAGTACTTCTCCTCGGCCCCTTCAGTCAACTCCGCAACCACGTTGGATGCCTCCTTCGTCCATCACGCTCCTCGCGGCTGTTTCGCAGGAACGTGCCCCTCTCGTAATCGGACGATACGGATCAGTCGCGAAAATCCCGCGAGCGCATGCCCGCGGTCCGGGAACCGTGGCAGTTTTTGGGTGCAGGGGCCCCGTTAGTTGACGCGGAAGCGGAACGCCGGCGTGGATGCTCAGTGGACGGTCGTGATGGGAGCGGTGCTCGACGTCTGGTTGGGCGTGGCGCCCGCCTCACACTGTGGGAACGGGAACGAAATGGAGTACATGACGTTCTTGACCGTCTGCAGCTGGGCCAAGTCGGACAGGTTGGCGTCCACCCCCAGGGCGTGCTGAGGGTCGAGGCTCAGATGGATCTGCACCAAATAGCGCTCGGGCACCGCCCCGCCCACTCCGGTCGCCGGAGGAGTGGCTGCCCCCGCCTGGGCGAGGGTCACGAGCTCTCCCGTGACGCCGCATACCACGACCACCGCAGCACTCTGCTGGCGGTAGCCGGCCCGGCCCCGGCCGAGCTGACCGGCCGTGGTGGCAGTGGTGAATACGATGCTGTCATTGCTGCCCGCGGGCGGATGAAAGACCACGCTGGCCGGGGCCGTCTCGGCCGCGGTCCACCGGTCGGGGTACAGGGCAGAGAAGTTGTGCTGGTCCGAGCTGTAGGGCGTGAACTTCCCCTCGGCGCTCAGGTTGGGATTGTCGGTGATGAACCCAGTCGTGGTGGCCCCTTTGACCTGGTACCAACCGTCGGTGTGGCTGAGCACCGTCAACACGGCGCCCTGCCCGGCGGTGCCGACGATGGCGGCGGTTTTCGACGCCTGGGCCCGCAAGTTCAGGCCGATCGGGCTCAACACGGTGCGGGGGCCACTGGCCTGTATCGGGACGGTTGAGGACGGGCTCACCGCCGGCGCCGACGTCACCGGGATGGTCGTGGTCGCCGCCGTTGTGGTGGGCGCCGCCGCCGGCCGGCTCGTCCCCTGGCAGCCCGCCACCAGCGCCGCCACCAGCGCCGCCACCGCCAATGCCAGCAGCAGGGCCGTGGGAGTGAGGGCTCTGCGCCCCCGGTTGTCCTCCCCCACCACGGCCCCAACGCTATCTGCTCGCTGCCGGGCCTCGTCGGGAGGGCGCAGCGGCAGGTTGCTCCTCACGGCCTCATCTTCGCGCCTGGATCACACCGGAACCGGGTACGGTCCAGCGGTGATGAAGCCCGCCCCCACCGCGACCGCCGACGCCCCGAGCGAACCCGCGCCCCCGGGCCCGGTCATCGAAGCTCGCAATGTCGCGGTCTCCTATGGGCCCCGCATGGTGTGGGCGGACGCCACCTTTTCGGTGCCGCCGGGCCAGTTCGTCGCCGTCCTGGGACCCAACGGGGCGGGCAAGTCGACGCTGGCGCGCCTCCTCCTCGGCCTGGTCGCGCCCGCGGCGGGCGAGCTCACGGTGCTGGGCCAGCCACCCCGGCGGGGCAACCCGGCCATCGGTTACGTCCCCCAGCGCCGCCCCATCGATCCCGAACTGCGGCTCATGGGAGCGGAACTGGTCAAGCTGGGCCTGGTGGGCCCCAAGTGGGGCGTGGGCCTCACCGGCCGCCGGGGCGGGGCCGAGCTGGCCGCCAAGGTGGACGCGGCGGTGGCCGCGGTGGGAGCCACCGAGTTCGCCCACCATGCCGTCGGAACCCTCTCGGGCGGGGAACTCCAACGGCTTCTCCTCGCCCAGGCCATCATCGCCGACCCACGGTTGCTGCTGCTCGACGAGCCCCTGGCCAGCCTCGACCTGCGCAACCAGACCGCCGTCGCTGGTCTGGTCGCCGGCCTGGCCCGGTCCCGGCACATGGCCGTCCTCCTGATCGCCCACGACGTCAATCCTCTCCTTCCCGTGCTCGACAAGGTGATCTATGTCGCCCGGGGCCGGGTCACCATGGGCCAACCCGAAGAGGTCATCACCAGCGAGCGACTCTCCGCTCTGTACGACGCGCCGGTGGAGGTGCTGCGCGACCGCCGGGGCCGCATGTTCGTGGTGGGTCTGGAGGACGAAGCCTCGCACCCCCACGACTGCCCGCCCCACGAGATCCGGTAGCGCCGCGACACCAGCGCCGGGCCGTGCCCGACGATCTAGAGTTCCCGGCCGGTGAGTCCGGTCATCAACTTCCTGGTGGCGGTGCTGCTGGCCCTCCTCCCGTCCGCCCCACGCACCAGTTCGGCGGCAGGCCGGTACCGCGGCTTCGGGGACACGGGCGGCTTCCTCAACATCCTCCCCGCCGGCCAACAGGGCAACCTCAACGCGGTCGACACCCTGAACGCCGCTCTGGGGCCGCCACCGGCCCACTTCATCGATCAGCAAGCCATGTACGCCAACCTGGTTCACGCCGTGCCCGGCCTGACGGAGGCGCAACTGGGCGCCTTCTTCAAGGACGCCTCGTTCGGCGTGGCTCCCAACGACATCGGCCCGGTCTACTCCCCCGTCTCCGGGGTGACCGTGATCCGGGACAAGAGCTTCGGCGTGCCCCATATCTTCGGCCAGACCCGTTACGCCACCATGTTCGCCCAGGGCTACACCGGCGCCGAGGACCGGCTGTTCTTCATGGACGCCCTGCGCCACGCGGGCCGGGCCCGCCTCTCGGAGTTCCTCGGCCCCTCGCCGGCCAACCAGGCCATGGACCGGGCCCAGCTCACCGTGGCCCCCTACACCGACGCCGACCTGACCAATCAGGTCAACGCCATGGCCGCCCGCGGTCCCGAAGGCCGAGCCGTACTGGATGACTTCAAGGCGTACTCCGACGGTGTCAACGCCTACATCACCCAGGCCATTGTGGACCCCCTCAAACTGCCGGCCGAGTACCCGGCCCTCCAGGTCCTGCCCGCCCCCTGGATTCCTGCCGACTCGGTGGCGGTGGGCAGCTACATCGGCGCCCAACTCGGCCGGGGCGGGGGCCGGGAGGTGTCCAACCGGTGCGGCCTCGACGCCACCGCAGCCGAGTTGCACAACCCGGTGAAGGCAAAAGCCATCTTCGGCGACCTCCACCCGAACAATGATCCCGAGGCCCCAACCACGTCGACCCGACCCGCCCCCTACCCGTCGGGCCTCGGTCCGGTCGACCCCGCCTCCCAGCCCCAGCTCGACTGTGCTTCCCTCACACCCGTCAGCGGGGGCAACCCGTCGCTCAAGGACCTGCTCGAGGCCATCCAGGGCGTCCTCCCCGTCGCCCAGGTCGCCACCGGCCCCTTCGGCACCTTCAGCCTCCGCTTCCCGACCGCCATGAGCAACGCCCTTCTCGTCTCCGGTGCCCACACCAAGTCGGGCCACCCGATCGCGGTCATGGGACCGCAGACGGGCTACTTCGCCCCCCAGGTCCTGGTCGAGAAGGACGTCCACGGCCCGGGCATCGACGCCCGGGGCATCTCCTTCCCCGGCACCGACGCCTACGTGGAGATGGGCCGGGGCGCCAACTTTGCCTGGTCGGCCACGTCCGCCGGGGCGGACAACGTCGACCAGGTCGTGCTCAAGCTGTGCGACCCCAACGGGGGCCCGGCGACCGCCGGCTCCATGGGCGCCCTCCACAACGGGACGTGCGAATCCCTCGACGCCTTCCAGCATGTGCAGATCGCCAAGCCCACCCTGGCCGGCCTGCCCGCCGGCAACCCTGACCTGGTCCTGTCGTGGCCGGTGCAGCGCAGCCTCCGCTACGGGCCGGTCGTGGCCCGGGGCCGGCTCACCGACGGGACGCCGATCGCCATCGCCACCGAGCGCTCGACCTATGGCGTGGAACTGGGCTCGGCTCTCGGCTTCCGCCGGCTCAACGACCCCGCGTTCATGGCCGGTGGGTTCGCCGCGTTCCAACGGGCCGTGGCCGGGATCGACTACACCTTCAATTGGTTCTACGTCGACGCCCACAACATCGGCTACCAGCAATCCTGCCGCTGCCCGCAGCGCGCCTCCGGCATCGACCCCAACCTGCCCGCCTGGGCCACCGGCCCGTGGGACTGGCGGGGCTTCATCGCCCCAGACACCAACCCGTCCGATCTCAACCCGGCCCGGGGCTACATCACCTCGTGGAACAACAAGGAGGCGCCCGCCTGGTCGGCGGCCGACGACCAGTTCTCGTTCGGGCCGGTGTACCGCAGCCAGCTGCTCGACCGGCGCATCGAGGCCGCCATCGCCGCCGGCCCTCTCGACCGGGCCGCCCTGGTCAGCGCCATGGAGGACGCGGGCACGGTGGACCTGCGCGGAGACGCCGACCTGCCCCTCATGGTGCACGTGCTCGGCCCGCTTGCTCCACCCGGCGCCGACCCCCGCGCCACCGCCCTGAGGGACGCCCTGGCCCGGTGGGCCGCAGCCGGGGCCCACCGCCGGGACCGGCTGAACACCGGCGCCTACGACGATCCCATCGGACCGGCGGTGATGGACGCCTGGTGGCCGCTGGCGGTCCACGCCATCTTCGACCCGACGAGCGGTCACGCCATCGAGCACCTCGCCATCCCGGTCAACGACCCGCCCCAGAACCACATCGGCTCAGCGTTCGACGGCGGCCTGTACTCCCAGGTCAACAAGGACCTGCGCCAGGTTCTCGGCCGGCTCGTCATGGGACCGACGTCTGCGACCTACTGCGGCGGCGGCGACCTCTCCGCCTGCCGAGCCGCCCTCTGGCAGTCCCTCTCGGCGGCCGCCGGCCGCCTTCAGGCCGAGTTCGCCTCCCCCACCGTGAGCGCCTGGCAACGGCACCCGGCCGACGACCGGATCAACTTCGCCAAGATCGGCGTCACCGGCGTGCCCGCCATGGAGTGGGTCAACCGGCCCACCTTCCAGCAGGTCGTGCAAATCGGCGCCTAGCTCAGGGCCAGACCGAGATCTCGGTGAGGTTGCCCAGGTTGACGCCGCTGGTCGAGCGCACCCGGACGTAACGGGCCGTCGTGGCCGCCTTTAGCGGGGAAAAGGTCCCCGTTGCGTTGCCCAGCGGGTTCCAGGCTTTTGCGTCGGTGCTGCTCTCGACCACACCGAAGCCGCTGCCCCCGCGAATCACCACCAACCCGACCGGGGCGGGACGAGCCAGGTCGAGGTAAACGGCGTCGCCCGGCACGCCCGCCGGTGTGAACAGGTCGCCATCGGTCAGCCGGCACGGGTTCACCGGCGCGGCCGGTTGGTCCCCGGTGGACCCGAAGCACGCCGCTCGCCGCGAAAGGGGTGAGGAGCGGCCCTGGAACGGGGCGGTCTGCGACCGGTAGGTGAACACGAAGTCGGTGCCCGGCCCCGACACCCGGTTGCTGGCGTCGACCTCGGTCGTCCCGGACCGGTCCTCCAGCCACCGGGGGTCAACAGTGGCCCCGGGCGCCGCATCCGCCACGCTGGCCACCGCCCGCGGCGAGGCGCCGTCGACGAAATCGATGGCGTACGACGGCGCCGGCCCGTACCCCGAAGGCAGGGAAGTCCAGCTGACCTGGATGCCCGACGGTCGCGCCGTCAGCTGGATCGGTGTGCCCCAAGCCCGCAGGGTGGGCACGACCAGAGTGGTCTTCTGGACGCGAAACCGGACCGTGGTGGCGGCCCGAGCGGGCGATCCCGGCGTGGGCGGAAGGAGGGCGGTCAGGTCGAAGTTGTCGGCGTTGCCCACCGAGCCCTGCGTGTCGCGGCCGGTCAGATCGTACGAAAAGCTGCCGTCGGGCCCGGACGTCGCCTTGCGGGCGCGGGCGCACACCGCCGGGCCATGAGCCAGGAAACAGGCGATCCCCAAGGTCGCTACCGCCGCGGTCAAGCCCCCCAGGGCCTCCCCGAAGTCGACCTCCTTGAACAACAGCAGAGGCGCTCCTCCAACCGGGTGGCCAGCCGCGTCTGCGACCGACCCACTCAGGTGGATCGGCGCCGACGGAGCCACCGTGCTGGCCGCGCATCCCGCCCCAGCCAAGGCCATAGCCGTTAACAGAGCCAGGCCGGGGCGAGCAGATACCCCGAGGCGTGGCGACACATCCAAACGTATACCGGTACTGGGCAAATGTCGCATCTTGTCGTATTGTTTCGTTTGGCAACTTGTCGGAGGGGAAACCGTGCAACGCAGGCCTTTTATCGTCGCGTCCGTCGTCACTGCCCTGTGCCTGATCGGCACGCTGGGCTTGCCGCCGATGGCATCCGCCGCGCCCCAAGCCGCACCGGCCCGAGGTAGCTCGACGACCGCGGCCGCGGCCGC